>JBEKVW010000015.1:0-32889 GCA_049513695.1 Dehalococcoidia bacterium | reverse complement strand
GATAATGTCCCCCATTTTGTCCAAGACCAGCTTCCTTTATGGCCTGCAGTGCCATAAGTACCTTTGGACGCAGTTGCATGACCAGAAAAGTATCCCGCGGGCCGACGCCGCCATGCAGTTTATCTTCGATCAGGGTCATGATGTCGGCGATCTGGCCAGGAAGCTTTTCCCCGACGGCATCAATGTCCCCACAGATGACTTTGCAGCCAATACCCGGGTCACGCGGGAGAATTTAGGCGGGGACAAGCCGCTCTTCGAGGCCGGTATCTCAGCCGGCAACCTCTATTGCCGTCTGGACATACTCAACCCCACAGGCGACGGCGCCTGGGACATCATCGAGGTCAAGAGTGTCACCAGCGTTAAGGACGTTAATATCTGGGACGTCGCTTTTCAGAGGCTATGCTGCCAGAACGCCGGCCTTAAAATCCGCAACTGCAAGGTGGCCTACATCAATACGCGCTATGTCAGGCTGGGCGAAATAGACCCATACCAGCTTTTCAACATCGAGGATATCACCGGCAGGGTCAACGAGTTCAGCGATACTTTAAAAGATAAAATAGACGAGATACTGGATGTTATGGGCAGGACACAGTGCCCGGAAGTGGGTATCGGGCCCCACTGCAGCACTCCCTATGAATGTCCCCTGCAGGAGGTATGCTGGGCCTTCCTGCCGGAGCACAGCATCTTCGACCTTTACTGGGGCGGTAAAAAGCGCTACGAGCTGTTTGAAAGCGGCATCGTGAATATCCTGGACATACCCGAAGGCTACGGGCTGAACGGCAGGCAACAGATACAGGTAAGGTGTGTGGCCAGCGGCGAGCCGCACGTGGACAGGGAGGGCATCCGCAGCTTCCTCAATTCACTGGAATATCCTGTTTACTACCTTGATTTCGAGACCTTCAGCACGGCCATTCCGCTCTTCGACGGTACACGTCCCTACCAGCAAATACCCTTTCAGTTTTCCCTGCACGTTGTAGAGGACATGGAAGGGAAAGTTAAGCACTTCGGATACCTGGCCGAAGGCAAGGGAGACCCCCGCCCGCGGCTGCTGGAGGCGCTCAATAAAGCGCTGGGAGATAAAGGCAGCATCGTCGCTTACTATGCCCCTTTCGAGAAACAGGTGCTGTCGGAGCTGGCCGAGGCCTTCCCTGCTTACAGGGAGTGGGTAGATGGGTTGCAGGGCCGGATTCTGGACCTGCTCAAGCCCTTCAGCAGCTTCTATTACTATCACCCGGAACAGAGGGGCAGCGCCTCGCTTAAAAAGGTGTTGCCGGCCCTGACCGGTATCAGCTACGACGGATTGGATATCAACGACGGCAAGCTGGCCGGGGTGGCTTTCATGGCGGCAACCTACGACAGCGCTGATGATGAGGAACGGTTGAAGATCAGGCGGGACCTGGAAGAATACTGCGGGCAGGATACCGGCGGAATGGTGGAGATCATCAAAAAGCTTAATGATATGACGGGCAAGGAATATCAGAACCCGCTGCCGCTATAGTGCGGTCAGCTCGTCGATGGACATCTCCTTCACATTATCGTGCAGCATCAGGAACAGATCGAGCGTATAGTCGGCATCTTTGTTGGGGTCGTACATTAATAAGGGGCCGAAATCGGGCGCCTGGGCCAGCACCGGCCGGTAAGCATTCACCAGCTTTTCCATGGCTTGAAGGTCGCCGGTTTCCTGGAAAATGCGCATATAGTACATACCGATGTAATAATAGGGCGGGAACACGTTGGGATTGATTTTCACGGCCCGGTTGAATATCTCAAAGGCCTCCTGAATCCTGCCCAGGTTATATAGGCAGATGCCTTTATTGGTAAGGGCCATCACGTTATCGGGCTCCTTTTCCAACGCTTTATTGAAACAACCGGTGGCTTCGGCATCCTCTTCCAGCTTAAAATGGCACAGGCCTTTCTTGAAGATATCGTCGAAGGTCAGCTCTTCATTGTGCCCGGCAGCCAGCTCGACGCATTGTTCCATCGATTTGAGGTATTCCTCTTCCTCGAAATATGCATCTCTAAGCTTACGCAGGTCGTCGATTTTCACAATTTGCTCCTTAAAACGACTATAATAAACGATAACATAACGGGCGGAGGCCTCCAAATAAGAGTTTGCAGTAACTTCTATGATGGAAGTGATACAGGGAGTTTACAAGATCAGCGCTATCTGGGACCAGGCCGACCTGGGGGCCAATGTGTACCTGCTGGCATTGGGAGGCGGGTTTACTCTGGTTGATGCCGGGTACCGCAACAAGTACAGGCAAATATTGAAAAGGATCTACAGCCTGGGTTTTGCACCTACCAGGATCCGTCACATCATCATCACGCACCATCATCCCGACCACAGCGGCGGCCTGGCCGCCCTCAAAGAGCTAACCGGGGCGAAGGCCGTCGCCCATAAATTAGACGCGCCCTATATCGACGGCAGGCTGCCGCAGGCCGGACCATCGCGGCCGGGCTGGTTGAACCGTAGGTCCGGCATTTTCAGCCGTATGCTGGCTACACCGCCAGCCGCGATTGATATTGAGGTGGAGGATGGGGACGATCTGCCGGTAGCGGGTGGCATTAAGATAATTCACACACCCGGACATACGCCGGGCAGCATCTGTCTTTATCTGAAGCGGGAGGGTCTGGTGTTTACCGGCGACCTGCTGGCGAGACGTCTGGGTGTCAAGCTGCCCTCGATGGTATTCACCGCCGATATACCGCAGGAGATGTCCTCCATTCAAAAGCTGGCGGCCCTAGACTTCGGGACGGCCTGCTTCGGACACGGTTTTCCACTCAGGAAAGATGCAGGTAAAAAAGTGGCGGAGTTTGCCCGTAAATTGAAAGCCCCCACGGGAAGCTAAAATTCCAAAAGCCAAATTCCAATATTCGAAATTTTAAAATTAAGAAAATTGTTTGGAGCTGGAATTTATCGTTCAACCGATTTCCGGAGGGCCATGAGGTTAATATGCGGGACGGTGATGGGGTAGGTGCAGCCGGGCGTGAGTATAAGCCGCCGGCCGTTCATCTGCTTTATAGCATCGTGGGACTGCTTCTTTATATCCTCCGTGCTTTCCGTCAAGAGCGTTTTAAATTGCTCGATTCCGCCCATCAGGGCACCCTTGAATAGTTTGCCCGCTTCTGCCAGGCCGGGCCAGGCCGTGCGGTCATGCCAGTTCATGGCCTGCACAGGGTAATCCGCCAGCTCTTTGAACATGGGATTTTTGCCGTGGAGGTGCATCACGTTGAACCAGCCGGCGGCGGCGGCCTCCAGTACCTTCTGGTCCCCGGGGCGGCCGAAGCGCATGTACTCTTCCACGCTCATAACGTTGTAGCTTGCCGCCCGGGCCGACAGGAATATGCCGTCGCAACCCTCATCCATCACGGCGCCTACAAAACGGGCACAGGTCTCGGTCAGCGCCTTTATACCGCGCTCTACACGCTGCGGCTCGCTCCTTAAATGCACCAGGCAGGTCTCATCGCCGGCCAGGTAACAGGCGGAATTAATCGGGTTGAAGATAGTGAAGATGACCGGGGTGTCTTTGTCTTTTTTATCCATAATGATACGGAGCGCCTGCAGCATGCGGCCGTAAGTACCTTTATTGACGTCCAGCGGCTCGATATGGTCCCAGTCCTCGATCTTCTTAACGGCGTATTCCTGGTAATCGCGGTCGCCCATGGGGCTGCCCCGCCAGGCATGCTTGACTCCGTAATCGTCCACGCAGAAGGTTGAGGCCACCGGCACCTTAATAAAATCAAGATCGTAGAGCTTCTGAAAGGCCAGCGCCGCCGCCGCCAGCGTTTCTGGCTGCTGGTCTTCCTCCGGCCAATGCCTCCAGAAGCCCACCGGGACGCGGTCAACCTCTTTTCCTGCCAGTGCTGCTTTAATCCTTTCTTTTTTCGTCATTCCCATCATGCTATAAATTCCCTTAACCTTATATTTCGAGCCTTGAATTTATTCAGGGTATTCTCTTTTTTATCTTCTCCCACGATCCTGTGATCAAAAAACTCTCATCCATATTATTGACCATACTATCGAATTTCTTCATCGGCATCGCAAACGACAACTCACATGTATCCACGAAGGGCCTGGCCGAGATGTCGAACATACCGATAACCGGCTTGGGACGGTGCGATTCAACCTGCATCAAAGGGTGGTGCACGATTGACGAGCAGCCGGAACCGAAGGGCGAGATTACGCCGTTGGCCTCTGCCTCATCGAAGCTGGCCAGAGTGAAGAGGCCTGCCAGCACGTCGGGTTTGGCAAAGAAAACGACTATCAGCGGGTTGTCCGACTCTTCCAGTATGTCCCAGCGTTTAAAGACTATGTAACGGCCCGGCGCCTTAAAGGGCTGCTGCTGCGCCATAATCTCCTTGACCAGTTCGGGTGACTTCTTGTAGCGCTCGCCTTCCAGTTTGCCGGGAATGCCGCAGGACAGGAAATACTCGAAGTTAGGCATGATCTTTGTGGCGAAACCAACATATCTTTTCCCGCCGAAGCAGCCTATGGATTCCACGCCGAAGCTCATGGAATTTCCCTGCCGGGCTTTCAGCAGCGCAGCAATGATGCACCTGTTCACAGAGCCGGGCTTGACCAGGTCGGCACGCCCTTCCTCATCCGTATAATAGAACGTCAGCGGCAGCTCGGCATTATTGAAATACTTTTTCCATAGATCGATGAACCGCTCTTTATCCGTTTTCTTCATGGCACAACCTCCTTGGAAAATTATGCTTCTTTTCGGTTGAATATCAAAGGTAACCAGGTTGTCACCACGGTAAGCTTTGCTTCCCATTCGCCGAACCCGAGCAGCTTCAGATGAAGCGTTTAAATTATTATTTCGGCCCGAGCTCGGCATGCACTTTCTTGAGCCATTCAGCGATGGGGATTTTCTGGGGGCAGGCTTCTTCGCATTCGCCGCATTCGATGCATGCGTCCGCCCGCTGGTCCTGTTTCATGGCTACCGGGCTGTTATAGTAAAAGCGTGCCGCCCGGAGGTCATCGTACATGATGCCGTTATTGTAAAACTGGAAGACACGCGGGATATCCACCCCGCTGCTGCAGGGCTGGCAATATCCACAACCGGTGCAGGGGATGGGGCTGAGACCCTGGAAAGCCCCTTTGACGCGCTCGACCAGTGCCATCTCATTCTGTGTCAGTGAGCCTGGACCGCTAAGGCCGGCAGTTGCAAGGTTCTGCTTCACCTGTTCCATGGTGCTCATGCCGCTGAGGGCCAGCGACACCTCCGGGTGTTCCCAGACCCAGAGCAAGGCCCATTCGGCCGGTGAGCGCCGATGCACCGCACCCTCCCATATTTTGGCCACGGATGACGGCGGCTGTTTGGCCAGGCCCCCACCCCTCAAGGGCTCCATGACCACCACCGCCAGGCCCTTGCCGGCGGCATACTTGAGTCCTTTCTCGCCGGCCTGGAACTCGGTATCCATATAGTTATATTGGATCTGGCAGAAGGTCCAGTTGTCATACCAGTCTACGATCTCTTTGAAGAGGTCGAACTCATCGTGGAAGGAGAACCCCAGCCGGCCGATGCGGCCGCCGGCCATGGCTTTCTCGGCCCAACGAAACACCTTGAGGTCACGCAGGTTGGGCCAGTAGTCTTTATTCAAGCCGTGCAGCAGATAGAAATCGATAGTATCGATCTGCAGTCGCTTTAGCTGCTCATCGAAATAGCGGTCGAAATCGGCCGCCGATCTTATAGCCCAGGAGGGCATCTTGGTGGCAAGCTTCACTTTCTGCCTGTAGCCGTCGCGCAGCGCCTTGCCGACCACGACCTCGCTGCGCCCGGCGTGGTAAGGGTAAGCGGTATCTACGTAATTGACGCCGTTATCGATGGCTTGGCGGATCATCCTGACCGCTTCGGCCTCGTCGATATCGGCCGGGTCAGGCGAAGTTTGGGGGAGACGCATGGCGCCGAAGCCGAGGGCCGAGGACTGCCAGGGCAGTTTTTTGCCGAAAGGCCGGTACTTCATACAGGGTTAATATTACTACCAGGGAGGATTTAAATGCCAAGTTTTCTCCCTCACCCTTACCCCTCTCCCAGGAGAGTTCCCACCCCTTTTTCTAAGAGGGAACTCGTTCCCTCTTCAACGCCTTTCTTACTTCTTACCCAGGGGTATATAAGTTTTACCCCCGATGTCCTTCTTGTTATGGTGGAGTGGGCGGAATAGAATTAAGGGCATAAATCAAAAGGCGGAAAGGTAATGGCAAGTGAGAGGAAAAAGATAACGGTGGGCAAAATGGTCTACACGGCAGTGTGGATATTGATCTGGCCGGTGGCTTTGCTGTGGCTGGCGGGAGACTGGCTGTGGCTGGAAGGCTGGATATTTAATATCTGGCTCGTGGTGCTGTGCTTCACAACCATCATCAATCTATACATCAAGGACCCGGCGCTGCTGGCGGAAAGGTATAAACAGCCGGGAGAACTAGGACAGAAAGGCTGGGACCGGTACGTTATTTACGGGCTGTTGCTGGGTTTTATCGCCTGGGTAGTGATCATGCCGCTGGATGCCAGAAGGTTCGCCTGGACCCCGGGTTTCCCCCTCTGGGTAAAAGCGGTGGGCGTGGTGGGAATGGTGCTCTCCTTCATACTTTTCTACAGGGCACTGATGGAAAATACCTTCGCCTCGCCCCTAGTGAGGATACAGACCGAGCGCAAGCAGCAGGTAATTTCCAGCGGTACTTACGGTCTGGTACGGCACCCTTTATACCTGGCGGGGACATTGATGTTCGTGGGCTCACCGCTGCTGCTGGGCTCGTTATACGGCTTGTTGATCGGTATACTAATGTTTTTCCTGCTGGCCGCCAGGATTGCCGGCGAAGAGAAGATGCTGGTCAATGAGCTGGAAGGCTATGCCGATTACAGGAAGAAGGTGAAGTACCGGCTCATCCCTTTCATCTGGTAGACTTCTTATGTTCGCGCATTAATTATGTGCAGAACAACTTCGGCGAACCCTTCGCCTGCACCGTGTTTACTGATATACCGGGCAGACTTGCGGAGGGTCTTTTTATCTGTTTCCGGCAGGTCGCGGTTGGGAATAAGAACACTTTGTGTGAACAGTTTGAATAGGGAAAGGTCGGTCATGGAATCGCCCACTACCAGCACCTCTTCCGGCTTGATCTTCGGCCTATCCACCAGCTCCAGTAACCTATTCAGCGTGGTCCCCTTGTCGATACCTTTCTGCATGAGATGTAGTATGTAGGTGGAGTCCAGCAATTGGACGTCACCGACGCAATTTCTGAGGTCTTCCACAGCTATGCCGTCGGCACTACAAACAATATCGATCAACCTCTCGGCGTTGTCCTCCCTCTCCCTGATGCGGCCGGGATACCTGGCATTGAGCTTCTTCAGCGCCTCAAGGGCGGGTTGACGCGAATGGCCTAAATCGACCAGGGGGCTTTTATAAGTCATCCTGGCAACAGCTCCGTTTTCTGCGATGAGGGGTCCGCCGATATCCAGGCCGGAGGACATAGATACCAACATGGGGTCGGTACGGCCGGAGACAAGGCCTACCATAATGCCGTGCTCTTTTAAATTTTGCATGGCGTGTGAGACGGCAGGGTTGAGCTCATCACCGCCGCTGTTGAGCGTGCCGTCCACATCGGTCATAACGAGCTTTAGGCGAAGGGCCGTTTGGCGCGTGATGCTGGTGTATGGTTGTATCATTTGGATATAACTTTTTAATTTTTAAGGTTTAGCCCCGTGGGGCGGTTCAGGCCCTGGTTTTGTCGCCGCTCAGCTTGTAGCTGTTGCGTCCGTGCTCCTTGGTATAGTACATGGCGGCATCCGCCTCTTTGAGCAGCTCTTCGATATTGGAGCCGTCCCGGGGATAGATGGCTATGCCGATGCTGGTAGTCACCTGGAGCTCTTGTCCGTCGATTACAAACGGTTTTTGGAAAGCCGAGAGTATTTTCTGTGCCGTTTTAAGCACGTCCTTGATATTGGTAAACTCCGGGATCAGCACTACGAACTCGTCGCCGCCCAGCCTGGCCACCGTATCGCTCTTACGGACGATGGCAGACAAGCGATCTGCCGTGGCTTTGAGGAGCTCGTCGCCGGCGGCGTGGCCCAGGGTGTCATTGATCGTCTTGAAGTTGTCCAGGTCGAGTTCCATTACGGCCAGCTTTCTATTGTTGCGCTGGACCTGGGCGCAGGCAATGTTGAAGCGGTCATATAATAACGACCTGTTGGGCAGGTCGGTCAGGGCATCGTGCATAGCCATAGTGGCCAGCTTATTTTGCAGCTCCATGCGCTCGGTTACATCCCGGCCCACGCAGCGGTACCCCACAACATTCCCGCGTTCATCTTTTTGCTGCGATATTGAAATCTCGGCGAACTCTGTCACGCCGTCTTTGCGAGCCAGCCTGAAGATGAGCCCCTTGTGCGGTTCGCCGGTTTCACGGACGCGGCGGAACTGCGCCAAAATATCATTTATTTCATCCAGTATACTAATAGAACGGAAGTTGGCTCCAATTACCTCTTCCTTTGTAACTCGCAGGACCCTGCAAAAGGCATTATTCACGAAAGTAAAATTGCCCGCAAGGTCCAACTCAAAGTAAGAATCGTTTATCTCCTCCAATATGGTGCGGAATTTCTTCTCAGATTCCGATATTGTCTTCTGAAGCCGCCTGACTTCAGTGATGTCGAACAGGGTTGTCCTGCTCATAACGAAATTCCCTTGTTCATCCTTGAGGGCCGTGGCGCTCATAAGAATCGGTATAATGGTCCCATCCTTGCGCACAAGTTCAGTCTCTACGTCCTTCAGGCACCCGCGTTCTTTTAAAACAGGAAAATTTATGGCGAAAATTTCACGGCTCTCGGGCGTGAGCAGGTCAGCGAATTTTATCCTTCCGATGACCTCATCCCGCGTATATCCGATCCAGGCAAGCTCTGTGTCATTGACCTGCACGTAGACTCCGTTTATATCCAGCGAGTGGTATCCGGCCGGCGAGTTATTATAGAGGTCATGGATCCCGTCCACAGCCCTTTGCCGCTCCTCCTCGACCTTTTTACGCTCGGTGATGTTTTTAACGATATGCACCGTGCCTTCGAGCTCGCCAATCTCATTGAATATCGGTGAGCACGACACTTCCATATACATCCCCAGAAGCGGCTCGAACACCTCTTGGGTTACACCCAATTTACATTTAAGCGCCTGCTCATGAGGGCAGTTCGGAATAGGGCCGGAAGACATGTGAACAATCTCATAACAATGCTTGCCAATAAGCTCTTCAGGCCGCACCTGGAAGGCATCGGCATAGGCTTTATTCACTCTGACGAGTTTGAAATCCTTATCCTGAATGGAGACCAGGTCGGAAATGGCGTCGAAGGTAGACTGCCACTGCTCGGATGTTCTTTTGATAGTATCTTCCGCCTTTTTGGTGGCGGTGATATCCTGGATGGTTCCTCCTATCCTGGTTATCAGGCCGTTTTCACTGTAAGCCTTGCCAATTGCGCGCACCCAGCGGCGGTTGCCCTTGGCTGTGATAAAGGGCAACTCCAGGTCGAACGGCTCGCCGAAGATAACGGCATGTTGTACGGCCTCAGATATGACCGGCACCGCCTCAGGCGCATAGTATTTTATCCCATCCTCTACAGTCATCCGCTGCCCCGGTTCCAGTTCGTGAATGCGGTATACCTCGTCGGTCCAGGTCTGCCGGCGTGTTTTAACATCGAATTCCCAGCCGCCCATGCTGGCCATTTTACCGGTCTCGCTTAAGAGGTCCAGAGTCCGAGACTCCTCCGCCCGCGCTTTGAACTCGCTGCGCCTGAAGGAATATAGACGGCCGGACGCATAGATGCCGACTATATTGGCCATGAGCAGCCCCACTATAGAGGCATAGAACGCTGCCCCCAATGCCTCATGGTGCAAGAGGACGAGATTGAGCGACTCAGCCAGCATGAACAGCAGCCCGCCGGTAGCCCTGAACATCAACCTCATGGGCATGCCCAGGTAAATTATCAAGATTAAGACGACATCGATGGGGACGTTCCCGATGTATCCGGGAGGCCTGGTCAGGTTGATGACGGACACCAGCAAGCCGCTCAAAATAAGCCAGACAAATAGATTCCAGTCGAACTTAACAGGGCTGCGGTTATTACTGAGGAAAACGATCAGCCCGATGTTAAAAACCAGATATATGCTTCGCAGCGCGATGAGATAGTAGAAGGTCGGAGTAAACCCGAAGAGCACATAGTCGTTATAGGCAAAGATCACCAGCAGTATGGTGAGAAAGAGCATGGAAATTGAGGCTGTACGCAGATCATCCTTAAGGTAGTACAGCCTGTACTCCCTTTCCATGTTTTGCGGCAGATATCCATCAAGCCTCGTCAGGGCCAGCCTCTTCATTGCAGAAAATTCCCTGGCTTATTCTAATTTAAACCGGCCTTCCTTGAAAAGCTTCAGGCATGCATCTACCGCATCGGGGTCATAAAGTTTGCCCCTGCCGGCCGATATCTCGGCCAGCGCCTCGTCGGTCCCCCTCGAGGGCCTATAGGGACGGTGTGACGACATGGCTTCCACTACGTCTGCCACAGCCAGGATCCTGGCCTCGATGGAAATGTCTTTGACCCCCAGCCCGGAGGGATAGCCGGAGCCGTCCAGCCTTTCGTGGTGCTGCAACACGGTCTGTGCGACAGCGCAGGGGAAATCCATGCCCTTTATGATATCGTATCCGCCCTGCGGATGGGTCTTAATTATTTCAAACTCCAGCCTATCCAGCTTGCCCGGCTTGCTAAGGATTTCCGACGGCACATAGATCTTGCCTATATCGTGCATGGTGGCGGCCATCCTGAGGCGCTCGATTTGATCGTCACTCAGTTTCATTTCCGACGCTATGGCGGCGGAAAGTGTGGCCACGTCCCTTTGATGGCCGGCCGTATACGGGTCCCTCATTTCCACCATCTTGGACATGGTGTTGATGGCGTCATTCAGCGTCTTTTTCAGTGCCGCATAGCTTTTCAGCAGTTTTTCTTCGGATTGCTTGCGCTCCGTGATGTTGTCGAAGAGGGCTACGAAGTATCCCTTTTCCGTGCTGTAAGCCGAGACAGAAAACCACATGTCCGGGGTGCTTAAAAAGGTCTCGAATCTTTCGGACTTGCCGGACAGGGATACTCTTCCGAATATTTCGAACAGCTCGGGGTTTGATTCCCGTATACCGGGGATGACCTCGGTCGCCCTTTTCCCAATAATGTTTTTGAGGCCCTTCAGCTTCCCGAAGGTATCGTTAACCGAGATGAAGACAAAGTCCTGCGGCCGGGCATCCTCGAAAATCATCCGGCAGTAGACCACGCCGTTGAGCATATTCTCGAATAGTGAATGGTAACGCCCTTCGCTTTCCCGGATTTTTTCCTCATCCAGCCTGTGGTCGGTGATATCGGTAGCTAAAGTCAATGTGGCGGGACTGTTCTCCCAGTTTATGCCGGCTGATGTGATGCGCACCCATCTGATGTTGCCATGGCGGTCAATCAAACGTATGGTATAGGTTTCCTCCAGTTCCTCGCCCGACAGCCGTCTTAAATGCCGCTCGATGACTATTGCCCTGTCTTCAGGGTGGACGAAATCTACAAAGTGCTTTGGCTCCCTCTCGTCAAGCCGGTAATCTACCATGGCAAAAGCTCTAGGGTTGGCAAACACGACCTTCCCGTTCTGGATAACAAAGATGCCTTCAGCGGCATTATCCACCAGAGTGCGGTATCTATCTTCGCTCTTGCGCAGGGCTTCTTCGGCCGCTTTGCGGGTGGTGATATCTATGTGCTGGATTACAGCGTTAGTAACCTTTCCATTGTGATCAATTATGGGGAAAATCGTCACATCCAGGAATACGGAGGCCTGCCTTTCAAGGTTAAGATTCTTTAGCTGTGACGTATCATATTTGAGCTCGAACCTGGTTAGCTCCCCTTTATTAAATACGTTTTCTACCAGAGGCATAAAACCCTGGCTGTCAACCAGGTTATCCTTGAAGATATTATATTTCCCGACCACGTCCTTTTCGGTGATGTTAAATAGCGTGCAGCAGGCCTGGTTTATCCGGATAAGAGTACCTTTATCATTGGATATCCACGTAGGGGTGGGACTTTGCTCTATCATGCTGTTCAGGAACGCGTTGCTGATCCTGAGGTCTTCCTGCGTTTTTACAAGATCGGTAACCTCATGGAAGAATTCCAGCTTGGAGAGGCTGCCGTCCGGGTTCCTGAGTGGATTGTCGAACAGGTCGTAAGTCCTGCCTGTCCTGGGGTTGAACCACCGCCAGCTAACCGATTTGCCCTCGAATACTTCCTTATTTACGCACCAGGGGCATACCTGTTTGCGGCTGTGGAAATACTTATAGCATTTCTGATTGCCGGGCGCTCCGAATTCCCGCGCGATTACAGGGTTGACATATTCAATATCGCAATGACGGTTGACTATATAGGCGCCATCGCTCATGGCGTCGAGTACATCCTTCAAATAGTCGAGGGAATCCTTGGTAATTCCTTTCGTTGTCTTCTGCATATTTCACTCGTTCTCGAACCAGCATTGATTTCAGCAGTGTAATAAGCTTTCAGGTTGCCAATCATCCCGGCATATTCCTTTTTTAAAAATAAAAAAACCGGCCATTTACAAATGGTCGGTTTCAAATTTAGCTATTCTTTACAGATGACTCGATTACAGCATTCCCGTATGCACGGCTATTTGTAAATGATTTATTTTATCAATCAATACTCCTTAATGTTAATTGTATTGACATAAAAGGTCAAATACGCATGAAGGTTAAATTAGATTGGGTCTGCCGGGTGTGATTTAGGCAGAGTTGGTCAAGAAGTATAGGGCATCCCATTTTAGAAACGCATAAGGAGCGAAGGCGATGGGATCCAGCTCGGCTACAACGTCACCCTTCAGCATGGTGTTGTCGCCGACTGCGTAGGCTGCTCCGAGAATCCTGACGATCTCAACCTCCGACCATGGATCGTAGTCGGAATGCCCTAGTTCCACCTCTGCTTCACCGAGCTCCGCCAGCTTGGGACGAAGGACTACCCTTTCCCTGATCAGGCGCGGGTTATAGTCGAAGCCGCTGCCGTCCGAAGCAAAGAAATGCTTGACGTTATAGGATACGGTACCTTCTTCGGATGACGAGTTGAGGACAATATCTACAAATTCACTGTTATTGGGCGTGCCGGTGAGTTTAACGCGCAGCTTGAAGAAGCACAGTCCGTGCCGTTCCAAGCTCCCCTCCATAGTGCTGCCCGTTCGTTTTAGCTGGATATTGGCGATCTTCTTGGGATATCCGAACACCTCGCGGCCGCCGGCCATGGCCAGGTCACCGGTTACCGGCATGGCAAGGCAGTAATTACCCTCGATCCCATCGTAGACAGCCCTCAGGAACAGGCCGCCCTCATAATATGGCGGTCCGAAGCTGGTTTTGGGATAATAAGCTACGAAGGCGGTAGCGATGGGTTTGGTAGCCGGCGCCAGCGGCGCAGGAAGCAGGCGTTTAACGATTTCCGGCTTCGTTTCCCACATTACCGTCAACATTTCGGCGTCGTAGAACTCGGATGTTTGGCGTGCTTCAGCCAGTTTAGCCAGATCTTCCCAGCTTTGAACGAAACCCATGTCAGACCTCCTATTTACCAGTTATTTGAAAGTAAGCGCTTGGATTTGCTGGTAACTGACACTGTCAGTCCGAGAATTATATAGTAAATCAGCAAATGACCTGAGCCAAAAGTGCAAGTTAATCGAAATCTTTCACCCGTTCCTAACCCTTTCCCACTTTAGCCAGGAAGTCCAGCACCGCCCGGTTGAACTTGTCCGGTATCTCCTGGAATAGTGCGTGGCCTCCGCCTTCAAGTATTACAAGTTCGGAACCGAGGATTCGTGCATGCAATTCCTCGGACAAAACCGGCGGGTCCAGGATATCCTCTTTACCTGCGAGCACCAGCGTAGGGGCGCTGATTCGCCCGATGCTCTGTCGGGAGTCATGTTCCGCTACGGCGGCGCACTGCCCGACAAAAGCATAAGCGGGCTGCGGGTAGGAGTTGGCTATCATATAGTTAACCACCTGTTGGACCCGCTTGCTGTTTTCAAAAAACTTGAGGGTGAATAAAAGCAGTAGCAGGTATCTACAGCGCGTTTCCTGGCTGGCACCTTCCCGGTCCATCCTTATCAGGATTTCCACTACCTGCTTGGTCCAGGGGTGCGAATAAGCTGAGGTGCAGGCCAATATCAGGCTCGTTATCCTTTCTGGGTATAGTAAGGCGAACTCTATGGCGATCCTGCCTCCCAGCGACAACCCCAGCATGTTGGTCTTTTGGATGCCCAGAGCGCTGAGAAGCCCGGCGGTATCCTCAACCATCGTACGAGTGGAGTAGGGGTTTTCGGGCGCGTCAGTGCGCCCCACGCCTCGATTGTCGAAGGTAATTGCCCGATATTTTTTCGAGAACTCAGGAATTTGAAAATAAGACCAGGTTACCAGATCACCGCCAAGGCCCTGGATCAAGACCAGTGGCTCTCCCTCACCGTGGACCTCGTAATACATGTTTATATCATTGACTCTTAGTATGGGCATCTTAAATCTCCTATTCCAAACAAAGTAGTGGCGCGCCTGGAGGGATTCGAACCCACGACCCCCGGTTCCGAAGACCGATGCTCTGGTCCGCTGAGCTACAGGCGCAGGCAAACAAAACTGGTTGGGGAGAGGGGAAAAGGTGGGGTGAGTGGAGGGATTCGAACCCTCGTTCTCCAGGGCCACAACCTGGCGCCTTCGGCCTCTGGGCAACACTCACCATCCGATTACGGGTTAAAATTATAGCGTAAGGGGCCGGGTTTATGCTAGTGCCGGGAGATTGCCACAGGCCTCCAGCCCTCGCAATGACATGCAAAATACTACCTCACCAGCATATTGCCGCCCACAATGGAGAGGGCGTCGTTAGTTCCGTCCTCTATCAGTCCGGCACGGGCGTCTCGGAACAATTTCTCTATGGGGAGCTCCTTGCTGAGGCCCAGTCCGCCGAAAATCTGCACGGCTTCAGTTGCCACCTTTAAGGCGCAGTTCGTGCAATAAACTTTGGAGGCGATGCCATGCTGCGGAGAAGGCGGGAATGTCTTAGTATTATATATCATCACGCTGCGGGAAAAAGCGCGGCACGTCTCAACTATGGAAAACATGTCGAAGAGCCTGGCTTGAATCCAGGCGTGCTCACACAGCCTCCTGCCGCCCTGGACTCTCTCTTTGGTATACTGCAAGGCCAGGTCGTAACAGGCCTGCGCCAGGCCCGTGAAGAATGCGCCCATGCCCATATTAGCGTGTGCCAGTGTAAACTCGCCGACAAGCTCATAGGCCGTTTGGTCCATGATCATCTGGTCACCCGGACACACCACATTGTCGAAGAAGACCTCACCCTGTGGCAGCTCCCTTTGTCCCAGCTTGTCCAGCGGCTTGCCGCGGCTTACGCCCGGCTGGTTAAGGTCAAGTATGCAGCTTCCTCCCCCGGCCATGCCCATCTCCGGGACTAGATTTACGGAGAGCATAATATTGGTAGCTACCGGGCCGTTGGAAACCCAGGCGGCTTTCTGACCATTGATGATCCAGTCCGAACCTTTTTTAACGGCCTTACACTGCTGGGTAATATTTTTGTTGTGATAAATTTCCGTTCCCATCATCAGGTTATCGGACCCGTGCTCTGGCTCGGTGGCGCCCCAGCAGCTCATTATGCTGGCGTCTTTGCAGTTAACAAAAGGGGTGTAAAACTTGTCCATCAATTTAGGATTACCGACCGTCTGGGCGACCGTAGCGCAGAAGAAGCTGACGCCGAGAGCAATGGCAAAACCAACGCTGCCGTAAGCCAGTTCCTCCCACAGGATATGCAGTGCTACCGGGTCCTGCGCCAGGCTGCCCGGATGGCCCAAAAGGGTGGCCGTATGATATCCGTTCTCATACATCCTGGCCATCGTCTGCCAGTAGAGGGAACCTTTCTCAACTACCTTCTCGGGCGGCATCTTGTCAAGCGCTATAGCGGCCGGCCGCAGGACCTCCACCGCGAACTTATGCACTTCGGCCTTAAGCCGGCGCTGCTGCTCTGTCAGGGTCACATCTAAATCAAGATATGCCATTTCAAGCTCCTTTCTTAAAGATAAATTATTTGTCTGTAGGGTATGGCATTAACGGAGTCTTCCATTGTGCGACGGGCTCCCCTTTGTTCAAGCGCGAACGGAAGGAGTCGGTGGTCTGAATAACGAATGGTGGTATCTGATCCAGGCCCAGGTCCCTCAGGTTGTCGCTCATCCTGTGTTTGGCCGGGCCGACCTTTATTTCGGCGGGCCTGTTTAAGTACGTTTTATATTTGACGTCTACGTTTACGACGGTTTTCAGAATCCAATCGTTCAAATTGGAGTAAGTGACCAGATCGAAACCGCGCGTGTTCATGCCCCTTCCCTTTGAAAGATCAGCTTTAACGGAAACGATTGATTCTCCGGTAGCCGGGTCAAGCGCCCCGAATTCGAAGCCGGTTGCGCTGAATTTAAAGGGGAGCCTGGTGACAAACTTGGGATAACCCCATATCTCGCGGCCGGCGGCGCGCGCAATGTCGGTAGTTACGGGAAGCTCAAGCACATAGGCACTGATACCTCCGCTGATCATGGGAATGCCGAATATAGTTATCAAGCGGCGCGTTTTATTCTTCGGAGATTGAGGTTGTGCCGTGATGGCTAGGCCCAATTCCTCGTAGGATGAAACACTCGTCCGGCGGTAATTGTAGAAGACCATGCTTACTATGGTCTTACCGTTGGAGAACCTGATTGGCTTCAGCCCTGTTCCCTCCAGCTTGGGCAGGGCCTTTTCATAATCCACCCAGAAATTTAGCTGTCGTACCGATACATCGAAATACAGTACGGGCAGTTCAAGCTCGCCTGCCGAGGTATTAGCGATCGTTTTGGGGACATCGAAAAAATCTTTACCGGCCATGGCCTCTACCTCCCATAATTGCGAATATTTTTCAACAGTTTATCAGGCAAAACGGTTTAATGGAAGGGCGCAAGGATTTTAGATTATTCCAGGGGGCTATTTAAGCTGCAGTCAATGCTGCCTCCTGTGGTAGAGGATGACCTGAACCGAGAGGCCGAAAAGGATAACAAGGATCAAGGCTATCAGCAGCCCGTTGGTCGTGTTGTCGTCAATCTGAAGTAGCCTTGATGGAAGCCCCGGGCCGCTGATCGTTGTGAACGAGAAGACCGGACTTGGTTCGCCGGCAAGAGGTTCCAACGGCGTTACCTGCCAGAAATAAGCCGTCTTGTAGCTCAATCCCCAGTTCAGGTTATAAGCTGTCCCTTTGACTTTCTCGTCAATAATGGGTTTGGCCAGACCCGGGTCTGTTGCCAAAACAAAGCGGTAGGTCGTTGTATTTTGCAGAGGAGTCCACGAAAAGCTTGTGGGGTAAACAGGTGCATCACGGGTCCCGCCTTCAGGCTTCAGGGACTGAAGGCCGGAACAGTCTGTTGATTTTACCGGATAGCCCGGACGTATATTGAAGCTCACGCCGTAAGACCAGCGGCTGCGTATAACCTGCCCGGTTACGGCGCGCCTGACGCGTACATGCCAGTAGTAGCTGCTGCCCGCCTCGGGCAGTGCTCCGTCAGTTACGTAGTATGATGGATACAGCAAATCTTCCGGCACGTAAAAAGGACTGGTGGAGGGTGAGGCCGCATCTACCACCAGGTCGAACCAGCTATCCTTGCCGATCTCGACCTCGTAGGCATCCGCCAGCGATAATTGTTCCCATTTAAGGTCAACCTGCCCGTTGCGGCCGGTAACAGGATCGCATAATACGTAACTACCCGGTTTGGGCGCTATAAGCCACGGAGAATGGTTGGCCAACGTGTCCTTGAAAGCCCAGAGGCGGCCTGCCCCGTTATAAGGGTCATAATCGTGGGAATCGATAGCCCATATGGTCTCATCGGCGCATATCAGAGCATCAGGCTCCATCTTGAAAAGGACGCTTGCGGGTAAGCCGGTTGCCAGGGAGTCCCAGGAAACGTTGTTGCTGGGGATGTCAGTGCGGGAGTAAAGCGTCCTGTCGACCCCTGCTCTGGCCGGGTTATAGGCGGCATATAGAGTACCCCGGCCTGCAACGCAGAGGCCGTAGTAGCTGTTATCGGGCGGGCTCATATCGTCCCACCGCTCGTTAATGTCGATAGCCCATCGGTAAAGGCCGCCTGAATCGTCGGCAAGGTAAATAAAATTGTTGGTTTTGAATTGGTCATCGAAGGCGACATGCTTGTTGCCGTAGCTGTAAGCAGGTTCGGTAATCTGTATCCAATTTTCTCCGCCATCCAAGGAATAGGCTGCCGGGCACTGCTGTCCAATGCCTGCGCCAACCAGGACCTTGTTTTGCTGTGCTTCTATGGTGTGAGCAAGGTTAAGGCCGGTATCGGTGGAAAAGTCCCAGCGCCAGCCTTTAGCACCGTATTTCCCATGCCGGACCAAGCCATCCGACTGCAGTACAAACAACACGTCGCCACCCGGAGTAGCCATATCCTGTAAGACGATATCCGGAAGGCAGCCCTGCCATGTCTGACCGCCGTCACGAGACTGTAGCAGGTTAGTCGTGAGCTGGGCGCCAAGAAAAACCACTGCTCCTTTCTGATCGTCAGCCGACAGCTTGAGCAGCGGGAGCGGGCAATCAGTACACAGCACCCTCTGCCAGGAGTCTCCTATCAGGTCCGTGCGGCTGCGCCAGGTGCTGTCCAGGCCCCTGTCATTCACCGAAGAAACATATGCGGTTTTACCATCTCCAGCTACTGCCAGCGCCCTGAAGCGGTTTAGCAGGGTATCTATCAGGCCAAGCTGGTTCCAGGAAATACCATCGTCTTCGCTCTTAGAGAAGGCCGATTCATCCAGTGGTGCAGCGTCCCAGGATGCGTCATTGGGGTTCGACCATTTGAGCGGAGTATCCCTGTTGCCCGATCCCGTTCCACAGATGGCGGCTAAACCGTCCTGCGTCCAGGCCACCCGGACATTGGCAAATCCGGAGCCATATCCGCCTGTAGGAGCTTTCAAGGGTCTGATCCAGGTTGAGCATAGCCCGAGCGGGTCAGATGTGAAAAAGGTCCCGCACATGGCCGTAAGAGGATCTGCGATTACACTCCCGGCCAGCAATTTGCCGGATAGCGTGCTTCCGCTGTATGCAATTGAGCTTAATCTGGGCTTGCCCACATTGCTCGGCACCCTGAGCCGGGTTACAACGGTGTCGTTTAGACGATAAACATCGTCCAGGGGTTGCGAAGCCCCCACAGACGACCCGTTGGAATCGTAAGCTGCAAAGATGATACGTCTGGCAGGAAGGTTGCCGTCGAAATCGGATGGAAGGGATAAACTGCCGGTAATAATCCTGGTTTCGCCGCTGCCTGTGCCCCCGGCTTGATCGGGAGTACATAATTCGACCGGCCATCCGCTGTACTGGTTCCACACGCTGGTGCTGACTGCGAAATCGCGATAACCTAGATTTATATACGTCCGCTGTATCGTACTGGACATTATGACCAGGGTAGAGTCGGTTGTATAAGCGGGCGAGGGCATCAGGGAAATGATATCGCCACCGGTGTACCCCTGCGCTTTCCATCCTCCCATAGCCGGGTAGGTCAGTACGTAGATTTCGCCCTGAGCCAGACCATCAGCCGGGTTGCGGCTACCGACAATAATATCGTGCACAGCATTTCCACGGCATGTGTAAAGTGCCGATATGGCGATGCTGCCGATTTGCTCGCCAGGGCCATAGAGCCAGGGGATATGTCCGCTATAAAGCCAGTTTACTCCTCCATCGGAAGAGATATAGACCTCCCTGCGGTGAGCGCCACTGCCGTCCATGCAAACAGCAGCTATGAAATCGGGATCATCCGGGGAGACTGCGATATCTGCCACGGGAAAAACTGGAGCGGGTGACGCCTGCGCCAGCAAAAGGGTGGGCCTCATGCTCCAGGATATGCCGCCGTCAGAGCTTCTCCAGATGCCTGCTTTGACCAGTGGTCCGCTACTGGCGTCAGGTATGTCGATGACGTACGCAGTTTTACCGTCGGTCGAGAGTGCCAGGCCACTGATTTCGCAGGGAGTTATGACATCATTGCGCTGAGGAAAGCTGCCCGGCGTATCGACGGTGCCCCATTTCAAAACACAGGTCGAAGGTGTATCGGCAGATACCGGAGAGATCATAAGGGATGGAGAAATAATCGTTATGGCGGTAAGAAGGCTAACTGCACATAACAGGATTTCGCAGGTTATCTTTGCTGGCTGATTACTGGTTCTATCCAAGCCGCACTTCCCTCAGGCAGAGGACCACCGGATTCCACTCGTAAGATAAATAGAACTTTCTGGCCTGCCAGTCCAGACAAATCAATCGAGTAATTCGCCAGCTCGCCGCCCGAATTTACGGTCACAGGGGGGAAGTAATTGATAGCTCCGCCCTGCGATGTGCCAAGTATAAATTTAACGTTTGCCGCTTCCGGTGTATCCACGGTCAGCCCCACGTTGGCGCTGAATTTACAATCGTGGGGGATAGTGAACGGAAGCAGTTCCTTCGGGTTGTCTACAGGCACCCCGAGCATACCCTGTATCCAACTGCCGCTGGAAGCGGGGGGCTCCATCAAAAGAGCATTCGGGTAGCTGAGACCGCTTTTTATCTGGGCTGTAGATATATGCGCCCACCCATCCTCGCTACCGGTATACATGGGCCAGCTCAGCGAAGCTGCGCTGCTCTGCCATTGAGCGCTGGACGAATATTGCAGCAGGTTAACATTCAAAAGCGGCCCGAAGTTATGGTCAAGGCAGTTGTTGGTGTAATCGGCCTCGGGACAGGAACCGTCGCCGTTGGCGCAAATTCTCATATAACAGATGTCACCAGCAGTCAAAGATGCTGACATGGATGGGAAACGGGGTGAGAAATGGTATTTGGAGAAAGACCCTCCCCTTTGTTCACCTGGAGCAAGGGGCGCTACATAGTCGCTGGATACAAGAGTGTCATTCTTGTAAAGGTAAGACTCCGTAGCGCATGAGGTCAGGTTGCCTATGTTCTGAATGTGGTAGGAAAGGATATTGCCGCTGTTCCAGAAATCGGTAATAACAAGGTCTGCCTTGTTATTAACCGGCTGTTTCACTGCGATCGTAATCTGACTGGACGTGTTTCCTTGCTTATTGACCGCCCAAAGAGTATAGACTGTGTCTGCTGCGGGGGCTATATCGATGCTGCCTTCGGACGAAACAGCTCCGGGTGATGGCTCTATGCTTACTCGGCCGGCCTCTGCCACATTCCAGCTCAATTTGGATGTCTCTCTCGATACTATTTGCTGTGGTTCGGCGGAGAAATTGTTGATCCAGGGGAGCGGACCTGACGCGCTCCTTTTTATAGAGAAGGGAATGGACATTTGCCGGCTGTCATCGACGGAGAGATCGAGCCTGTATTGGCCGCTGCTGAATCCCTGTGCAGGGGCGTTTAATGTAAATCCGAGGTAACCATCATGGCCTTGCGTATTATTATCTGCGAGGATGACCTCATTTATCACCTCCTGCGATTCGGTTTTTTCATAAACCCAACTGGCCTGAACGACAGTATCGGCATGGGCGCCGGATAGCCTAATTGAGCAGCAGACCTGCGGGCTGTCGATATAGAAGAAATTGGTGCTCTCCTTCGGACGGTAGTCCGCCTCAAAGCCCGCAGTTATCACCGGGTCGTACAAATGGGGGCCGAAAAACGGCAAGTTAGAGCAGGAAGTAAAAAGAAGCGAAGCCGATATCGCAGCAGAGATCAGGATGTGACAGGTTTTCAGGTACAAATTCATGGCGTAATGAACAATAATAGGTTTTCGAGGTTTATGGTGTCAAGATTGATTATTGTAAATTGCAATTTACTTTTAGATATGGACGTGTCAGCCCTTCTTAAATTTCCTGAAATAGGACCGGGTCATATAAGATATCCAGGTCCAGTGTGTTAAGACGTGTGTGCTGAAGAAAATCAGCAGCCCTACGGCTAGCCCCCGATGTATTTGTATCCATGAGTGGCGGTCGTAAAGTACGGTTTTTCCCGCCTCGCTACCCTCGGGAAGGGCAAACCACAGTATAAAGCCAGATACTACAAGCAATAGTAAAATTAAGCCCTCAATGATATCCAGGACGTAATGCATTCTGGCTTTTCTCACGGGGATCTCCCGACAATTGTATTTTTTACCTATTTTTTACAATGAGTTAATATAGATATTACAGTCGATAATTATACTGATTGGTTCATGAAAAGTTAAAGCTCGGATGCAGCGGAGCAGTTTCCGACCGGAAGTTATTTAACGAACAATTTATAGCTGGGGCAGACATCTGCCAGGACACACTTCGAGCATAGCGGGTGCTGAGCCTTACAGGTCCTTCTGCCATGCTCAATTAGCAAAACATGGCACCGGTATATATTTTTCGCAACGACAAGCTTTTCCATCGCCAGGTGGGCGTCGTCCACAGATAATTTGCTGCCGATCAGCCCCAGCCTCCCGGCCACCCTGAAAACGTGAGTATCCACGGGAAAGGCCGGCATACCGAGTGAAAAAAGCAGTACACAACTTGCCGTCTTCATGCCCACGCCGGGCAAATTCAGCAGCCAGCGCCGCGCCGGGTCGACGTCCATTTTATTCAGGAATTGAAGGTCGAAGCCGGTTGGTTGTTTCTCAAGGGCTGTCAGAGCATTTTTGATATATTTGGCCTTTACATCGGCCAGACCTCCGCTGCGAATGGCGCCAGCTATCTGCTCCATGCTGGCATCAGCCACATTATGCCAGCCTCCGAACTCATCCAGTAGCGATTTAAAGGCGCGGCGGGAGTTGGTATCGGAGGTATTCTGCGATAGGATGGTCTGAACCAATTCACTAACCGGCTCAAGTTGGCGCTTCCATTTACGGTCGCCGTAGGCGCCGATCAAACGACTCAGGATCAGATCGATATCCGGTTTAGACATCGGTTACGCACACAGTCTCCGGATAATGTCCGTATAGATCTCGGTCCCTTTGATCAAGCTGTCTATCGAAAGCTTTTCATCGATTCCATGTATGGACTTCAGGTCGTCCGGTGGCACCTCGACCGGGCACAGGCCGTAAGCCGGTATGTTTTTCTCTCTGAAGAAGCGTGAGTCGGTAGTGCCTGTCATCAGGTAAGGAGCTACAATGGCGGCCGGGTAATGTTCGAGCAGCGCCTTTTCCATCACGTTATAGCTTTCGGTATACATATCGGAGGCATTACCTTCATTGGCGAGCATAGTCTCAATCTGTATTTCATCATCTGCCAATTGATTTTTTATGAAATGCAGCCATTCCTGTAAGTCCTGGCCGGGCAGCAAACGAGTATCGATCAGCGCCTCGGCATAGGACGGGATAACGTTCACCCTATCGCCAGATTTCAACATGTTAAGGCTGATGGTATTGCGCAGCATGGCGCTTATCTGAGGCATCGACAGCAGCCCGTTATCCGCTAGGATCTTAAGCAGGGTATCCTCCCGGCTGTCATCGGCATAGGGTTTCAGCATGTCCCATGACTGAGCCAGTTTTTTAAAGAATTCGGCTGCAATAGGTGTCAGCTTAGGGGGCACCTCATAGTTGAGCAGCCGGTTTACAGCCCGAGTCATTTTTTCCAGGCAGTTCTGACTGTGAGGTGTAGATCCGTGACCCGGCATACCCTTCCTGCTGAGTTTAAGCCAGCACGGACCCTTTTCACCCGGCGATATCATGGCTATTAAGCTGTTGCTGTTGTCGTCTTTTACCAGGTAACCGCCTTCGTTCAAAACAAGCTCAGCCTGAAAATCGTCCGGATATTCCCGGAGCAAATATTCCACGCCGCAATCGCCGCCTGATTCCTCATCCGCCGTAGCCAGGAATATAAGATCTCGATGCAGCTTAATGCCCCGTTTTTTTATTTCCAGGAGGGCCAGCAGCTGTATGATCCCCAGCGACTTGGTATCCAGGGCGCCCCGCCCGCAGATATACCCGTGGATGATCTCGCCGCCGAATGGGTCGAAGCTCCACTCGTCTCCGTTGGCAGGTACCACATCCATGTGATGCAGCATGATGAGCGGTTTTTTCTGCCCCGTGCCTTTGATGACGGCGCGTATGGATGACCTGCTGGGTTTGGACTGGTAAGCTTTGATGGGGATGCCGTGGCTTTCAAGGATGCGGGCGAAAAATTCAGCGCCCAGGTATTCATTGCCGGGCGGATTGGTAGTATCGAGTTTTATATAGTCACTGAGAAGCTCTACGGCTATATGAGTCATTTGTAAATCCCTTCCTCCTGTTGCCGGTATAAAATTATACCCTATTTACCGGGTAACTTGGTTATCCACTTTATATCGCAGGCGAAGCAATGAAAGGCCGATGGAGTTATGGGCGTTTCGGCCGTTGATGCTATAATAATCTGGCATTTAGTCCGGAGGTAATTGTATGAAAAAATTTGCTGGCCAGGATGAGATCAAAGTCTTTTGCGGCAATGCTCACCCATCATTGGCACAGGCTGTTTGCGATTACCTGAATATCCCTCTTGGCAAAATGGAGGTATTTGAGTTCACCAATGAGAACATCTTCGTGCGTATAATGGAAAATGTGCGTGAACGCGACGTATTCATAATCCAGCCCATCTGCTCACCCGTCCAGCGAAACCTGGTCGAGCTTCTGATCATACTGGATGCTTTCCGGCGGGCCTCGGCGGAACGTATAACCGCTGTCGTCCCATACTACGGCTATGCGCGCACCGATAAGAAGGACCAGCCGCGTGTACCAATTACGGCACGCCTGGTCGCCGACCTGCTCACTACGGCCGGTGCGGAGCGCATCCTGACGGTTGATTTGCATGCTCCGCAGATACAGGGGTTTTTCAATATACCAGTGGACGAGCTTACCGCGCTTTTTATACTCAGCGATTACTGGAAGAGTAAAAATTTGAAGGATCTGGTGGTCGTCGCAACGGATATCGGAATCAGCAAACGTGCCCGCGACCTGGCGGAGAAGCTCAACGCCCCGCTGGCCATTATAGAGAAACGCCGCCTGGGCAACCACGATTCCACCGAGACGCTTAACATCATCGGCGATGTGGCGGGAAAACGCGCCATAACCGTGGACGATGAAATAGATACTGCCGGATCACTGGTCAATGCCGTCGACGCGCTGCTCAAGGGGGGCGCCAGAGAGGTCTATGCCTGCTGCACGCACCCGGTATTCTCCGGCCCCGCTATTGAGCGCATATCCAAGTCACCCGTCAAGGAAGTCGTGGTGGCCGATACCATACCGGTTAACGGCTCGAAGAAAATTGACAAAATAACTGTATTGCCGATAGCGCCCCTGCTGGGCGAAGCCATACACCGCATCCACACCGGGATGTCGATCGGTGCTATGTTCTCGGACTAGGACTGAATATGCCCAACTGGCTAGAAAAACTTTTCGATTCCAACGAAAAAGAAATCAACCGTCTTGAACCCACCGTAGAGGAGATTAACTCCCTCGAACCCCACTTTCAACAGCTATCCGACGATGAGTTGAAGGCCAAGACCGGGGAATTCAAAGCAAGGCTGGAGAACGGGGAGACGCTGGACGCCCTTCTGCCGGAGGCCTTCGCCGCTGTTCGTGAAGCATCGAAACGGACCATCGGGCTGCGACATTTCGATGTGCAGTTGATGGGCGGTATCGTCCTGCACCAGGGGAAGATAGCGGAAATGAAGACCGGCGAAGGCAAAACGCTGGTCGCAACCTTGCCCCTATATCTTAACTCGCTGGAGGGAAAGGGCTGCCACCTGGTGACGGTCAATGATTACCTGGCCCGCCGTGACGCTTACTGGATGGCGCCAATCTATCATGCGCTGGGGGTCAGCGTGGCCAGCATCTACCCCGTGCAGAGCGCCACGGAACATCTGCCGGCTTTGATTTACGATCCTGAGTACGTGGACGAGAAGGACAGGCGCTGGCCGCATTTTAAACCCGTGAATCGCTATGAAGCCTACCGTGCTGATATTACTTATGGCACCAACAACGAGTTCGGCTTCGACTATCTGCGCGACAACATGGCGGTAGATCTCTCGCAGAAAGCGCAGCGTCCGCTGAACTACGCCATTGTCGACGAGGTCGACAACATCCTGATTGACGAAGCACGCACGCCGCTGATCATCAGCGGCGAGGGCGAAGACCCCACATTGAAGTATTACACCTTTGCGGAGCTTGTTGCCAGGCTCACCCCCGAAGACTATAAGATCGAAGAGAGGGAAAGGCAGATCTATCTTACGGAATCCGGCAGTGCTCGCATGGAGGAAATGCTCAAGAAGAAGGGCATGCTGAAGGCACCTGACCTTTATGACCCGTCCAACTTGCACCTGACGGAATATATGGATAACGCTCTCAAGGCGCAGGTGCTGTTCAAGCGTGACAAGGAATATATGCTCAAGAATGGTGAGGTCATTATAGTGGACGAGTTCACGGGCAGGTTAATGTTCGGCCGGCGCTATTCCGAAGGCCTGCACCAGGCCATCGAGGCCAAAGAGAGGGTCAAGATACAGAAGGAGAGCGTCACCCTCGCCACCATTACGTTTCAGAACTTGTTCAGGCTTTATTGTAAGCTGGCTGGCATGACTGGTACGGCCGCCACCGAGGCCGAAGAACTGTTCAAAATATATAAACTTGAAGTGGTGGTTGTACCGCCCAACCGGCCCATGATACGCCTTGATCACAGCGACCTGATCTACAAAGACGAAGGCTCCAAATTCAAGGCCATCGCCAACCATATTGAGGAGTTGAATAAAGAGGGCAAGCCAATTCTGGTCGGTACGATCTCCATAGAGAAATCTGAGCTGTTAAGCGACCTGATGATGCGCAAGGGTGTGCAGCACCAGGTTCTGAATGCCAAGTACCACGAAAGGGAGGCCGAGATAATTAAGAACGCGGGCAGTGTGGGGGCTGTGACCGTCGCCACCAACATGGCCGGCCGCGGCGTAGACATTATACTGGGCGGCAAGCCGCCGGACCGTGAGGAGTTCGAGGACGAAAAAGACTACGATAAAAAATATGCCGAGTGGAAGATAGAACATGATAGGGTGCTCAACCTGGGCGGCCTCAATGTCATCGGTACGGAGCGGCACGAAGCACGGCGCATCGACAACCAGCTTCGCGGGCGTGCCGGCAGGCAAGGCGACCCCGGCAGCTCGCAATTCTTCGTCTCGCTGGAGGACGACATTGTCAGCCGCTTCGGCGGCGATCGCGTTAAAGGGGTCATGGAATGGGCCGGCATGGATGAAAATACTTCCATCGAACACCCCTGGATCAGTAAGGCCATTGAAAATTCACAGGTCAAAGTGGAGGCTTTTCATTTTGACATACGCAAACATCTGGTTGACTATGACGATGTGGTCAATAAGCACAGGGAAATCATATACGGGGAACGCGACAAGATACTGCACGGGGCGGATTTGAAGGCCAATATCCAGGATATGATCGATGAGCAGATCGAACAGCTGGTTAATCAGCACTATAGCCGTGGGTATGAAGAGCCCGATTTAAACGGCCTGCTGCAGGACCTGTCGGATATTTTCCCGCTGCCCGATAACATTAAAGGACAGGGCCTTGAAAGTTTTAAGCAGAAGCAGCTGACCGAGAAACTTATCGACTATGCCCACCAAATATACGATTTGAGGGAGCAGCAGGTTGGCCCCAATGATATGCGGCTGATGGAGCGGCTGGTGATGCTGCGCGTGATCGATGACCTGTGGAAGGTGCATCTGACCGAAATGGACCGCCTGCGGCAAAGCGTCGGCCTGCAGTCCGTCAGGCAGATAGACCCGCTGGTTATCTATAAAAAAGAGGGTGGAGATTACTTTGAGAGCCTTATGGCGGGTATTAAGCATGATATAGTCCATTTCATCTATAAAGCCAACCTTGAGAAAAGGGAAGCTCCCCAACGCCCACAGCAGGTGCCTGTAGGAGGCAAGATAGGACGCAACGATCCCTGTCCCTGCGGCTCAGGTAAGAAATACAAGCACTGCCACGGAAAATAGAGTCCTGGTTCTTCCGCAAAGTTTCCACAGGCCTTGATTTTGTGTTTGATTTGTGCGTAGAATTGTTTAACGAGTAATTCCCGTATTTGTTATTTGCTCAGGGGAAAAAGCGATGGAAGAGCAGCGCGGAACCGGGGTACGGGTCAGGAATGGATTTGGGCCACTGCAAGAACGGATCAAGCAGTTGGAGAGCCTGCTGTCCGGGCGCAACAAAGCAGAGAAAGAACTAAAAGCTTCCGAAGTAAAATACCGGCGCCTTTTTGAAACAGCTCTGGACGGGATACTGATTCTCGACGGAAACACCGGGAAAATTAAAGACGTAAACCCGTATTTGATAAGGATGCTCGGGTATTCGAATGAGGAAATATTGGGAAAGCGTCTCTGGGAACTCGGGGCATTCAAAGATGTAGGGAGGAGCAAGGAGGCCTACAAAGAGCTTCAGAGCAAAGAATATATCCGTTATGAAAATTTGCCGTTGGAAACCAAGGACGGGCGGTTGTTTGCAGTCGAGTTTGTCTCCAACGTATATACGGTTGATCACACCAGGGTGATTCAATGCAACATTCGCGATATAACCGAGAAGGAGCAATTGAAGCAGAAGCTGCAGGAGATGGCTACCCATGATGCCCTGACGGGCCTGCCCAACAGGTTAATGTTAAATGACCGTTTCAGCGTAGCTCTGGCCCAGGCCAAGCGTGAGAAAAAAAGAGTCTCCATAATGACGCTTGATCTGGACAAATTTAAAATGGTAAATGACACGCTTGGTCACGCCAAGGGAGACAGGCTATTAGTTGAATCCGCAGCCAGGCTGGCAAGGAGTTTACGCCAGACCGATAGTATTGCCCGCCTGGGAGGAGATGAGTTCGTTGTGCTTCTGACGGAAGTTGAGCGTAAGGGCGATACCGTCAAAGTTGCGCAAAAAATCCTCGATGAGTTTCGTCGGCCATTTAATTTTGAGGAACACGAGCTAAATATTACTACCAGTATAGGCATTGCATTATTCCCGGAAGACGGCAATGACCTTGAAGCCTTGCTGATCAGCTCCGACAGGGCAATGTACCGGGTCAAAGAAAACGGGGGCAACGACTATCGATTTTCCCCCTGAAACGGCTTGATCATCAGCCTTGGTATAATATAGGTTGATGAAAAACTCTGATATAGCGACGGTATTCGAGAATATCGCCGACCTGCTCGATCTCAAATCAGATAATAAGTTCAAAATCCGCGCTTACGCGCGCGCTGCACAGGTGATTCACCATCTCCCAGAAGAGATGGAGTTGATGCACGAGGAGGGCAAGGACTTTCAGGATATAACCGGCATCGGCGATGCCATCGCTAAAAAATCCATGGAACTGATAACCACCGGTAAGCTCAAATTTTATGAGGATCTCAAAGCTGAGTTCCCACAGGGCATCATCAACCTGTTGGATATTCCGGGCATTGGACCCAAGACCGCCTATCGACTGGCCACTGAACTGAATGTCAGCTCGGCGGACCAACTGGAAAAGGCCATAAAGGACGGTCGGGTGGCATCGCTGGAGCGCATGGGTGAGAAGACCGCTGCCAATATACTTCACTCTATCGAAGTCTTCAGGCGTAAGGACAGGCGCATTCCTCTGGGTGAAGCCCTGCCGATTGTCGAGGAGATACTAAACTCGTTGCGCCATGTCGCCGGAGTACAGAACCTGATGCCGGCAGGCAGCCTGAGGCGCTTCAAGGAAACAGTGGGCGATATCGACCTGATGGGCACGGCCGATGATCCTGAATCCGTAATCCAGGCCTTTATAAAACTGCCGCAGGTCAGGGAAGTTCTTTCGCAGGGGCCGACCAAGGCCAGCGTGATATTGCCCAAAGGCCTGCAGGCCGACCTGAGGATGGTGGAGCATGGGGACTTCGGCTCCCTGCTACAGCACTTTACCGGCAGCAAAGAACATAACGTTGCCCTGCGTACCAGGTCGCAGAAGCAAGGGCTCAGCTTGAGCGAATACGGTATTACTGATATTAAGACCGGGAAGGTCGAAAAATTCGCCGATGAAGAGTCGTTCTACCGCTACCTGGGACTTCAATATATCCCGCCTGAGATCAGGGAGGATATGGGCGAGATAGCGCTGGCCGAGAAAAATGCCATTCCCCACCTGATAGAGATTGGAGATATAAAGGGCGATTTACATATCCACACCGTCAGCAGCGACGGAAACGATACACTGGAGGATATGATCAAGTCGGCTAAAGCGCTGGGGTATGAGTACCTGGCCATAACCGACCATTCCAGTGGACGCAACATAACATCCGACAAGAAGATTGAGCGCCTTGCCGAACAGACCGCCGAGATCAAGCGCTTTAACCAGTCAAAAGAGGGGATTTACCTGTTAAACGGTGTGGAGGTGGATATACGTGCCGACGGCAGCCTCGATCTTCCCGATGAAGTACTGGCGGAGCTTGATCTCGTAGTGGCATCGGTCCATTCTTCGTTCCTGCAGGATAAGGCCACCATGACCAACCGTATCATCGGGGCCATCAAGAATCCCCATGTCGATATCATTGCCCATCCTACAACGCGTAAAATAGGTGAGCGCGAGCCAGTATACGTCGATCTGGAAGCAGTTTTTCGCGCTGCCGCTGCTAATGGCAAGGCTCTGGAGATCAATGCCATGCCGGACAGGCTGGACCTCAAGGACCTGCATGCTTACCGGGCACGTGAGCTGGGAGTGATGCTGGCCATCTGCACCGATTCACATGCCACCTGGCACCTTAACATGATACGCTTCGGTGTGGGGGTAGCCCGGCGTGCCTGGTGCCAGCCGAAAGACATTTTAAATACAATGCCGCTGAAGGATGTGCTTGAATTTCTTAAAAGGAGACCGGCAGGATGATCGAATCAAAGTCTTACGGAGAAGTCCTTCAGATCAGGATGAGCCGCTACCCGGATTTTCCTAGTGGTATGTGGGTATGTGCCTACCTGATAGACGGCCTGCTGGTGGACAGCGGCCCCGCCCATACCGCGCAGGAGCTTACGGATTTTCTGAAAGACAGGGGTGTCAAGACGGTGGTGAACACGCACTATCACGAGGACAATATATCGGCCAATAAATTCCTGCAGGATGCATATGGCGTGGAGATATCTGCCCCTGCACTCTCCGTGGAAAAGATCGGCCGGCCAGCCGAGCTATACCCTTACCAGGAGGAGGTGTGGGGCTATCCCGTCCCGAGCCTTGTGAAGCCTCTGGGTGATTTCATAGAGACAGAGAAATACCAGTTCGAAGTAGTCCCTACGCCGGGCCACGACCTGGACCACATCTGCCTTTTCGAGCGGTCGCAGGGGTGGTTGTTCACGGGAGACCTGTACGTCACGCCCCGACCCAGGGTCTCACGTCCCATATTCGATATGCCCGGGATATTGGCTGATTTGAAAAAGATGCGGGCGCTTAACCCGCGTATCGTGTTTCCAGCCCCGACCCACGTTGTGATCGAGCCAGCCGAAATGCTGGATAAGACCATAGAATACCTGGAGAGCGTGGAGTCCAAGGTGGCCGAGCTTCACAGCAGGGGCATGAATGCCAATCAGATTATGAAGGAGATTTTCGGTGAAGAGGATGTTATGGCACCGTTCACGCAACAACAATTCTCTTCCCTAAACCTGGTCAAATCGTTCCTGAAAAAATTATGATGGATAATACAGAAAACGAAGAGAGGGCGGCAGCCTTGGCCGGCGACGCGCGTGCGATCCAGCACCTCAAAAATGCAGTAAACGACGGCCGCAACTGGTACCTGGCTCTGCTGGAAGCCATCCGGCTCTGGCGCAGTCCGGAGGAGCTTTATGGTGGCACAAACTATAAGTACCTGCTAAACGGCGAGGCCTTCGACTGGCTGCGCCTGGCAGAGCGCCTCTGCAACGAAATAAGGGATAAAATACCGGAGGAAGAGCTTGTCGGCCTCCTGTTTTATGACAGGCCACCTCTCAAGATAACCGAAGCCGAGTTCAAGGCCGCGCTCGGCCCTGCCAAATACCGTGCCTACCTGAACTACCTCTACGGTGTGCTGACCGAGCAGGCATTGATATTAGCCAATATATACGAGGTGCGCAAAAGGAGCATCGTGGCGCTGAAGCCGGATGAAGAGACCGAACAAGCCTATCGCTTGGTCTACAGGATGGGTCCGGCCGAGCTTCTGCAGGACTTTCAAAAGGAGATGAAATACCCCCAACGTAAATCCCTGACCCTGACCGAGCTAAAGGAATTCACCTACTGGCTGTTCAAGTACCGTGTCAAGACCAGCGAGAAACCTAAAATCGCCAGCGATACCAAGAAGGCGCTGGCGCTCATGTACCGTAAAATGTCTTACCTGTCGGCCTAGCCGAGCTGCTGAAGCTCAATCTTCATCCTGGCAACCTTGTTCTCGTACTCCCGCAGCCTGTTTTTCTCCTTCTGGATGACGGGAGCTGGAGCCTTGGAGGTGAATTGGACGTCCCCCATTCGCTGCCTTAGCCGCGCTATCTCGCGCTCCAAAACCTCCATCTCTTTGGCAAGGCGGGCTTTCTCGGCATCGATGTCTACCATGCCTTTGAGCGGCACTACAACCTCGGCGTCTTTTAAGACCGACACTACAGCTTTTTCGTCTTTTGAAGGCCGCTTTTCCCTGGGCAGGATGCTCAGAGTTGTCTTAGCCAGCCTCCCGATGATATCCGTCCTGGCCTTTATCTCGGATAGCAGGCTGTCCGTGTAGACCGTTGCCTCGATCGATTTGCCGATATCAACCTTATACTCGGCGCGGGTATTGCGCAGGGAACGCACGATGTCCATGACAGCTTCCATGACACGCTGGGAGCCCGGGTCGATGAGCTTTTCATTGGCTTTGGGGTAGGGGGCAACTATCAGTG
>JBEKVW010000014.1:0-33186 GCA_049513695.1 Dehalococcoidia bacterium | reverse complement strand
CCCAGTACGCCGCTCATTGTGCCGAACCAATAAGCCAGTATCAGGGCCACGCCGATTACGATGGCAGTAGCAAAAGTTGTTTCAAAACCGACTGCAATACCCATGACGATATTGGTCGCAGGACCGGTCTTGGATGCCTCAGCGATGTCCTGGACCGGCTTGTAGCGTGACTCTGTGTAATACTGGGTTACATAGATGATGGCAATGCTGGCAATTATACCAACCATGCCGGCCCCGAAGAGCCACCAGTTGTTAAGCATGAAATAAACGGTGATTGCCAGGCCGACGACGGAAAGAGCGATGGCCACGAAGTAGCCACGATTGAGAGCGTTCATGGCATTCTCGCTTTCTTTTGCGCGCACGATCATAATTCCGATCATGCTGGCAATCATTCCAAAGCCACGAACACAAAGGGGGAAGAGAACCCATGCTACATTGCCTGTAGCGACGTATGCTATGATACCCAGAATCATAGCGCCGATATTCTCGGCTGCTGTTGACTCAAAGAGGTCGGCGCCACGGCCGGCGCAATCACCAACGTTGTCGCCAACGAGGTCAGCGATAACGGCGGCGTTGCGGGGATCGTCTTCAGGTATTCCAGCCTCGACTTTTCCGACGAGGTCAGCGCCCATATCGGCAGCCTTGGTATAAATACCACCGCCAAGCTGTGCGAACAGTGCCACGAAGCTGGCGCCGAAGCCGAAGCCGACGATCAAATGCGGCGAAAGCTCAGGCGTATTGGCTCCGCCAAAGGCAAAGAAGATTACGGTTACGCCGATCAGGCTGAGTGCTGTGATAAGGAAACCGGAAACAGCGCCACCGCGCAGAGCAACGTTCACCGCCTCGGTAAGATTTTTCTGAGCAGCGGCAGCGCAACGTACGTTGGATTTAACTGCTATGTACATACCGATAAACCCGGCTACGCCGGAACAAATGGCGCCGACCAGGAATGCCAGAGCGGTATGCCAGCCGATCGATATGGCATCGTAGCCGGCTTTTTGAAGTGCCCCCTCCGGTGGCAGTAGACCCACTATAATGCCGAGAATGATAGCCACGACCACGGAGTAAATTGCGATCGTGCTATACTGCCTCTTAAGGAACGCCCACGCACCCTCGAAAATCATGTCGCCAATTTCTTTCATCTTTGGAGTGCCTGTAGGTTTGCGCATGATACTTACGATTAGCCATGCGGCGAACGCAAGTGTCAGTACACCGGCAACAGGAACGATCCAAAAGATCGGGGGAATTTGTACCATGGTACCTCCTTATTTGATTAATTATGGTCACGCTGCAGAACAGCGCATACCCACCAAATCGGGGATTTTACCAGCGGCGTCGATTAAAGTCAAGCTAAATCTAGTCCGCAGAAATACGTAATTTGCTGGTTAAAGTGCCTAATTTTTTCTGAAGGCGATTGTTGTGGATCACCAGGGTAAGGTCTCCACGGGTTTTTTCCACTATGCCCCTGACACTATCGGTATTGCGCCTGAGGCCGTAGGTGATGGCATCGGGGAAATCCATGGTTACCAGGATGGTATAGATATGGTCCATTACGCCAAGGAGATCCTCCGAGGCGGAAAAGTCGTTGCTCCTCAAGCTGTCCAGCAGAAATCTCCTCAGTTCCCCCACCGATTCGGCCAGGCCGTTGAGATAGGCCGGATATGCTATGCGCAGAGAGTCCGGGTCTGGGATGTCTCTCTCGAAAATGATTCCGTAAGTTATGCGGGCCTCTGCAAATTCTTTAAAGGCATCATGCACATAGTTGGCGCTCAGCAGGTCGTGATGCGTGGCGGACAGGTCCTCCTGGAGCTGTTGTACCAGTGAAGCGGCCGAGTTTACCAGATCCAGGGCATGTTCTTTTTCCCTTCGGTGGATGGCCCTTATGGCAGTGGAGCTGAGCCGGATGATCTCGCGGCAGCTTTTGAGACATTGTTCACGTGCGGAATCCTTGGCGCCCAGCTTCTTGCGGATATTATCTGCGATCTTATCCAGCTTACGGGATGTTTTTTCCTTTTCTTTCAATTCTTTTCCCATCCTTATTAGAGATTCGTTGATCAGGCAGTTTGGTGATAATGGCCTTCTCTAAAGAATATACGAGGTATCTCGATTCTTTCAGTTTGGTGGAAGATAGAACAGATTTCAGGTCGGGTAATTTTGACATCTCTTCCAGCACGCGTATCCCCTCCTGTGCCCTTTTGGCGTTGGCCCTGACCACTGCGGCAAGATCCCGATGTTCATCGCTTAGATCGAACCCTGAGCCGATATCGCCTTCTACATCTCTGGTTTCGATCAAGCGGGTAGCAATGCCGCTCACCAGATGGTTTAGCTGATGCCGGAGGGATTTAAGGTGGCGGCTGGTAGTAGCATCATCGATTATGTACCTGGATATATCTTCCATGACACGCAGCCCCTCGCTTATGCGGTTAACATTGGCATCAATGGTACGCAGAATCCGCGGATGCACTGCTACTCAAATCCTTGCGTATAATAGATGGGCATAATCAACCCTCCGTTTGGGGGGACTTCCCGTTCGTATCCTGCTCCGAATCCGTACTGGAGGGCATTATCCCTCTCTCCATGCGTTCCAGTGTCTCCTGATATTCGGGGGCAACAGGTTCGCCGCTGCTCATTTTTTTATTCCATTCTGCCAGGGCCTTGGGATCGTTATTCATCATGCCGCGCATTAGCTGTGAATCAGAAAGAATGTTATCATATACATCTTTATAAGAGGATTGCACCATAAATGTCGAGAACCTGCGCTGCAGGGAATTATTCTTACATTTGGGGCAGCACGGCGCATCACCCTTGGGAGAGGAAAGGTAGATTTCTACCCTGGCGTTGCAACTGTTGCACCAGTACTCGTAAATAGGCATTCTAATCACCTGGATTTGAAGATTGTAACACATGTTATTTGACTTGTTAAAAGGCGGCAGCCTGAACCCGGGCAAGCAGATTTAAATTCATATTGACTTACATACATGTACTTATATAAAATGCTCCGAGGTGAATGCTCGTGAACAGCGATGAGATCCGCACCGAATTTTTAAATTTCTTTACTGAAAAAAAACATAAAGTGATACCCAGTTCCCCTCTGATACCTCATGGGGATCCCACACTGTTGTTAACCACCGCAGGAATGGTGCAGGTCAAGCCCTATTTCCTGGGACTGGCTGTCCCGCCTAACCCCAGGCTGGCATCCTGCCAGAAATGCTTCAGGACGACGGATGTAGAGTCAGTCGGCGATAACAAGCATCTGACTTTCTTTGAAATGTTGGGTAACTTCAGTGTGGGCGATTATTTTAAAAAAGAGGCCATTAAATGGGCCTGGGAATTTGTTGTTGAGCGGCTACAGTTGCCTCCCGAAAAACTGTGGGTGACAGTATTTCTGGATGATGACGAGGCCTTCAATATCTGGAAGGGGATTGGTTTCCCCCAAAATAGGATCGTCAGGCTGGGAGAAAAGGACAATTTCTGGGGCCCTGCGGGCGATAGCGGGCCCTGCGGACCCTGCAGCGAGATACATTATGATTTCGGCGAGAAATACGGCTGCGGCAAACCTGATTGCGACCCATCATGCAGTTGCGGACGGTTTTCTGAAATCTGGAACCTGGTATTTACAGAATATAATCAGGACCGCGAAGGTAGACGGACGAAACTGCCCAAGCCCAACATCGATACTGGAATGGGCCTGGAAAGAATAGTCGCTGCTGTCAACGGCAACCCCACTGTTTATGAGACCGATCTTTTTGTACCTCTGATCGAAAAGATCCGGTCTATAACAGGGAAAAAGGGCGTCATTGACGAGACAATCGATAGGTCGTTTAAAGTTATTGCGGAGCACAGCCGGGGCATCACCTTTTTAATTGCGGATGGGGTGCTGCCTTCCAATGAAGGCCGAGGCTATGTGCTCAGGCGGATCTTGAGGCGTGCCTGTTTCCTGGGGAGAAAGCTCGGCATCGAAAAGCCGTTCATGAGTGAAATGGCCAAGGTTGTCGTCGACAGGATGGGGAGTATCTACCCGGAACTGGTAAACAACCGGAAGCTAATATTTGACATAATCAAAAATGAGGAAGAGAAATTCGAGATTACGCTGGATGCGGGCATCAACCTCTGTGAAAAGGCTATAAGTGAAGCCAAATCTCAGAACAGAAATTGCCTGCTAAACGAAGAGGTCTTCAAGTTCTGGGATACTTATGGTTTTCCTTTGGAGCTCAGCGCTGAGATTGCAATGGAGCACGGCCTTACCGTCGACCGGGCCGGCTATGAGCTTGAGATGGAAAAGCAGCGTGAAAGGGCCAGGGCTTCGCATAAATTTAACACTCAGGTTTCCAGCGGTAGTGCCATCGATTCGAAATCTCTGGAACCAACGGAGTTCGTCGGATACGAGGAGCTATCCACAAGTGCCAGGATAGTCCAGATAATCGACAACGCTTCGGGCAAACCGGTTTCTGACGCAGGCAAAGGGAAAGATATCACCCTCGTTCTCGACAGGACTCCGTTTTACGGTGAGATGGGTGGGCAGGTCGGGGATACGGGCAAAATAAAATCCAAATCGGGTGAAGTCAATGTTGCCAATGCAGTTTCCCATACCAACACAATCGCCGTCTCCGGCCAGGTTGTTTCGGGCACTATCTCTAAGGGTGACATAGTTAGCGCGGCTGTAGATATAGACCGCAGGCTGGATATAGCCAGAAACCATACTGCCACACATATATTACAGGCGGTGCTCAGGAAGGTATTGGGCAGTCACGTAGCACAGAGGGGATCACTTGTATCTCCTGAAAGGCTGCGTTTTGACTTTACCCACCTGGCCACCATCGATAAGCAGCAGTTAAAGGAAATACAAGCCGGAGTCAACGAGATAGTACGTAAAAATTTACGAGTGGCAACGGATGTGTGTTCCTATGACCAGGCCGTAGGTCAGGGTGCAACGGCTATATTTGAAGAAAAGTACGGTGATATGGTGAGGGTGGTCAAGGTCGGCGATCCCGGCGTTAGTATGGAACTTTGCGGCGGAACGCACGTTAAGCGAACCGGTGAGATAGGCCACTTCCTTATAACGAGTGAGTCCAGTATCGGCACAGGTTTACGCCGGATAGAGGCGGTGACAGGCAGGGGTGCCGAGGACCTGATCAGCGAGCGCCTGTCTATATTGGACCAACTATCAGGAGATTTAAAGACCAGTATCAATGAAATCCAGGCCAAGGTTGCAGGTCTGCAGGCCAGCCTGACGTCGGGTGCCAGGGAAGCCGCAAAGCTAAGGCGGGAAAAATACAGGTCTGAGGTGGACGAGCTTATCAAGGATCATTTGAAAATCTTTAACGGAGTAAATATCCTTTTTGCTGAGGTTGACCCCCGGCCTATGCCCGATATGATGGAAATGGGAGATATGCTCCGCGATAAAATTAAAAGTGGGGTCGTTGTTCTGGCAACCGTATTCGATGAAAAGCCGGGATTTATGGCAACGGCTACATCAGATATCATCCAGAGGGGTTTTCACAGCGGTAAACTGATCAAGAAAGTGGCCACTATCGCAGGAGGAAGTGGTGGAGGAAAAGCGGAAATGGCCCAGGCCGGCGCCAAAAATCAGGACAAAATTGCGGAAGCATTGCAATCGGTGCCCAAATTTGTCGAGGAATTAATAAAGTAGGGACATGCTTAGAATCTTAGGACTGGATATCGGAGATAGAAAAATCGGGGTGGCATTGTCGGACCCGTCGCAGGTCCTGGCTACCCCCCTCACCACTATCATCAGGGAGGAGGATGCGAAAACTATCAATCAAATAACCGCCCTGGTAAAGAAGTACGGAGCCAGTAAGATCATAATCGGCCTTCCCTATTCTTTAAGCGGGGCTATTGGAAAACAGGCTGAGAAGGTCCTGGCCTTTAAGCAACAGATAGCCGAGGCAGTAAATGTCGAAATTATGATGCAGGATGAGCGGTTGTCCTCCGTTTCAGCCAATCAAAAGCTAAGGGAAGCAGGGAAGAGAGGGAGCAAGCTAAAAAATGAAATGGATGCCGCGGCGGCCACCGTGATTCTGCAGTCATACCTGGATGAGATGAAAATGGACGGAGATTCTACACAATCCGACACACCTTCCCGTTAGTTTTATATTCTGTTGAATAATAATATTTCATTAGCCCATTTGGGAGATTAATGCTGTTCATGGAGGTACCGGATGAGACCAGTTACATCATTCATTTTGATATTGGTATTAGCTATTTCCCTGTTGACATCGTGCAGTGCAATCGTAAATAAAGTTGCTGTAATATCGCTAAACGGCGTAATACAGATCGAATCGGGCTCATCGGCCTTTAGCGGTTCTTCTATTACACCGGATGTGGTAAGAAAGCAGCTCGAGCGTGCTCAGAACGATTACAATGTCAAGGCTATAGTAATCCAAGTCAATAGTCCCGGAGGCGATGTCAGCGCATGCCAGGAAATCGTTTATGAGATGCAAAAGGTAAAGAAACCTGTGGTTATAAGCATGAGAAGCGTGGCTGCTTCAGGGGGCTACTACATATCTGCCAAAGCTAATAAAATCGTTGCTCTGCCTTCGACTCTGACCGGAAGCATCGGAGTGATATCAGAGGTCCCCAATTTAAAAGGTCTATTCGACAAGATCGGTGTAAATATGGAGATCGTGAAATCCGGCAAATATAAGGACATGTATTCCGGTATGCGTGAGCTGACTCCGGAGGAAACGGCCATACTACAGAAAACCACCGATGAATTATACGGTGAATTCATCGATATCGTGGCCGAGGGCCGTCATATGGACGCCGGAAAAGTTAAGGAACTGGCTACCGGCCAGGCCTATACCGGTCTTCAGGCCAAAGACCTGGGACTGGTTGATGACCTCGGCGGACTGGAAACAGCAGTTGACGAAGCTGCGAAATTGGCTTCAATAGAAAATCCTCAGATTGAATATTACCACCCGGAGTCGACGGGCCTGCTCGGAATGTTATTCGGCGGCAACGGTAGCATTTTGTCGGATTTTATCAGCGGCAAATTATTGGGCGTTGAACAAGTAGCGGCGCTAAATTTTATCAATAACTCATATCCAAGATTCCTTTATCAATGACCGTTGAGCAGACCGTATTCCGGTCTTAAAAAACCGGGCCTGTTTTGATGAAGATATCAAAACGGTATATCATATTACAGTTATTTTGGTCTCCTACCACACTTAGGACCGGGGATTAATCTAAATTGAGCATCGTATTAAAAGCAGATTATAGTTTTGCTGACTATATATATGTCCTTAAGCCCAGAGAAACCAGCCTTATTCTAATAATTAGCGCTTGTTCCGCGCTGGTTGCCGCATCAACCCTTAACGGGGTGTTCCCGATTAAAGATTTTATTCTGACTGTAGTGGCGATAGCCCTGGGGGGCGCCGGGGCCAATGGGCTTACCAATTACCTGGACCGTAATGTAGATGCTCTCATGAAGAGGACCTGCAACCGTATATTGCCGGCCAAACATATCCGGCCGCCCGAAAAGGTGCTGGCTCTGGCCTTAATACTCATTATAGCCGGCCTGGTGATGGCCTGGTTTTTATCCCCCATATGCTTCTTTATCGGGCTGGTGGGCGTTTTAGCCTCCGGGATCTGGCGTAAGACCATCTCATGTACTTTCTTTGGCATTGTAGCCGGCAGCGCTCCTATACTTATAGGATGGTATGCCATCACCAGGCAACCGTCTATAGATGTTATGCCGGCCTTACTGTTTTGCATGATTGCGTGTTGGACGCCGACGCACGTCTGGACGCTGATGATTGCTAACCGGGAAGACTATGAGAGCGCCGGCCTACATTATTTCCCTTTGAGTTTTAAAGACGCAGATGTTATAAAAATGCTGGCAGTACTTTCGATTGCCCTTTCGATCTTTGCCGTCCTGGTTTATTTCTTGGTGGGAAAGTTCCACTGGCTCTATTTATGCGTTGCGGTCATTCTGAGTTTGATAATGATAATTGCCAATTTGAGGTTGCTTTTCAATCCCACTTCCAGGAATGCTTGGACCATATATAAACTGTCTGCCTTTCCCTACCTCGGCATTATCTTCACTGTTATGGCAATTGATGCATGGCTCATTTAGAAAGATAGCCGGACATTTGAATAGATATCTGCAATATTCGAAAAGGCGCTAGCATCGGCGGGCGGGTGATTTGATGCTGGATCAGATGTTTAAGATACAAGACAAATGCTCTAAATCAAAGGCAAGGCTCGCCGAGCTGAGCCTGCTGCATGGTAAGGTGCAGACCCCCATATTTTTACCTGTGGGGAGCCAGGCGACGGTGAGGGCATTGACCCCGCAGGACTTGGAAGAAATAGGCATCAGGATGATCCTCTGCAATTCCTATCACCTTTACCTACGTCCGGGGGTTGATATCATTGAAAAGGCAGGCGGACTGCACAAATTCATGGCATGGGACAAACCTATCCTGACCGACAGCGGGGGTTACCAGATATTCAGCTTGTCCTCATTTCGCAAGATTACTTCGGACGGCGTCAGATTCCGTTCCCATATTGACGGCAGTGAGCATAGTATCTCTCCCGAATACGCCGTTTCATTACAGGAAAAGCTGGGTGCGGATATTATCATGGTGCTCGACGTTTGCCCGGAAAGCATGGCGAAAAAAGAGCAGTTGGCCGGTGCCGTTGCCTATACGACTGAATGGGCGGACAGATGTTTCCGGTCGCACAAGGACAATGGCCAGCTATTATTCGGGATCATACAGGGCGGACTCATGCCTGAACTCCGAAAATTGTCCGCCGAACAAATAACGTCCATAGATTTTCCCGGCTATGCCATAGGCGGCCTTAACCTGGGTGAATCCAAGTCGTCCATGTGGGAGACGGTAGATCACACCGTGGAGCTGATGCCGGAGAATAAACCACGCTATTTGATGGGCGTAGGATCACCCGAAGATGTAGTTGACGGCATTGGCAGAGGCATCGATATATTCGACAGCGCCTTGCCCACAAGGGTGGCGCGCAACGGGGCGTTTTACACGCGTCACGGAAGGAAAAATATTAAGCATGCCGTTTTCGGTGACAAATTCGAACCAATTGAAGATTCTTGCGGCTGTTTCACCTGCCGGAATTTTACCCAGGCCTATTTACACCATCTTTTCAAATGCGAGGAATTGCTGGCCTACAGGCTGGCCACAATTCACAACCTGTTTTTCATGAATACTCTGATATCAGAAATCCATGAATCAATCGATAAAGGTCAATTTCCCGCTTTCAGGGAAAAATTTATGGCGACCTACAAGACCTCGGACGAGTACAAGCGGATCGAGCAGAAAATCCGGAGCATTGAATCGAAGCGTAAAAAAGGGGACGAAGGCTTTTCATAATATGGCTTTGGTGGTAACATAAAACTTCCAATTCCGGTATTACGTTTATGAATGGAAAGGAAACAGCTTTAAATATCACTGACCTTTCACTATGGTTTGGCGGCGTGCGGGCTCTGACCGATATTAATCTGGAAATAAGAAAGAACGAGATACTGGCTATCATCGGGCCTAACGGGGCCGGTAAGACCTGCCTGCTGAATTGCATCAATGGCTTTTATAAGCCGCAGAAAGGCGAGATATTATTTAACAACAGAAAGATAAACGGGGTACGTTCCGATAAAATTGCGAGGATGGGGATTGCCAGGACTTTTCAGAATATTGAGCTTTATTCGGGGCTGAGCACGCTGGACAACATTTTGGCGGCACGGCATGTACTGATGAAGCAGAATATATTAAGTACCTTTCTATATTTCGGGCCTGCGCAGAAGGAAGAGCTAGAGCATCGAAAAACGGTAGAAGACATCATCGATTTCCTTGAGATAGAGCATATAAGAAAAAGCATTGTGGGCTCTTTGCCCTACGGCCTCAGGAAACGGGTGGAATTGGGTCGGGCGCTGGCCCTGGAGCCCAGGGTTTTATTGTTGGATGAACCCATGGCCGGCATGAACCTCGAAGAGAAGGAAGATATCGTGCGCTTTATTTATGATATCTTCGAGGGCCAGGGTGAATCTTATCCCGCTACGCCCGTGCTGCGCGATGGTGTTGAATCCATCGTACTAATTGAGCATGATATGGGAGTAGTCATGGACCTGGCCGACAGGATTATTGTACTGGATTTCGGCCGCAAAATAGCCGAGGGAACACCCGAGGAGATATCGGAAAATCCTGAAGTGATTGCCGCATACCTGGGAGAAAAATAGGAAGACAACTGCCCGGCTAAACCGTCACAGCCACCTTTTTCGCCGTTTATAATGCTTGACGTCTTTATAGCTCTTTTTCTCCCCGGAGGCCGAAATGCCCATATAGAATTCCTTCACGTCCTCACGGCCTTTCAGGTAGTCGGCTGAGCCGTCCAGCACCACCCGCCCGTTCTCCATCACGTACCCGTAATGAGCCGTGTTCAAAGCAACCCGTACGTTTTGTTCAACCAGCAAAATGGCAGTTTTCCTATCTATGTTAAATCTTCTAATAATTTCGTATATCTGCTCAACCACCATGGGCGCCAGGCCCAGCGACGGTTCATCAAGCATCATCAACCGGGGAGCGGCCATCATGGCCCTGCCGATAACCAGCATTTGCTGCTCTCCGCCTGAAAGATAACCGGCAATGTTGTGTCTCAGACTTTCCAGGCGGGGAAAATAGGAATATACCATGTGCAAGTCCGCCTTAACAACCTTCATATTGGAACGGCTGAACGCCCCTACCAGAAGGTTTTCCTCCGCATTAAGGTGTTCGAAGACCCGCCTGCCTTCCAGCGCCTGCACTATACCCAGTTTGCCTATGGCGACGGCATTTTTCTTATCTATCCGTATCCCGTCCCATTCGATGGTGCCGTCGTTGATCTCGCCCTCTTCAAGCCGGAGGAGGCCGGAAATCGCCTTGAGAGTAGTCGTCTTTCCGGCCCCGTTAGCTCCAAGAAGGGCAACAACGACACCGTCATCGACGGTGATCGAAATGCCGTGCAACACCTTTACCACATTGAGGTACGACACCTCAATGTTGTTGAGTTTTAACATATCACCTGGATTTAAACTTACTTACCAAACCAGTCAAAGGTCTCATATGGAATATTGGGCGCATCGACCCAACCGGAGAGCGAGACCATCTGGCCATTCTGGATCTGGAATATCTTGACGGATTTGGAACCGCGTTTATCAAGCGTACCGGAGAAATCCACCGGACCTTGGAGTCCGCCGACATCATAGCCTTGGACTTTCATAAATCCGTTGGTCTCCGCCAGTTGCCATGAGGTAGCGTCTCCTTTGGAAAGATCGTCGATGTTGGAATTCTGTATGGCCTGTTTCAAGATTTCAGCGTTGACAAGGCTGGATGCCCAGCCTACCAGATAGTCATTGTTTCCAACGTATTCCGGATGCTGCGCCTTACAATATTCCACCATCTTAGCCATGCCCGGCACATCGTCCCCAAAGTTTACCGTAGGGTAGACGCCATAGACACCTTGGGCCACATCTTTGCCGGCGGCATCGATGAGGGCCTTGGTAAAACTTGCGTGCGCACAGGCTACAGTCATACTTGGAATCATATTCAGGTCACGTGCATTCTTCAGAATTATGGCTGTTGGAGCAGGTGTACTTGAGATAAAAAGTATGTCAGGATTCTTGGCTTTGATCCTGTTCAGGGCATCCGTTTCGGATATGGTTGTCGCCGAGTGTTGTTCAGTGTCGACGATCTCAATTCCAAGCTGGTCAGCCATAGCCCTGGCTGCATCCCTGACACCGAAGCCTGTAGAGTTGTTCAAAAGTTCGAGAGCCATCTTGGGTTTGCCCGGCCCCTTCCATATGTTCTGTAAATAGTATTTTGTGAAAGCAGTCCAATCATCGCCGTAATCTGGAAGCTGAGCGTAGATATGCGCCGGGGGATGGGTATTTGATGGAGAACTGAAGCATACCATGCCGGGGAATCCGGCCCTGTTGGCTATTACTTGTGACGCACTCATGTCCTTGGAAGCTACCACCGTAAAGAACAGACAACCGTCCGTCATTAGCTTCTTTGCGATGTCAGTGGCTTTTTGCGTATCGTAATTCGTGTCGTACCAATCCGGATCGATCTTATATCCGGCAACTCCTCCCAACTCATCATTGATGTATTTAAAAGCATCGAGTTGACCGTGGCCGATAGGGGCGCCTTTTTCGGCTGCAGGGCCTGTCAAGGGAATGCTCAAGCCGAGTTTAAAGGCTTTCTTTTCCGCCGGCGCTTGGGTTATGCACGCCGACATCAGGGTAACCAGGGATGTAAGTAAGAGTAACAATGTGACTGCCAGGGCTACACGGGACTTCTTCATTTAAACCTCCTCACTTTTTCCTAAAAGAAGATGAATTATATCAAATTTACATTTGTGTTTAAAACATTTAATAAGAAAACGGCCACATCCTGTATGAGGATTTAAACAATGCCCATAAATGGGCCAACCCCCTGGGCTCAAAGATCAGGATCAAAATAATAGCCAAACCGAATAACATTAGATTGAGGCCCGAAGAAAAGCCGGTTGGCATGAAGGTCATGGTATGCTCAAGCCAGGGTGCTACCGTGTTGGTCAAGGACTTTTGCAGGGTTTCTATGATAACTGTGCCGAATATGGGGCCCAATGAACTCCCAAGGCCTCCCACGATGAGCATACCTATATACAGTATCGATTGTTGAAATGTAAAGTCTTCATAAGAAATATGACCTCTATATTGCGCATATAAGGATCCAGCGATACCGGCAAAAAAACAGCCCAGGAAGAAGGCCAGCAGCTTATAGCTGAACACACTGATTCCCATTACCTCCGCCGCCAGGTCGTTATCCCTGATGGCTATAAAAGCACGGCCAATGCGGCTTCTGGCCAGATTGGTCGCAAACAGAACGCTGATTATGGCAATTGCAAATATCAAATAAAATTGCTTGATCTCGCTGTCGAATTGCCAGTTAAGTATTGAGGCCGGTAAAACATCGAGTCCGTTGGAGCCGTGAGTGATATCCGTCCAGTTCTGCAGAATCCAGATAATAATGAATTGGGCCGCAATGGTTGCGATGGCGAGGTAAAACCCTTTCACGCGCAATGAAGGGATGCCGAATATAAGGCCGATTATCCCTGCAGATAAGCCGGAAATAATAAGCGCCAGTAGAAACGGCAGATGCAGATTGCTGGTCAACAAGGCTGAAGTAAAGGCGCCTACTGCCATAAACCCGGCATGACCCAATGAAAGCTGGCCACAGTATCCCATCAGGATGTTTAAACCGACCACCGCAACTAGCAGGATACCGATGGAATTAACTGTGTCAAACCAGGATCTCGGCAAATAAATGGGCAAAACAAAGAGTGCCAGCACGAATAACATGAACAGCACCCATTGGGTTTTGGTCCTGATAATGGCTATATCGGTATGATATGAGAAATTACGTATACCGCAGGGCAGACTCATAGTTAAATCCTCTCGATCCTCTCCTCACCGAACAATCCGAAAGGTTTTATCATAATTACTATAACGATGATTATGAACGGTATTACTTCTTTAATACTTGAGCCGAATTGCGAGCCGCCGAACGTTTCGCACAGCCCGATGATAGGGCCGGCAACTATGCAACCCAGAAACGATTCCATACCCCCCAAGATAACTACCGAAAATGACTTGAAGCCCGTCTCGACCAGCCCATAGTTGATGGCTGCAATACTGGATATTAGGATACCCCCGATAGCTGCTACGACACAGGCAAAAATCCACGACATGGAAAATACGCGGTTTACCGGCACTGCGCAGGCCTGGACGGCTAGTTGGTCATCGGCTGTGGCCCGCATGGCAATGCCCATCCTGTGATATTTAAAAAAGACCGATAGCAAAATGAATAGAATTAACGAGATGACGGCGGCCCACAGCAATTCCTGTTGTATCATAGCGGGACCAATCTGAATCGAAGCCTGTGGAAAGACTTTTGGCAGGTTCCCCTGACCCTGCGGCCAGATAAACGCGGTGAAACCTTCCAGGAAATATGCCAGCCCTAATGTTATGGCAATAAGTGAAAGTATCGGCTGACCGATCAGGGGTCGCAATGCCAATCTCTCAATCAGCCAGCCCAGCAAAATTGCGAAGGCCATCGTCAATATAATTCCCAGCCAGAAAGGAAATTTGAATTGAACGAGCATGCTGTAAGTAAACCAGGAGGAAATGAGGACCAATTGCCCCAGCGCCAGATTGGCAACACGGCTGGACTTCCAGATCAGCGCGAAACCAAGTGCAATCAGGGCATATACCATGCCGGTCGCAATGCCTGTGGTGATATTTTGAATTAATATGTCCATTTTCTTGATTTTACAAGTCCCATATCTTGATGCCGGTCGATACCACGCCTTTTCGCCCATCTCTGTAGGTGATTGAAGCTTCGACATTCAAACTCTTTTGCCCGGTATAGATAGCTTCGATCAGTGGGTTATACCTCACTTCCATAAACTCGCGGCGCAACTTGCGAGTCCTGGTCAATTCCGCCTCGTCAGGATCGAATTCCTTGTGCATTAGTATGTATCTCTTCACCCTGGATAATTCAGGTAAATAGCTATTCACTCTGGAAAGGTCTTTTTTTATCAGGTTGGCTACTTCCTCTTTTTGGGAAAGGTCCACAAATGTGGTATATGTGATGCCCTTTCGTTCGGCCCATTTACCAACCATAGCGAAATCGATGTTGATCATGGCAGCCACAAAGGACTTATCCTTACCACCGATTACCATGGCATCCTTTATATAAGGGCTGAATCTCAATCTACCCTCTATATATTGCGGCGCATACCTGGCGCCTGTTACCAGCATGCCCATGTGCTCAAGGCGGTCAAGAAATATCAGGTGACCGCTGTCATTGATGTTCACGGCATCGCCGGTGTGGCACCAGCCCTTGATCTTTACCGCTCTGGTCTTCTCCGGTTCGTTTAAATATTCCTTAAAGAGGCAATCGCTCCTTACTAGCAATTCTCCATCTGCGGTTATTCTGACTTCCACTCCCAGCGCCGGACGGCCTACGCTCTGAAAATCGATCTCGCCCTTGGTGTGCGACGAGATGAATCCCGCTTCTGTGCTGGCGTAAGTTTGCCTCAACTCTATCCCGATAGCATGTATTAATCTAAAAGTATCGAGGCTCAAAACGGAGCTTCCCGTCACTGCAAACCTTACTTTGCTAAGTCCGAGCCTGTCTTTTAGAGGTCTGAACAATAAATAATGCGCCATAGAATGGAGGGCACTCCAGAAAACATCAGCCTTTATATTTTGAAAGTTCAGGTCGGCGATCTTATAACCGACAGGTAGCAACATATGATAGAAGAATTTTTTAAGGGGATGCGCATCGGTCATCTTGACCTGAATCTCGCTGACCAGGCTTTCCCACTGTCTCGGGCCGTAGATGGCAAAATTCGGTCCTACCTCCCGGGTATCCTCGGCTATTGTTTCCGGCTCTTCGGCAAAATTCAGCCGGGCGCCGGTCAGGATGTGAGGGATGGTGGCAAAATAGCTATCGCCCACCCAAGCGGCCGGGAAATTGGAGACCAGGTCATCATCCTTGAATAGCGGGTAGACGCTGGTAAAGCCGCGTGCTGTCTGTATCAAAGCTCGATGTGTGAGAATTGCACCTTTGGGAAGCCCGGTTGTGCCCGAAGTATAGTAAATGAAAGCGGTATCATCGGGTTGGCCCAGCGCAACATTTTCTTCGAACCGTCCTGGATTGGCACGGTCGAATGCCATGCCCTGTTCTATTACTTTCTCGAAGCTGATGAGCATGGGCTGGTCGTAACTGTTCAAACCTTTGGTATCCCAGTAGACTACCTTCTTAAGTGCCGGAAGTTCCTCGTAAATTTCCAGGAATTTATCGGCCTGCTCCTGGTCGTTTACTATGGCAAACCTTGCACCCGAGTGACTGGCAATATATTTCAGTTCGGAGGGGATGGAATCGACAAAAGCACCGGTCGCTATGCCTCCGGCGGCCTGCACTGCAAATTCACCCCAGAACCATTCGGGCTCGTTATCTCCAATAATGCAGGCAACATCGCCCCGCTCTAGCCCGATGCTGGTCAAGCCCAGAGAGAAATATTTTACCCTATCAAAATATTCGTTCCAGTCGAATTTATGCCATATGCCCCGCTTTTTGACGCACATGGCGGTCTGGCTACCCCATTTGCGGTAGTTCTCCTGTATCAATTGTGGAATCGTGTGCGCGTTTTTCATGTATGTTACATGAGGAAGGCGATTCGTAGAAATAAACCGCCCAAACTAATAGAGTCTAAACTGCTCAGCAACTTTTTTGAAGCCGAAGAGAGAGCCGTCGAGGGTTGGCTGGCTGACACAGTATGAAATGCGGAAATAGCCTGGGGTGCCGAATCCACGACCGGGTACGGTCAGGACATTCGATTTCTGTAATTCGTGTACAAACTCTATGTCGTTTTCGATGGGCGTCCTGGGAAACATATAGAAGGCGCCCTGCGGTTTGATAAGTTTGTATCCCATTTCAGTCAGGCTATTATACAAGAAATCACGTTTTTGTTGATACTCAGGAATTGATACGGTCACATCCTGAAGGTGCCGGATGAGGTTTTGCATAAGGGCGGGGGCATTTACGAACCCCAGTATGCGGTTAGAGAAAATCAGGCCGCTCACCAGTTCACTTTTATTCTCAATTTCCGGGTTGACGGCGATATAACCTATACGTTCCCCGGGCAAAGCCAGGTCTTTGGAATGTGATGTTGCTATCAGACTGCGTTGATACATTGTCAGGGCGGGTACATATTTAATCCCATCATAGATCAGGCTGCTGTAAGCTTCGTCGCTGATAAGGTATATGGATGTGTGGAATTGCTTTTCCTTGCTCGTAAGGACGTCTGCCATCCTTTTTAACAGGTCATCAGTATAAACCACGCCGGTAGGATTGTTGGGCGAGTTAATGATGACGGCTTTGGTTTGAGCGTTGATATTTCTCTCTAAAGCCCCGAGGTCCGGTAAGAATTGGTCGCTGGTTTTAACCACCCTGGTTACGCCCTGATGGTTATCGATATAGTTGTCGTATTCCATAAAATACGGTGCAAACACTATAACTTCTTCGCCTGCATTGAGCAGGGTTTTGAGTATGACGTTGATGGCGCCGGCTGCCCCGACAGTCATCACAATGTCATGCCCTTCAAGAGCCAGGCCGTTTTCCAGCGAAACCTGTTTGGCCACAGCCTCCCTGGTCTCCTGATAGCCGGCGTTTTCCATATAGCGGTGCCTTCCCGGCAAAGGATTTTCCATGAATTTTTTTAAGGCGTGTTTAAATTCCGCCGGTGGCTCCATAATCGGATTGCCCAGGGAAAGATCGAAAACGTTGTGCTCACCATGCTTTTTCTTCAGCACGGCTGCTTCCTCGAACATGCGCCTGGTCCAGGAACCCTCCGCCATCCTTTTGCGCACGTTATCAGAGATTGACACTCGACGCCTCCTCACGGCCCTTTTCGAAAGCACGCACATTTATATCGAGTATTCTGGAAGGCAATTGTTTTTTTAGACAGCTTTTCCAGGCGGCTAAATCAATTTCCAATGGCAGGAAAGTCGATAAAAATCCCAGCATATATATATTGAGTGTCCTGGTATCTCCCAGACGGGCTACCTGCTGTGAGCCATCAACAAGATGCACATTTTTGGTCCTTTGCTTGAATGAATCGATGATTTCCTGATCGCCCGGATATTTTTGTGAGCCAAGAGAAATCGACAGCGGCGGGATTGAAAGGTTGTTGATAATGGCCAGCCCGTCCGGTTTTAAGTAATTTACCCACCTGGCCGCCTCGAGCTTCTCAAAGGCCAGCAAGATGTCCGCTTCGGCAGGGCTGATTAACGGGGACCAGACCTTCCTGCCAATACGCAGATGGCTGGTGACGCTTCCTCCACGCTGCGCCATGCCCAGTGTGTCGGTCTTTTTAACATCCAGGCCTTTTTCCAGCGCCGCCTCACCCAAGATGTCGCTGGCCAGAATAATACCCTGTCCGCCCACACCTACCATTAAAATATCTTGCTTTTTTCGATCCAAATCATTTACCCGCCGATTTTTCTGATACAGGTCCGATGGCCTTTTTAGGGCACAGCTGCTCGCAAATCCTGCACTCGTCGCCCATGCAGATTGTGGCATCGATATAAAGTTTGTCGTTGCGTTTTTGAATAGCCTGGCATCCTATCATCACGCATACGCCGCAATCGTTGCACTTGGCAAGATCGATCTGCCTGGGGTTCTTACGCATTCTATTTGTGACAGCGCATTTACCTCTTACTACTACTACAGATAAAGATAGACTATCCAGGGCCGACCGTATGGCAGTTCTGACGGCTTTCACGTCGAATGCATTGACCACCTGGACGTCTTTAACCCCGGCCCCGCGCACCAGCTTCTCGATTTCAACCTTCTCAGTTACCTTGCCCTGCGCCGATATGCCGGAGCCGGGGTGATCCTGATGACCGGTCATGGCGGTAGTCCCATTATCCAGAATGATTACCGTTATCTTCGAATCATTGTATACGGCATCGACTATGCCTGTTATGCCGGAATGCATAAAGGTAGAATCCCCTATTACAGCGGCGATCCTGCTGCTTACCCCTGCTTTTTCAAGGCCTATAGCCTGCCCTATGCTGGCGCCCATGCAGGCAGTGGTATCCATGGCGCGCAACGGCGGGTAGGTTGCTAACGTGTAGCAGCCGATATCCCCGGTAATGATCAGGCCGGTCTCTTGTTCGGATCTTCCGTCGGCGTCCAGTACCTTGGCCCTCTGACCAATGGTGCTTAAAATAAAAAATGCCCCTGAATGAGGACAACCTGGGCAAAGCAGGGGAGGCCTGCCCGGCAGGTTCTTAACTAAGTTCACGTCGGCGACCGGAGTGGCGAGGTCTGATAGGCCGGCCTGCACGGCTGCGTGGTGCACTGCAGCCTTATTCAGTTCACCAAAGCGCGGGAGATGCTTTTTGCCTTCAACATGGATCCCCAGTATTTTGATGCTCTCCTCGAGGAAAGGGTCCAATTCCTCAACCACAAAGAGTTTTTTTACTTTACCGGCGAACTTTTGCACCATCTCAGGAGGCAATGGATAAGTCATGCCCAGTTTCAAAAAAGAGGCCTGGGGGAATATTTCCCTGGCGTATTCGTAACTTACACCGCTTGATACGATCCCGATCTCGCCGTCTCCATCGATTACCTGGTTGACCGGGGTGGTTTCGGCGTACTTTGTTAGCTCAACAATCCTTTTATGCATATTAGGCACGCGGTTGCGTGCGTTAGTGGGCAGCATCACATATTTGCCGACATCATGGTGAAAGCGTTTAGTCCTTTCCTTTCTAATACGCTGTTCATTCAATTCAACCATGGATTTGGAGTGGGCCACACGGGTAGTAATCCTGAAAAGAACTGGGGTATCGTATTTTTCACTCAGATCGTAGGCAATTTCAATGAGATCGTAAGCTTCCTGACTGTCGGCCGGCTCCAGCATCGGCACCCGGGCCAGTTTGGCAAAATGCCGGTTATCCTGCTCGCCCTGTGAGCTGTGTATTCCGGGATCGTCAGCGGATATGACAACCAGGCCACCATGGATACCGGTGGTAGCCGCAGCCATGAAAGGATCGGCGGCAACATTTAACCCTACATGCTTCATGGAAACAAGGGTCCTGACACCGGCATAGGAGGCGCCCAACCCGACTTCCATGGCTACCTTTTCATTGGTGGACCATTCGGCATAGATGTCCTTGTACTTGGAGAGATTCTCCAGTATCTCGGTGCTCGGCGTGCCAGGATAGGCAGTTGCGACGAGTACACCGGCGTGATAGGCGCCAATTGCTATGGCTTCATTTCCGGAAAGCAGTTTGCGGCTTTTATTCATAATACATTGAGTTTATTAAGTGCCTGAACATGAGACACAATTATAATAAGGTTTGATTAACTAATTCAATTGGCCAGGATAATTAAAATACCTGGGGCTTCTTTTTAAGGGTCTCTATGAGCTTGTCCAGGGGAATCGCTGCCAGGGTCAGGCTTTGCAAACCGCCGGCGGAAAGATGGATGGCCAGTTCAGCAGCTTTTTCATTGCTGGGGGCCTCTACGATGTTGACAAAGTCGTATTGTCCGAGCAGCGCATACTGCGAAATGATTTTAACGCCCATGTATTCGACTTCTTTGTTTAATTCCTTTAATTTTTCGGGATATTCCTCAATAGCCTTTCTGCCCTCACCCGTCAGAGTCGAAAGTAAAAGATATATAGCCATAGCCACCTCCTCATAAATAAATATACAGGATCATCTTGCGATTGATTAGAACCCCCCGCTTTCACAACGTCTGTTTTAGTATTGCCGATATTTTAACATTAATAGCTTAATTCCGTTAACTTGACATAGTTGCGTTAACCTAAGGTAATATAATATACTGAAAAAGCTTCATACTAAATTAATCGTTACGCAGTATAGATGCACGCAAATAAGTATATCTACCGAAGGTGACTCTAGGCCGGTTACCGCATCCCCACGGTAACTCTGGAGTCACGTATCCTACCCAAAATTCCCAGTAACACCAGCATTTCTAATTTATTATTAATATTTTAATTAAGAGGAGGTATATCTATGAAAAGGGCGGCCCTGATTTTGACAGTGGTTGCGAGCATCCTGGCGTCTTCGCTCCTGGTGGCTTGCAGCCCGGCAGCGACTACACAGCCAACCGCGGCAGCGGAAGTAAAAACTCTCAATGTCGGGTGCACACTTCCGTTTGACAACAGCCTGGGCATGGATACTAAAAAGGCCCTGGAAATGATCGTGCCTGCTTTCAATGCGGCGGGCGGGCTAACAGTTAAAGGACAGAAATACAATATTAACCTGATAATATACGATGACAAATATACAGCTGACGGTGGACGTGCGGCAGTAGAGCGATTGGTTAATGAGGATAAAGTTAAATTCATAATCTGCCAGGTCGGCTCTGCGCCGATTGTGGCTGGCCTTGCAGTTACCGAACCGGCAAAGGTAATGGTGCTCTGCGGAGGCGCTTCGTCTAAAATAATCGATCCGGCCAATAAATACACGTTTGGAACTGCGACATGGCGGACCAATTTAGCCCCGTTGTTCCCGTTGCTGAAAACTGCCTACCCTAATGCTAAGACTATGGTAAACCTATCCCCGGACGATGAAACCGGCAAGGCCCTGGCGAGCGACAATGCCAAAATCGCCACGGCCCTTGGATTTACCGTACTGGATAACATCTATTATCCCCGCAGCACACAGGATTTTGCTCCGTTTGCCACCAAAATTGCGGCCCTGAAACCGGACATTATGGACTTCCCGGGAGCGGTTGCTGGAACCCAGTTCGGCCTGCAATTTAAGGCATTGTATGAAGCCGGGTTCACAGGTGCGCAGGTTAGTCCTATGCCCCCCAGCATGACCGAGGTGCTGGCAGTAACACCGCCGCAGTCTATGGAGGGCCTGATCTCCATATTGCCCTCAACTGAGATTCCAAACCCCAGCGCATTAGCTGCGCAATATAAAAAGGATTGGACGGCCAAATACGGCCAATGGTCGACGGTCAGCCTTACCTGGATCCCCGCTTTTTACGCCTTTGTTGGTGCTGTTCAAAAGGCCGACAGTATCGATCCCGAAGTGGTCAGTGCATATCTTGCGACCAATGGCCTATCCTGGCAAAGCCCCAACGGCAGCGCCATGCTCGTAAAACGGCCGGACTTCAAGAATGACAGGTTCTGCGATACCTGCGCGTCATTGGACTTCGGTATTTTCAAAAATGGCGCATATCAATACCTGGGGACCGTTTCAGCAGATGATGCCCTAAAGGCTAACCAGAGTGCTTTCGGTGGAGTATGGCAGTAGCTTCGCTACGATCACTGAATACCAACACCTTTTTCTAAACGAATAATTAGCCAAAACGGTAGAAGTCACTGTAATATTGCAGTGACTTCTACCTATTGATGAAGGGAATAACGTGACTCCGGGTTTATTTGCTCAGTTACTTTTAAATGCACTGTCTCTAGGCTCGGTTTACGTACTTATGGTACTCGGCCTGGACATCATTATCAGGGGCACCAAGATCCTGAATTTTGCCCACGGCCAGTTCTATATGCTGGGAGCTTACATGCTGCTCCTGTTATTCCAAATCATGCACCTGGACTTCGCTGTCTCCCTTATCCTTGCGGGTCTCACCCTGGGCCTGGTTGGAGCAATATGCTACATGAGTATCTTTCATGTAGTCAGGCAGAGGTTTTCAGTTACCACGACATTTTCCTACCGGTTGCTATTGAGCGCCATGGCCTCTGTGGGTTTGATGATGATATTACAGCAGGGGACTCTGCTTCTATTCGGGACGGAAGAAAGGGGTGTGAGATCTCCCTTTCCCCAGATGATAGATATGGCCGACGTCAGGATTTCCCTCATGCGTTTAATAGTCATCCTGGCCGCTATAGTTATTTGCCTTTTACTGTATTTCCTTATGTATAAGACCACACTTGGCAAAATACTAAGGGCCATAAGTTACGATCCTGAAGCCGTTACACTGACCGGGATTAACACTCTCTGGATACTGGTGTTTTGTTTCGCGCTGGGAAGTACCCTAGCCGGCATTGCGGGCGGCATCATTGCCCCGCTTTTTTCTGTAACCCCTGCAATGGGAGAAGATGTAATATTTTTATCCTTGCTGGTGCTATTGGTAGGAGGTATAGGCAGCTACAGAGGCACAATATTAGGAGGGCTGCTGGTCGGCCTTGCCTTGAGCTTTGGCTTTCAATTTCTGGGTGGAATAGCCGAACTCTTCGTATTCCTGCTGGTAATCGCAATACTTAGTTTCAGACCTGGAGGCCTGCTCGGTGAAGCTGCTGACTAGCTGGAAACCAATTCACAAAAAACTGGCAGCGGCGGTGATCCTCATCGTCGTTCTTGCAGCCCTGCCAATGTTTATTGAAAACGACTATATTAAACACCTGCTGATTATGGCCTGCATTGGGACCATTCTGGGCATGTCATTCAGCCTGCTCTTCAGCACCGGGTTGATAAGCCTGGGAGCCGGGGCCTTCTATGCAGTTGGGGCATATATTTCTGCCACCCTGGCTATGAATGCAGGTATATCTTTCTGGCTGACCTTTCCACTCACCATCATATTTTCCGGCATACTGGCACTGGCCATCGGCGCCATTTTCGTTAGGAATGGTGGAATTGCCTTTGTCATCATAACACTGCTTTTTGCCAGTGCTGTCGTTATAGCGGCAGGGCAGATCGTATTTCTAGGAGGATGGGGAGGTATAATAGGCATACCCAGGCCCACACCATTGGGACCGATTCAATTCGGAAATAAGACATCATATTACTACCTGATACTAATTATTCTGCTGCTGGTGATACTCGCTTACTATGCCTTGTATACATCGCACATCGGCAGGGCATGGAAGGCCATTAAACTTAGCCCCAACCTGGCCGGGACATTGGGCATCAACCAGTATAAATACAGGCTACTGGCCTTCACGATTGCATCAACCACAGCCGCCGCCGCTGGTAGTTTTTATGCACATTATTTTCAGACGGTGACTCCGGGGGCTTTTAGTGGATGGCTTTCGATCTATATTCAACTTTACGCGGTATTGGGCGGCCTTGAGTTCTATGTGATTGGCCCCGCTGTTGGCTCCATTATAATGACATTCATTCCGGAATATTTACGTATAATCAAAGAGTTCGAGCCGATAGTTACAGGCATATTATTATTGGTAGTTATTCTGTTTTTCCAGGGAGGCATCCTGGGGACGATAATAAATGCCACAAAATCAAACAGGCGAAACAATGGTCAGGGTATTTATTCTATTAAGGCCTGGCTGAAAAGAGGCAAAAATCCGGGAGTCCGAGGAAGATAGGAATGGCTATCCTGGAAGTTAGGAATGTAACCAAGATATTCGGCGGACTGGTCGCGGTACGCGATTTGTCGCTGGATATCCAGGAGGGTGAAATACTGGGGCTTATCGGTCCAAACGGCGCCGGGAAAAGCACTCTTTTCAATATTATCAGCGGTTTTATAGTTCCCAATAAGGGCAAAATACTATTTAAGGGAGAACAGATAACAGGGTTACGGATTGATGAGATTGCTCAAAAAGGTATTGCCAGGATCTTCCAGGAACCCACTTTGTTCATGCAGGAAACGGTCTTCGAAAATGTTTTAAGCGGATTCCATCAACATTACACCCAGCCTTTGTGGAAAGCCTTCCTGCATACACAGGGGGCAAACAGTGAAGAAGCTGACAAGGAAATGAGGGCCGCTGAGATCATTCAGTTCATGGGGTTATCTTCTTTAAGTGGCGAACTGGCAGCTAATTTGCCGCACGGACATCAGCGCGCACTGGCAATTGCCATTGCGCTGGCAACTGAGCCGGATCTACTTCTGCTCGACGAACCTGTGACGGGTATGAATCCCTCCGAGACCATGGAGATGGTAGAAAAAATAAAACGTATACGTGATAAGGGAATAACCGTTCTTATTGTGGAGCACGATATGAGGGCTGTCATGAGCCTCTGCGACAGGATCGTTGTCTTAAGCCTGGGCGTGAAGATTGCGGAAAATACGCCGGCCGATATACGAAAAGATGAACAGGTTATCGAAGCATATTTAGGGAAGCAGGTGATTTGACATAATGCCACTACTGGAAGTAAGGAATTTCACTGTCTACTACGGGAAAACGAAGGTGTTGACAGATGTGTCATTGCATGTCGGCGATAAAGAGATAGTTACAATTATAGGCGCCAACGGGGCAGGCAAGACCACAACGCTGCGGGCTATATCCGGTTTGAAGTCGCTCACATCGGGAGAAGCTTATTTTAGGGGCGGTAAAATAACAGGCCTGCCGGCATATAAAATCGTACGCCTTGGCATCTCACATGTGCCAGAAGGGCGGAAAATACTGGCCCCCTTGTCCGTCATGGAAAATCTGGAATTGGGAGCCTATTTATGGAAGGACAAGAAGGAAATAGCAGGTCAACTGGATGCAATATTTGAGCATTTTCCTATTCTGAAGGAAAGAAGGAACCAGATGGCAGGCAGCTTGAGCGGAGGAGAGCAGCAGATGCTGGCCATAGGCCGTGCCCTATTAAATAGACCTGCCCTTATTATGATGGATGAGCCCAGCATGGGGCTATCACCCATTATGGTGGGAGAGGTCGGCAGAACGATCAAAGAGATCAATCGCAGTGGTATAAGCGTTGTCCTGGTGGAACAGAACGCCCGCATGGCCCTCAATCTGGCCAACAGGGCCTATGTACTAGAAACGGGGAAATGTGTGCTGGAGGGACCGGCAAGCGAATTATATGAAGACGAGAGGGTAAAAAACGCCTACCTGGGTGGCTAACCTGTTATATAATATCGTGGAAATTTTCTAAACGACGCCGGAAAACAAAAATGATCACAATACCCGAAATGCTTGCACGCAACGCCAGGAATTATCCGGATGATTGCGCCCTGGTTGAGATTAAGCCGAGCAGTAACTATCGCCGCGAGATAACCTGGAAGGCATTCGACGAAGAGGCCAACAGGGCCGCTAATATGCTGCTGGCCTCGGGCGTTAAAAAGGGTGATAAAATCATTCACTGGATGATGAATTCCATAGATTGGCTGATAGCCTATTTCGGAATTCTACGTACGGGGGCCTGGGTGGTACCATTAAATTTCAGATTCACAGAAAAGGATTTCAAATACTGTGCCGATATTTCAGGAGCAAAAATCGCCATAATCGGTGAGGATTTCTTCGGACGTATCGATACAATGCATGATCAGTTGCATCATATCAAGAAATATATAGGTGTAGGCGGCAAAACGCCGGCCTACATGAAGGAATTTCACTCGGGCATTGCCCGGTTCCCGGTTACAGCGCCCGCGGTAGAGTTGAAAGAGGAGGATAGCTGCAGCCTATATTTTACTTCGGGAACCACCGGCACGCCAAAACCGATCCTTCTCACGAACAGCAATTTAAAATGTGCCGCCATCACCGAGAATGCCCATCACCATCAGACTAAAGATGATAACTTTATATTGATTCCACCCCTTTATCACACTGGTTCCAAGATGCACTGGTTCGGCAGCCTGATCGTGGGCGGTAAAGCCACATTATTGGGTGAGGTAAGTCCGCAAAATGTGCTTGAAGTTGTCCACAGGGAAAGGGGGACAATTGTGTGGCTGCTGGTTCCCTGGGCCCACGATATACTGGTGGCGATGGAAAAAGGCGAGGTCCGAAAAGAAGACTATGATCTAAGCTGCTGGCGGTTAATGCATATCGGAGCGCAACCCGTACCACCGGGTCTGATCAAGCAATGGAAGCAGGTCTTCCCTGGTATGCAGTACGATACTAATTACGGGCTGAGCGAGTCCACGGGCCCTGGCTGCGTCCATCTGGGAATAGAAAATGAGAGGAAGGTTGGAGCCATCGGAGTTCCGGGTTTCAACTGGGAAGCGAAGATAGTGGATGAAAAAGGAGACACCGTGGCGAAAGGGCAAATAGGAGAGCTGGCGGTGAAGGGCGACGGTGTAATGAAAGAATATTACCGGAACCCGGAGAAAACGCGGGAGACCCTGAAGGACGGCTGGCTGTATACCGCGGATATGGCTACCATGGACGAGGAAGGTTTTATCTTTCTGGTAGACAGGAAAAAGGATGTCATTATAACAGGCGGAGAGAACATCTATCCTGTTGAAGTGGAAAATGCTTTACATAATCATGCTAAGATTTATGATGTTGCAGTCATCGGTATACCGGATGGCAGGTTAGGGGAGATAGCTGTCGCCATCATAGATCCCAAACCGGGCGAAATCATCACGGAAATCGAAGTTATCGATTTTTGCAAAGATTGCCTCGCAAGACACAAGGTCCCAAGAAAAGTCATTTTCGACAAGGTACCGCGAAATCCGACCGGGAAAATTGAGAAGCCCAGGCTGAGGGAGAAATACTCGAGGGGTGCCTAGCCCGTCGCGTTTTGATAATTACAGATTTTATCACCTGAAGTCCCTCGTATCCTCTGTTTCTAAATGTGAATTTTGTGCCGCGTAATCGTATTAAGATATAATTTGATGCCCAGGAGGATCAATTGCTTAAGACTCATAATTGCGGAGAATTGCGCGCCGTTAATACCGGTCAATCGGTTACACTAGCAGGATGGGTTCACCGGCGTCGAGACCACGGCGGGCTGATTTTTATAGATTTACGTGACAAAGAAGGAATTACGCAGGTCGTTTTTAATCCTGAGGTTTCGGGCGACGCACATTCCATTGCCACCGAATTAAGAAATGAGTACGTCCTTCAGGTTAAAGGAGAGGTCTCAAAAAGGCCTTCGGGCACAGATAACTCTAAATTGCCTACCGGTGAAATAGAGATTCTGGCCAAAGCCATTCAAATTTACAACTCATCCAAAACTCCTCCCTTTTACATCAATGAAGAGGTGGATGTGGATGAAAACCTTTTGCTGAAATACCGCTATCTTCACCTCAGGCGTCCGGGCATGCGTGACAATATGATACTCAGGCATAAGGTAATAAAATTCATGCGTGATTTCCTTGATGCTAAAGGCTTTGTCGAAGTAGAGACTCCTATATTAATAAAGAGCACACCCGAAGGAGCCCGTGATTATGTTGTCCCCAGCCGGTTACATGCAGGAAAGTTCTATGCTTTACCTCAATCGCCCCAGCAGCTAAAACAACTGCTGATGGTGGCCGGCATGGAGAAATACTATCAGATCGCCAGGTGTTTTCGTGATGAGGACCAGCGTGCCGACCGTCAACCGGAGTTTACGCAATTGGACCTCGAGATGAGCTTTGTAACTGAAGAAGATATATTGAGTTTGTGTGAAGAGATGTTCACTTCGCTGGTCGAAACCTTAACCCCTGATATCCGGCTTATTAAACCATTTCCCAGAATGTCTTACGCCGATGTTATCAGCCGCTACGGGACGGACAAGCCGGATATCCGCTATGGGTTGGAATTAAAGGATATATCATCGTTGGTGTCAGACAGCGAGTTTATTGTCTTTAAATCCGCCATCCAGTCCAAAGGCGTTGTAAAAGGTATTTGCCTGCCGGGATGCGCTAACTATACGCACAAGCAAATCGAGGAGCTGACTGAAATAGCCAAAGGCCTGGGCGCTAAAGGACTGATTTCCATAGCCTGGGTCCTCGACGGATCTGAGAGCGGTGACTTGTCCGCACAGGTGAAATCGGTTGCCACCAAATACCTGGGAACAGAGAAGCTGAAAGAGATATTCAAGCTATTTGAAGCCAAACGCGGGGACTTAATTCTTATAGCAGCCGGCAGTCAAAACCTCGTGCATAAAATCTTGGATGAGCTGCGCCGTGAGATGGCCAGGCGCCTGAAGCTCTGTCCATCCAATTTAATGGCATTCCTGTTCGTCACGGATTTCCCGCTATTTGAATGGAACGATGAAAGAAAGGGCTGGGACTCTATGCACCACATGTTTACGGCACCCTTTGATGAAGATATATCCTTGCTTGATTCGGACCTCGCTAAAATTCGCGCACGGCATTATGACATCGTTTGTAATGGTTTCGAGCTATCCAGTGGAAGTATACGCATACATACCAGGGAGTTGCAGGAAAAAATATTCCGCATCCTTGGATACTCAAAGGAAGAAATGGAAGACAAGTTCGGAGGCTTCCTTGAGGCTCTGGAATATGGGGCGCCTCCGCACGGAGGCATAGCTCCGGGGATTGATCGGTTTATAATGCTGCTTACAGGCAGCAAGACCATAAGGGATGTTATTGCTTTCCCCAAGAATCAGGCTGCGATCGATGTGATGACCGATGCGCCATCCCACATTTCGAATATACAGCTCGATGAACTTCATCTGCGCGTTACAAAGAAGGAGAATGAAGCTTAAACTTTTTTGAAGTCGAATTTTCCGATGTTATAATAATTCAGGATGATACGTTAATATGAAAACAACTTGCGAAAAAATGGATAATTGCCAGCTTGCTCTCAGCGTGGAAATGGAAAGCAACGAAATCGATAAATACATGGCGGATGCCCTGGAGCACCTGGCCAAGAGAGTTACGATGCCCGGCTTTAGAAAAGGGAAAGCACCCAGCAGCCTGGTCGAGCAACACGTAGGTAAACAAGTCATTTTTCAGGAAGCTCTTGAGCACCTTATCCCTGAAGCTTATGAAGAGGCTTTAAAGAAGGAGTCTATAGCGGCCATCGCCGAACCTAAAATTGAGCTCCTTCAGATCGATCCGGTTATATTCAAAGCCGTAGTGCCGCTTAAACCGAATGTAACCCCCGGAGACTACAGAGAAATAAAACTGGAAATGGGGAAAAAGGAGATCGGCGATAGCGATATAAACCAGGTGATCGAGCAATTGCAGATGCAATTTGGTACCCTGGTCCCGGTGGAACGGGGTATTCAATACGGGGATATTATTACCTGCGATATCGCGGCTAAAAGGAGCGGCGAACCTATACTCGACCGCAAAGATGCAGCCTACGAAGTGAACCAGGATTCCAAATACCCGGCGCCCGGTTTCGCAGAGAAACTGGTAGGGTTGGAAAAAGATGCAGAGACCGAATTTGCGCTGTCTTTCCCCGACGATTACGAAATAAAAGAGATAGCCGGCAAAGAGTATACCTTTGCCGTTAAAGTTAAAGAAATAAAGGAAAAGAGCCTCCCGGAAGTAAATGATGAATTCGCCAAGGATGCAGGAAGTGAAAATCTGGGGGACCTCAAGGAAAAAATTCGAGTTGGGCTACAATCACGGGCCGACGAAAGCCTGAAGAAGGAATTCGAGAACAAACTGGTAACGCAGTTAATTGAGCAAAGCGCGATAGAGTTCCCGCCGGTGCTGGTCGAAAAAGAGATAGACCATATCATCAACGAGGAAGCGAGTAATTTTGCGGATGGTGTGAAGGGGCTAGAGAATTACCTGGGTAATGTGAAGAAAACTATGGAGCAGCATCGCGATGACCTGAAGTCGGCGGCCACTGACAGGGTCAAGGCCTTCCTGGTTACCAGCAAAATAGGTGAGGTGGAGGATATCAAGGTTAGCGAAGATGAATTGGCAGAGGCGATCGAGAATATGATAAAGGGTGATGAAACTAAGGCGGAGAATGTCAAGGCACTATTTAGCCTGCCGCAACCTCGTGAATCGCTTAGAGAAATGATGATTATTAATAAAACGATGGATTTATTGACCAAGATAGTCACTGAAAAAGCCGATAACTCGGAGGAGGGAGAAAAAAATGGAAAGGTCACCGCTTAACATAATACCAATGGTAACAGAGAGCAGCGCCAGGGGCGAAAGGTCCATGGATATATATTCGCTCTTGCTTAAAGAGAGGATTGTATTCCTGGGTACTCAGGTTGACGACCAGATAGCCAACGTAATAGTTGCTCAACTTCTATATTTAGCACGTGAGGATCCGGAGAAGGATATCAGTCTGTATATTCATTCACCCGGAGGCGTGGTTACAGCTGGCCTGGCAATTTATGATACGATGCAACTAATACAGCCGGACGTTTCAACCATTTGTGTTGGTTCCGCTTACAGTATGGGAACGGTCTTATTGTGCGCCGGCGCTAAGGGTAAAAGGTACGCGCTGCCCAGTTCAACTATCCACATGCACCAGGGCAGGGCAGGAACACAGGGACAAATAACCGACATCAAAATTGCCGCTAAAGAATTTGAGAGGCTTGACGACCTCATAGCCAAAATCCTGGCCAAGCACACAGGACAATCTTTGGAAAAGATACGACAGGATACGGATAGGGACATTTATTTCAACGCCGAGCAGGCGGTAGAATATGGCTTGATAGATGATATCCTATCACCGTCTTCCAACAGACCCAAAGCATAACCTTATTTTGCAAGCCGGTTTAAACAAGAAGAGGAGACCCGTAAGGGCTCCTCTCTTTATTTGCCTAATTGATAATTGTTTTTACGATCCTTATAAGGCCAGATCTATCTCGCCAGTCAGATCATAACCCGGTATGGGTTTGCCATCGGCCCCCAACAGCCGTTTGTGACGATCTATGGTTATTTTACGTTCGCTGAAAGATTTCAGGGTGTGGATAATCAAAGGTGTTTCGCGCATAAATCCGGCTTCTCTGATCTTTTTAAAAAGCTCGTTGTTTTCTCCCTGTTGAGTTTTTATGGTATTCACCGGAATATTGGCTACGGATTTCCACAGAACATTAAATTCGCTACCGGAAATACTATATTTGCAATAAGTGATGACAGGCCCCCTATCAAGGTCGGGCGTCACAAGATGCATCATAACACCCGATTCTGTAGCCCTGGTCGAAATCAAATCCCAGATAACTTCCTGCCAGTTACCTTTGGGCCCTGTTGGCAGGGCCGGGTGGAGATTTATCATGTTGTAGCGTTGGCACATTTCCGGGCCGACGATCAGCATATAACCGGCTAGCATGCAAATATCCGGATTATAGCTTGAAAGTTTCTTCATAACCTGCCGGTCGTATTCCAGCCTCCAATCGGGCAGTCTCTCGTCCTTAACACCTACTTCCTGAGAGGAACTCTGTGCAAATTTTCTGACTGATAGACAGACCAGCGGTATACCATAGCCTTTAACCTGTTCAATAAAAAGGTCCGTCCTCTCGGATTCGCCCTGCTCACGGCTGCAGAAAACGAAATCTATTTTGGCACTAAGCTGTCCGCTAAGGATGCTTTCAAACGCGGTGGATAACAGCTTGCGCGAGCTCTCTCCTCTAGCTGTCGAAAACCAGCCGACTTTTAGCACTTTTATTACTCCGGCTTATGTTGTTTTCTTAACCTGGCTGTAGTGCTGATAATATGTATTAGCGGGCTCGACTTCTTGCAGTGGAACTCGGCCTTGCTTAACGAAGTTAGGAATTCTTGTTTAGTGTCGAAGTCAGGCATATCAATAGAAACATAGCCTATTTCAAGCGGGCTGTGAGCGTCACTGCCGGCGCTGACAACTTTATTGTGCCTGAGGGCCAGCTCTCGGGCCTTCTTACCAATGCCCGGAAACAGGCTCCTCGAATTAAATACCTCGATTAAATCGGCCTGTTCGGCAACGGATTCCAGCATCAGTTTGTTGCGAAAGGCTGAAGGTCTCACTCTGTCAAAGGGGTGAGGGATATTAATCAACCCGCCCTGCTGGCGGATCAGTCTTATAGTATCTTCCACACTGATATTATTCGGTATATCCTCATTTAAAAACATCCCCATTATCTCACCGTAGGGAGTCAGCACCTCTTCACAAATAATGATCTTGAAGGGGGCTATCTTGCTTAACTCCCGTGCACCCCTGGTGGTCCCGTGATCGGAGACTGCGATGCAATTGATACCTTTTCTCTTACAGGCAGCAATAAGCTGCTCGTAGGACATATTGGAATCCACAGAGTGAAAGGTATGTACGTGGAGATCGGCTTTAATCAAAGGATCAGCTAACCCTTTCCAAATATGTGCCGGTCCTGGTGTCCACTTTTATTATATCGCCGGTATTTATAAAGAACGGAACCTGAATAGTAATCCCGGTTTCCATTATGGCGGGTTTGCTGCCGGCGCTGGCCGTGTTGCCTTTAAATCCGGGACCGGTCTCAACTATCTTTAACTCTACTGATAATGGGATTTCAACCCCGATGGTCACACCCTTATGTGTAAGCAATTCCAGGTTCATATTTTCTTTAAGGTAATTCAGGGCATCTCCTACAAGTGACTTGTCTACCGCAAACTGTTCGTATGTTTCGTTGTCCATAAAATGATACAGGTCACCGTCGTTATAGAGGAATTGTGCAGGGCGCTTCTCCAAAAAAGCCTTGGCGAATTTTTCGCTGGCTTGGAATGATTTCTCGATTGTATGGCCGCCTTTGATATCGCGCAGTTTTATGCGAATTTGTGCTGAACCGCGACCCATCTTTATATGCTGGAAATCAAGGACCTGGTAAAGCTGGCCGTCCAGCATTATGGTAATGCCTTTTTTAAGCTCTCCTGCATCAATCATATCTGCTTAACCTCCAAGTATGTGTGCCTCTTTTCCGGCCTTGCTGATCGTTTTTAATTTGCCATCCTTGATGGTGACAGTGTCTTCGATCCTTACACCGCCCCACCCGGCGATATAAACCCCGGGCTCGACGGTGAAAACCATGTTCTCCAAAAGTATATCATCACTTGACATCCCAAGCCG
>JBEKVW010000013.1:0-34299 GCA_049513695.1 Dehalococcoidia bacterium | reverse complement strand
ATTGAAATCGCCAGTAACCCCGGTGAGGTGTTCAATCCCTTCTTTATATATGGAGGGACTGGCACGGGAAAGACCCACCTGCTGCATGCTATCGGCCATGCAGCAAAATTGCTGGGCATGTCCACATACTATCTGAGCGCCGAGCAATTCACCAATGAATTTATCGTCGCTATCCGTAGTAAGAAGGCCGAGGAATTCAGGGGCAAGTTCAGCAACGTCGACGTGTTGCTGTTGGACGATATTCAGTTCCTGAGCGGTAAGACCGGTACCCAGGAGTGTTTCTTCCACATTCTTAACGATTTCCTGGCGGACAACAGGCAGGTAGCGATCTCGTCGGACCGGCCTCCCAAAGAGATAGAGTGCTTCAACCTGCGGCTCCGTTCGAGGTTGGAAGGCGGGCTGGTGGTGGATATTTTCCCGCCGGACCATAAGACCAGGCTTGCCGTACTCGAGTCGAAAGCCAAGGTATTGAAATCCTCGTTTGATGCTTCCATCATGGATTTCCTGGCCACGCATTTTCACCACAGCGTCCGGGAGCTCGAGGGAGCGCTTATCCGCCTGGCAACCTATGCCCGGTTGAATAATTCCAATCCCGATCTGGACTCGGTCAAATATATACTGAACGATCTCATCTCGATCTCCAATCAGAACAATGGCCGCTATCAACCGTCAACCATAATCGAGGCCGTGGCTGATTACTATGCTATTTCGCCCGAGGATATCCCCAGCAGGAAAAGGGATTTAAAGACCTCACGGGCCCGCCATATCGTCATGTACCTGCTGCGCCAGCAGAACCATTGCAACCTTTCCGACATCGGCAGAGCCCTGGGCGACCGGGACCACTCCACCGTGATTCATGGATGCGAAAAGATATCTTCTCAAATCAGTGTGGATTCACAGCTCAGCAAATCCATCGAAGAGATCCGCATTCTGTTGAAATCCTACAAAACTTCCTGACCTCCCAGCATTCAATGTGGAAAAAGCGATCCTGATTGTGGATAACTTTGGCCTTTTTTCCACACCCTTTTCTCTCTTAAACTACGTTCTTTGATTGCCACAGCTAACATCCACAACATCAACCAGCTTATAATTGGTATGATTATATATATAGCCTATATAGACTTATAAATTAAGCTACTATACAAGATATGTTTGTTGATACAGTAGAAATAAAACTTGTAGCCGGGCATGGGGGCAGCGGACTGGCAAGCTTCAATCGGGAAAAGTTCAAGCCCTTCGGCGGGCCTGATGGAGGTGATGGCGGTAAAGGAGGGGATATATATTTGCTGGCCAGCGCTGATGAAGAAGACCTAAAATACTTTAAACATAAAACATTGTTTAAAGCTGAAAACGGTGGCAGAGGTGGCAAGAATAAGATGCATGGGCTCAATGCCGCTGATCTAATCATAAAGGTACCTGTTGGGACCTCGGCTTATGTCAAGCAGGATAGCAAAGAAGCACTGATAGCTGATTTGAGCAATAAAGGACAGAGGGTTTTGGTGGCTAAGGGAGGTAAGGGAGGTAAGGGCAATGTTCATTATGCTACCGCCACCCGTAAAGCACCAAAGATATTTCAGCCGGGCGAGGAAGGCGAGCAACTTGACATAGTGTTGCATTTAACACTGGCTATAGATGTTTGTATTATCGGGTACCCTAACAGTGGGAAGTCCACTTTGCTGGCTGCCATTTCGGGAGCCAGGCCTCAAGCTGCTGACTACCCCTTTACCACAACAGAGCCGGTCCTGGGCACGGTTGATGACGGGGTTAAAAAACTTATCTGGGCCGAGCTGCCGGCTTTGATCGAAGGTTCTCATCAGGGCAAAGGCCTGGGCAACCATTTTTTATGTCATGCTCAAAGGGCTGAAGTGCTAGTTCTTTTGCTTGATGGCAGCACAATGGATCCAGGCGCCGATTTGAACCATTTAAAAGAGGAGATTACGGCCTTTGACACCGGGATGGCGGATAAAAGCCTGGTCGTGGCCGTCAATAAAATCGATTTAATAGAAAGCGCCGGGGAATTGGATGAAATACGGGATCTGCCGGTCTTTAACGGCCTGCCGCTGTTTTTTATCTCGGCCAAAACGGGTCAGGGCCTGAATGAGCTGATATCATCCGTGCACAGAATTGCGTTGGAGAAGGGAATTGTCGAGACCCGGGAGGTTAAGCCGGAGGTAGTCTTCCGGCCTAAACCGGTTGACAGGCGGGATTGAAATGAAGATTGGAATTATGGGCGGCACATTCGACCCCATACACCTGGGACACCTTATAATTGCCGAGGATGCCAGGACCAGGCTGGAGCTCGACAAAGTAATGTTCATCCCGGCCGGTAACCCCTGGATGAAATCCGGCCACGGGATAACGCCCCCACGCCACCGGGTGGAGATGGTCAAGCTTGCCATACAATCCAATCCCTTTTTCAGCCTAGTGACTATAGAGGTAGACAGGCCCGGCTCCACATTCACTGTGGATACGTTGGAACAGCTGTGGAAGGATGTGGGCTATGAGTCCAAATTGTATTTGCTGATGAGCTGGGACAGCTTGAAGGATATGCCAAACTGGAAAGCTCCCTATAGAATCTCCAAAATGGCCACCGTGGTTGCATTTCCCAGGCCTGGATTCAACCGGCCTGACATTGCCTCAATGGAAGATGTCATTCCCGGCTTCTCAGAGAGAAACATAATGATGGAAGGGCCGTGTATCGGTATAAGTTCTACAGATATCAGGGACAGAGTTGCGGAAGGCAAATCCATCCGATACCTGGTGCCGGACGCAGTTGAAAAATATATAACCGATAACGGCCTTTATAAGAAATAACCAATTGAATTGATTGATGACCGGGTTGGGATGGGCCTAGATATCCAGGTTTTTAACGCTGCGTGCATGTGCCTGGATAAAGGACTTGCGGGGCGGTACCTCGCTGCCCATAAGCACGTGGAAGATATCGTCGGCCTTCATGGCGTCGTCAACCTGTACTTTGAGCAGCGTCCGAGTGGCCGGGTTCATGGTGGTATCCCAGAGCTGTTCGGGGCTCATTTCACCCAGGCCTTTGTAGCGCTGTATATCCACCTTGCTGGCTTTCAGCGAAGCTAGTTTGGCATCTTTTTCCATGTCTGAGTAAACCCAATACTGCTGTTTGCCGGCTGCCAGGCGGTATAGCGGGGGCTGAGCGATGAACAGGTGACCGTTCTGGATGAGGTCCGCCATATTGCGGTAGAAGAAAGTAAGCAGCAGTGTGCGGATGTGTGCGCCATCGACATCGGCATCTGTCATGATGATGATCTGATGATAGCGTAGCTTGCCCAACTCGAAGGCGTCGCCGATTCCGGTGCCCAGGGCGGTGATCAGGGCACGGATCTCCTCGTGGTCAAATATCTTATCCTTGGCTGCTTTCTCTACATTGAGGATCTTGCCCCGCAGCGGGAGGATGGCCTGGAAATTGCGGTCTCGCCCCTGCTTGGCAGAGCCGCCCGCCGAATCGCCCTCCACCAGGTAGAGCTCGCACTCTTTGGGGTTATTGCTGGAGCAATCCGCCAGTTTTCCGGGAAGTGTGCCGAACTCGAGGCCGGTCTTCTTAAGGATAAGGTCACGTGCCTTACGGGCTGCCTCCCTGGCTTTGGCCGCCAGCAGGCATTTATCTATTATCGATTTACCTTCGTCGGGATGCTTCTCCAGATACTCGTTAAGGCCGTCGCTGGCTATCGATTCAACCTGTCCTTTTACCTCGGGGTTACCCAGCTTGGCCTTGGTCTGTCCTTCGAATTGGGGTGAACCCACTTTTACACTGACGACTGCCGTCAGGCCGTCGCGGATATCGTCGCCGGTCAGGTTGGCGTCATTGTCCTTGAGGAACTTGTTCTTGCGTGCGTAATCGTTAAGTACCCGCGTCAGTGCCGCACGGAACCCGGTCATGTGGGTCCCGCCTTCCCGGGTGTTGACGCAATTGGCGAAGGCGGTCACGTTCTCAGAATAGCCGTCGTTGTACTGTATGGCGATCTCTACAGCCGTGCTGTTGACCTTGCCCGCAATGTAAATGGATTTATCCAGGACCTGGCGTGTTTTGTTAATACGTCTGACCAGGCTGGCAATGCCGCCTTCAAAGAAATATGTGACCTCTTCATCCGCCCTTTCATCTTTCAGGCTGATCTCAACTCCCTTATTAAGGAAAGCCAGCTCCCTGAGACGCTCGGCGAGGACTGCGAAATCATAGCGGATTTCTGCGAAAATCTCAGTGTCCGCCATAAACGTAATTAGGGTGCCTGTTTCATCGGTCCTGCCTACGGACTTGACGTCGTTCAGGGGTACGCCGATCTTATATTCCTGTCGCCAGATCTTGCCGTCCCGTCTGACCTCGGCCCGCATCCAGGAAGAAAGCGCACTTACTACCGAGGCGCCCACGCCGTGCAGACCGCTGGAAACGCTGTAAGCGCCATCTCCGAATTTGCCCCCGGCGTGCAGGGTGGTCATAACGACCTCCAGGGCCGAAATGCCTTTTTCGGGATGCAGGTCTACGGGTATGCCGCGGCCATTGTCTATAACCGTTATCGAGTTGTCAGGGTGGATGATTACCTGTATGCGGTCGCAGTAGCCGGCCATGGCTTCGTCTATGCTGTTATAGACGATCTCGTAAACCAGGTGATGCAGACCTTCCTTGCCGGTATCGCCGATGTACATGCCGGGACGCATGCGTACCGCTTCCAGCCCATCCAGCACGCGGATATTTTCTGCTGTATATTCGCCGTTGTGTGAATTGTTAACCTGTTCAGAAGCCATGGTTTATCTCTTATGATGGATTTTGTGTGCCCTGCCCCGCCATATAGCGGGTTTTAGAAACAAGCATCACAATATATTGTGTTTGCTCAGACGAAGCCTACTAGGACTTGCAATTTCGTAATTTAGTATAGCATATTTAAGTTTAAAATGCATCAGTTCAGGCCGATCTTTTTGACGTATGAAATGCCCTGTCTGGCCAGCTCGTCCGCCCTTTCGTTCAGCTCATCACCGGCATGCCCCTCTACCTTATGAAAGTGCACTTTATATTTGGATAAAAGCTTCAGAAGCCTCTCCCAGAGATCGCGGTTTTCCACCGGTTGCCTTTTGGCATTCTGCCAGCCGTTTTTCTGCCAGGTCAGGTACCATTTCCGCTGCATGCAGTTCACCAGGTAAGCGCTGTCCGTGTAAACCTCTATAAGGTGGCCTGCGGATTTCATCTGTTCGAGGGCTTTGATGCAGGCGGTCAACTCCATGCGCTGATTGGTTGTATTCAGCTCGCCGCCGTAGATCTCCTTGACCTTGCCCCGGTGCCTCAATATAGCGCCCCATCCCCCCGCATTGACCTGGTACTGGTTGCCCGAGCAGGCGCCGTCACAGTAAATAACGATTTTATCCATGCCGGGCATGGGCTAATTATACGCCATTTCAGGGCCTGGGGGCCTGGATTAACCGGGCCCCCATACAATAAAAATTGAAGCTAAACTTGACAAAAGACTTTTAATAGTTCTATACTTCGTAATATGTCGAACAATGACAGTGGTAAAGCTGAAAAATATGCGGAGATGTTCAAGGCATTGTCCAATCCACACAGGCTGAAGATATTCCTGAGGCTGGCGTGTTGCGGCCCGGAAGGGATGGCGTGTAAGAAGGATAATATTTGTGAGTGCGTGGGTGATCTAAGCGGCAACCTGGGCATAGCACAGTCGACCATCTCACACCACCTTAAAGAGCTACACCGGGCCGGGTTGATCAGCACCAGGCGCAACGGGCAGCGCATCGAGTGCTGGGTCGATAAAGGGATACTTGAAAGGCTGGCCGACTTCTTCAAAGCACCCGCCACAGGCTAAAAAATTTTATCTTTTGATATCGATATATTTCGAATAGTAGTAATAAAAGTTGTAAGGCTGAATATGGAAATGAGCGAACTTGTATATGTGAATACGAGCAACTTCAGTGAGCTGTTCGAAGGGCGAATAACGGAACTGCTGGGCTCCGAGGACAACCGTGAGCTGATCGGCCAGAAAGCCTACGAAAACTTCATACAGCACTATGGCTGTGCCCAGTCTCTGATGCGGGCCTTCATGGATGTACTGGGACTGCAGGATGAGTTCTTGTTCCGGGCCGTAGGTGGCTTACAGGGTGGAGGGGGCTGCGGTCTGACCTGCGGCGCACTGAATACGGGTTTCATGCTGATCAGCGCAAGATCGGGACGCAAGAAAATCGAGGAGGGATTTGGCGGGTTGATGCCGATGATGGAGCCCTGCCATAAATTGGCGCAGTGGTTCAAACTGCAATATAAAAGCACGGTCTGCGCCGAGATATCGGGATATGACTGGTTTGATACGGCGACCCTGCTGGAGCAGCATTTGAGCGCCAAAGGACAGGAGCGGTCGGAAAACTGTGCCAGGCTGACCAGCGGAACGGCTTACAAAGTTGCGGAGATACTATATGAACTATAGATAGCGATGTCAGGATACTTTGTATTAGTAATCAAATAAAAGGAGGTCAATCATGGAAAAAGAGAACACTACGAAAACCGCTGGGGAAGCGAAGGAAGGTTGCGGCTGCGGCGATATTCCCGCACAGGAGGAAAAAGGCAAGACGTTTATGGATTGCTGCAGCAGTATGTGCAAACCGGAGGATATGAGCAAGATGTGGAAGGACTGCTGCAACAGCAATGCAATCCCTGAGGTTATGAAAGAGAAGATGAAGGGCTTTTTTCAGGGGAAAAGCCAGAAAGCGTAATTACAAGGAAGGAGTTAAACGATGAAAGAACAGGAGATCAAGAAAACGGTCAGGGAACGATATGGCAAGTTGGCCAAACAGGGCGGTTCCTGCTGTGCGCCGCAGGCCCAGAGTTGCTGCGGCGGGACGGACCTGACTAAAACGCTCAGCAAGAGCGTCGGCTACACAGATGAGGACCTGAATGCTGCCCCCGAGGGAGCCAACCTGGGGTTGGGCTGCGGCAATCCCGTTGCCATGGCCTCACTGAAGGAAGGGGAGGTCGTGGTGGACCTGGGTTCGGGAGCGGGCTTCGACTGCTTCCTGGCCTCCCGTGCGGTGGGGGAAAAGGGCAAAGTCATCGGGATTGATATGACCGCTGAAATGCTGGAAAAAGCCAGGGAGAACGCAGCAAAAGGCGGCTACAAGAACGTGGAGTTCAGGCTGGGCGAGATAGAGAACCTGCCGGTGGCGGACGGTTACGCCGATATCATAATCTCCAACTGCGTAATTAACCTGTCGCCGGATAAAAAGAGGGTATTCAGTGAAGCTTACCGCGTGCTGAAGCCGGGCGGAAGGCTGATGGTGTCTGACATAGTCCTGCTGGAGGAGCTACCCCAGGCCGTTGAGAAATCGGTTGCAGCTTACATCGGCTGCGTGGCAGGAGCATCGTTAAAACAGGACTACCTTAATGATATAAAACGCGCCGGCTTTGATGAGGTCAAGGTCATCGGCGACACGGGCTTTGCCACCGATATCCTGGAAAAAGAGCCGGCCCTGAAGGCAATTGTAGACAGCGAAAACATATCCAAGGAAGATTTGAGCAAGGTCGGCAAATCCGTCAGGAGCATAAAGGTAAGCGCCGTAAAACCGCAAATAGGGAGGAGAGCAGGATGAGCAAAGCAGAAGATGCACGGGCTACGTTCAGTAAAGGATTCAACTGCAGCCAGTCCGTCTTGGCCGAGTTCGCCGAAGATTTCGGGCTGGACCGGGTCATGGCCTATAAAATCGCCGCCAGTTTCGGCGGCGGCATGGGCCATATGGGTAAGACCTGCGGGGCGGTGACGGGGGCGTTCATGGTCATCGGGCTTAAATACGGCATGACAGCAGCCGACGGCTTGCAGTCGCATAAGGCGGCCTTCGGCAAGGTGCGGGAATTTGCCGAGAAATTCAAGGCATTGCATGGGTCGATTACCTGCAGCGAACTGCTGGGAGCCGACTTCAGCAAACCGGGTGAATTCCGCGAGGCCGTGAAGAACGGCATACCCCAGAGGATCTGCCCCAAACTGGTTGAGGATGCAGCCGCGATCGTTGAAAGTTTGATTAACTCATGACGTAAACGGGCGGGATTAATCCTGGAGCTAGTTCAGATACAACTATACGAAAAAGAGGTGCAAAAAGTGAACGTTAGCGAAGTTGTGGTTAAACGTCAGTCCATCCGGGCCTTCAAGCCCGATCCAGTTCCCCCGGACATCCTGAAAAAGATACTGGAGACTGCTCTACACGCCCCTTCTGCCGGCAATAGCCAGCCCTGCGAATATGCCGTGGTCAGCGGCGCTAAGCTCGTAGCTGTAAAGGCAGCAGTTCTGGCTGCCGCCACCCAGATGCCCAAAATCGATATACCCATCTCCATGAATTATCCGGAGCCCTGGGGCTCTCGCTACGCCATCATCATGCATGGCGTGCAGGAGAAGCTGGGCATATCCCGCGAGGATAAACAGAAGCGCGCCGACCGGAACATCTGGGCGATGCAACTATGGGGCGCTCCCGCCTGCATCTACATCATCATTGACAAGAACTTTTACAACGCGGGTGAAGTCCCAAACTCCCTCAATATTTTCGACTGCGGCCTGGTCGCGCAGACCATCATGCTTCTCGCCACCGAGATAGGACTTGGTACCATACCCGCTATTATGCCCGTACTCTACCCGGAAATCCTGCGCCAGGTTCTGGGGCTTCCCGCTAACAAGCTCTTCGTAGCAGCTATACCAATCGGCTACCCCGACTGGGAACACCCTGCTAATAAATTCCGCTCCGCACGCGAACCGTTGGAGAAGATGGCGAAGTTTTATTTATAGTGACAAATTTGTCATCATGATGGGGACTTATGCATAGATGCACTTGTTAATTTTCTCTCAAAGACAAGCCCGCCTCATGTCAAATCCTTGCCCGTGGCAGGTACGGGATGTTAGAATTCCTCTGATTTAACCGACTTTTCCACATACCATGATCTTAATCGGCGAAAATATCCATATCATCTCGAAGGTTGTTAGCGAGGCGGTCAGGAACCGGGATGCTGCACCTATCCAGTCGCTTGCCAGGGAACAGTCCAAAGCGGGAGCAGATTACCTCGATTTAAACCTCGGCCCGGCCCGCAAAGACCCTGAAGTGGTCGGAGCCTGGCTGGTAAACACCGTCCAGGAGGTGGCCGACCTGCCCATCTCGCTGGATACCATGAATCCCCTGGCCATGGAGGCCGGTTTGAAGATATGTAAGAAGCGGCCACTGTTGAACTCGGCCTCGGGGAAATCCGAAAGCAAATCGAATATGATGCCGCTGGCAGTTAAATACCGTACACAGGTGATAATCTCCGTGATAACCGACCAGGGCTGCCCGCCGGACGTTGATTCGCGGGTGGAGAGCGTTATGGATACCGTGGCCTACGCCAATGAGCTGGGCATCGGCACCGAGGATATCTGGATTGACCCCATTATCCTGCCGGTGAGCGCCGATCAGAAACAGGTACGCGAGGCGCTGGAGTTCATCAAGATACTGCCCGACCTGCTCCCTGGCGTTAAGTCGGTAGTCGGCCTTTCCAACGTCTCCAACGGGACGCCGCCCGACCTGCGCGGCATCCTCAACCGCACCTATATGCTGATGCTGGAGAAGAATGGGCTTTATTCGGCCATTGCTGATGTGCTCGACCCGGAGCTGATCGAGCTGAATCATGACGGTCAGTCGGCTATTCGCAGCCTTATTTATAAGGTTATGGACGGGGAACCGGTCGATGCGGCCGAGTTGCCGGAGAAAGAGAAGAACTATGTCAAAACGGCCAGGGTGCTGATGGGTGAAGCGCTCTATTCTCACGCATGGCTGGAATCCTAGTTGAGGTATAGATATGGACTATAAAGCGCCTCTGGAGACGTACACTGGAAGGGTCAAGGAAGTAACGCTGGGCAAAGGGGCGGGTGCTCTGAAGATCGGCGGGGGTAATATCCTGCCCCTGCATTATTTTGAAGGCAGCGTGGTAAACAGGCCGCTGGTGGCGCTGGAAGTTAATGATAACGGTGCTGCCGGCTGGGCTCAGTGGGTGGTGGAGCCTTATAAGGATGTGGTCTCTGATCCGGTAAAATGGGCCCAAAAGTGCCTCGGCTTGGGAGCTGACCTAATCTGCCTGCACCTTGACGGAACGGACCCGCAGGGGGCGAACCGCCCCGCAGCGGAGGCGGCCGCTCTGGCGAAGAAGGTCAGCTCGAAGGTGAATGTTCCCCTGATCGTCTACGGCTGTGGAGATGATAAAAAGGATGTTGAGGTGCTCACCGCGGTGGCTGTGGCCTGCAAAGGGGAGAACCTCCTGCTGGGGCCCGCTGTTAAAGAAAATTACGAAGCCCTTGCCCGGGCGGTGGCCGAAAACGGGCACTGCATCATTGCCCAGACGCCCATCGACCTCAACCTGGAGAAGGAGCTTAACGTTAAATTGTTGAAACAGCTCCCGCCGGAGAGGATAGTCATCGACCCGCTGAGCTCGGCGCTGGGTTACGGCATGGAATACAGCTTTACCATCATGGAGCGCACCCGGCAGATAGGAGTTATATTCGGCGATGTGGCCATGCAGATGCCCATCATTGCCGACCTGGGCGGTGAATGCTGGAAGACCAACCAGGCCAGGGCCGACCGGGAACAGGGCATGCATTGGGAAAGCGTTACAGCTATGAGCCTGCTGCTGGCCGGAGGAGACATCCTGGTATTGCGCCACCCGGATAATTGCAGGTTATTGAAGGAAGCCATAGAAGGAAAAATTTAGGAGGCTGATGCTGTGGCTAAAACAGAGCGGCAAGGCAGGGAAGCCCGGGAATTTATACATGCCGAGGACAGCTGGGAGCCGGTAGGACACACCCCCTTGCCCGGCATTCTCGATCTCAGGAACTGGGACCGCCGGCTGCTGCAGACATGGAAGCCCCTTTACGTTCCCGTCACTGACAGGTGTAACCTGTGTACCTACGGCGAATGCGACCTCTCAGACGGCAGGAAGGGTTCCTGCGGCATAGACGGCGTCGTCATGCAGGCGCGCCTCAATTTACAGTCGTGCTGCGAGGGCCTAGCGCTTTCCACGGCCAGGGCCAGGAGGATCGTCGGCTATTTGATTGATGTCAAAGGCAGGGAGATGACCCTTGAGCCGGGCGATAAGGTAAGCATCGAAGCCCCCCATATCAGGACCGTAATCGGACTCAAGCCCGCCACCCTGGGCGATCTGGACAGGGTTTTGTCATACATAGAGCATCAGACTACTCTGCTGCTTACCGCAGCCAATACGGGCATCGAAGGCTCCAACCTGGATTTCGAGTCCAAAGCGCTGCAGGCCTCCATGCTCAGCCATGTAGCTATGGAGGCGGCGGATATCGCCCAGATATCCGGGTTCGGCTTCCCGACCTCCAATGCCGATACGCCACTGGTTGAGGTGGGCTGGGCCTCGCTTCCAATGGACAAACCGGTCATACTTGTTATCGGCAACGATACGGTCTCGGCCGTTTGCCTGGTGGATTACATTAAAAATAGCAGGTTGGAGGATAAAGTCCTGGTGGCCGGCATGGGTCCGGTAGGACACGAACTGGTTCGCTACAGCTCCAGGGCCAGGATTGCAGGCCCGTTATCCAGGCTGCTCTATATCCTGCGGCTGGGTGTGGCCGATGTGGTGATGTGCGGGGGCGGCAATTTGCTGACGGATATACCCGCCGAGACGGCCGCCGGTGGAGCGGCCTTCATTGCTACGGATGCCCGGGCGGCTTATGGGTTCGCGGATGTCACGGCTAAGGATACCGAGGAGATACTGGTCGACCTTCATCAGGGGAAAGGGGCCCTGGTGCTCGATCCCAGGAAGGCGGCTGCTGTAGCCGTGGAAGCTGCGCTTAAGCTCTCATCTTCCAGGAAGAAATCGATTTTAAAACAGGAAGAGGTGGCCGGGATGGCCGCCCAGTATAAGTCCTGCAAGCCGTGCGATGAAGCCTGCCCCAACAAGCTGCCCATCGCCGGCGCCATCGAGGCCGCCGCGCATAACGAGTTCGGACTGCTGGCAGAAGTGTTCGAAAAATGCATAGGCTGCGGCAAATGCGAAGCCGCTGTGAAAGGGCAGGTGCCGGTATTGCGCATGATGCAGGGGGCGGCGCGACAGGAATCCGCCAAGATGCGTGTGGGGCGCGGCCCTGTCATGGATACGGAGATCAGGAAAGTCGGCGCTCCGCTGGTGCTGGGCACCATACCAGGTGTGATAGCCATCGTCGGCAGTTCGAACTATCCGGGGTCGCCCGACGATATCGCGGAGATAGCCGAGGAATTTGCCAAACGTAAATACGTGGTGGTGCTGGCAGGAGAGTCTGCAATTGCCGCGGCATTGAAGAAGGATGCCGACGATAAATCAATTTATGAGAAATACCCGCCTGATTTCGAAGCTGGTGGCATCGTCAATATAGGGTCCGGCACAGCAGCTGCCCATATATCCGGGGCCGCCATCAAGATTGCCAGCATATTCGCCGCCCTGCCGTTGAGGGCCAACTACGAAGTGGTCGCTGATTATATACTCAACCGCGTCGGCGCCTGCGGGTTGGCCTGGGGCGCCTGCGGCGAGGAGGAGCTGGCCCTGGCTACCGGCTGCAACCGGCTGGGCATACCGGTCATCGTAGGGCCGCACTGCATTAAATATGGCCGGCTTTATCTCAGCAGGCCGGGCGAAACCGACTGGAGCGTGATGGACGGCCGGGAGAAGAAGCCTGTCGATACCGGTGAACCGTCTCCGGAGCACTTGCTCAATTTGCTGGCCGACAAGGGCGCCGCCATGGTGGCGCTGGCCAGGCTCTGCATGCGCAAGAACGATACCCCGCAGGGGCGCTCGACCAAGCTCACCCATTACATCGGACTTCACAAGCAGTATTTCGGCAAGTTGCCGGAAGATGTGGGCCTATTCGTGAGAAAAGCTTCGGATATACCCATTTTCTATAAGAAAGACCTGCAGGCAAAACTGAACGAGGCCGGTTGGAAAGAGAAGCCGGTGCTGTCCCTGCCCACTTTGATCGGCACCTATCCTTCCAGCGTGACCCTGGACGAGGTCGTCCATTGAAAACCGGGCCATCGGCATTAGGATAACCCCAATCCCTGCGGATATAATATATAGTCAATATTGATATGGAAGAACGTATATTAACTAAAAGGCGGGTGCGGTATGTCTGACGGAGTATTCCCGGTTGACATAGGGCCCCAATATGAGGGCGAGGTCATCAGGAAGGCCGACATGTTGGTCGAGTTGGGCGGCCCCAACGTCAAGTCCAAATTCGAGCTGGTAACGATTAAGAAGCCTGAAGAGGTCACGCACGAAAAGGTCGAGGTAATCGGCCCGGACATACCGGATATCCCTGAGGGCAGCAGCCAACCTATCGCCCTGCTGGTGGATGTGGCGGGAGCGCGGCTGGAAAAGGATATAGAGCCGGTCCTGGAACGCCGCCTGCATCTATATTTGAATTACATCGAGGGGTTCTACCATATGAACCAGCGGCAGGACGTCTGGATGCGTTTGAAAAAAGAGTCCTTCAATAAAGGGCTGAAATCGTTGAAGACGCTTGGCGAGATTCTGATTTTCCTCTATACGTCCGAGATCGATATCATCGAAAAGATACAGATCACCATCATCACCGACCCCGCCAGGGTCGAAGAGCTTCTGCAGAAGGCCATGGAGGTTTACCGTACCCGTGACGAAAAGATACGCGGCCTGCGCGAGGCTGATGTGGATGAGTTTTACAGCTGCGCCCTCTGCCAGAGCTTTGCTCCCACCCATATCTGCTGCATTACCCCGGAGCGCATCGCCAACTGCGGCGCCATCAACTGGTTCGACGGCAAGGCGGCCTATCAGCTCGATAACGAGGGGCCGATCCAGCGGGTGAAGAAGGGCTTCATCATCGACCCTATCAGGGGGGAATATGAGGGAGTCAATAAGCTGGCCGTGGAGAAATCGATGGGAGCCTATGATAAGACGTATTTACACAGCGCCTTTGGTTATCCCCATACCTCCTGCGGCTGCTTCCAGTCCATCTGCTTCTATATACCGGAGGTTGACGCCTTCGGTATTGTGAACCGTGATTTCGAGGGCGACACCGTCGTAGGCGTGCCGTTTACCGAGATGGCCGGCGATACCAGCGGGGGCCGCCAGGTGGAAGGGTACCTGGGCATGGCTCTGGAATACCTGCGTTCACCCAGCTTCCTCAAGGCCGACGGCGGATGGTACAGGATCGTCTGGATGCCGCAGGCCATCAAAGAGCTTTACCGGGACGCCTGCCCGATGGATTTATACGACAAGATAGCCACGGAAAATGACGTCAGGAATGTGGAGGAACTTGGGGAGTTCCTGGATCGCGTGGGCCACCCGTGGGTCAAGGGCGAGGTTAAACTGCCCGTTTAAAAGGAGAGACGCTTGGCGATCAAAGGTACAGATATAGTTAAGAAGCTGCCCGAAGGCGGCAAGAAAAACTGTAAAGAGTGCGGACTGCCCACCTGTTTCGCATTTGCCATGAAGCTGGCTTCGGGCGGAATTGCCATCGATAGATGCCCTTATATTTCGCCCGAAGTAAGGATCGAATTGGAGGACGCCCTCTCCCCGCCCATCAAGCCGGTTACGGTCGGTATGGGCGCCAATGCCCTGACTATAGGCGACGAGCAGGTGCTTTACCGCCATGAGAAGACCTTCATTCACCAGCCGGGCATGGCGGTGCTGATCTCGGACGACGAGCCGGCGGACGCGGTAGATGCCAAAATTAAGAAGCTGAAGGAGCTGCAGTTTCACTGGGTGGGCAAGGTGCTGAAGGCCGATATGCTGGCGCTGCGGCACGCATCGGGTGACCGCGCTGCATATCAAGCGCTGGTTAAAAAAGTATTGCCCGTTACCGACTGTCCCCTGATGTTGATGTCCGACGATACCGATGCCCTGCTGGATGCGCACAATTTGTGTGCCGGGAGGAAGCCGGTGCTATACCCGGTCACCGCACAGAACCTGGAAAAAATCATTAGCGCCGTCCAGGCCAGGCCCGCCGTGGTGGCGGTCAAGGCCGCCGGTGTGGAATCGCTGGTGCCGCTGACCAGCCGCCTCAAAGAAGCGGGGCTGGAGGATATTTTGCTGGACCCGGGATCCAGGAATTTACAGTCGGCCATCAGGGACCAGACTCTCATACGGCGTGCGGCTCTCAAGCAGGTCTTCAGGCCGCTGGGATACCCCACCGTGGCCTTCCCCTGCTTTATGACCGGGGACAGGCAGCGCGAGATATTGCTGGCTTCAACATTCATAACCAAGTACGCCGGCATCATCGTCCTTTCCGATATCGATGAGCATTCCCTGCTGCCGCTGCTGGTGCAGAGGATGAATATTTACACGGATCCCCGTATTCCCATGTCCATGGAAGAGAAGGTCTACCCCATCAATAACCCAGATGCCAGCTCCCCCGTATTGATAACTACTAACTGGGCGCTGACCTACTTTATCGTCTCATCTGAGATAGAGAGCAGCAAGGTCCCTTCCTGGCTGTGCGTCAAGGAGGCGGGCGGCCTGGGGGTACTGACGGCCTGGGCGGCTGGCAAGTTCAGCGGCGACAACATCGCCCCCTTCATCAAGAAATGCAGCATCGAGAGCAAGGTCAACCACCGGAGGCTGGTAATACCCGGCAAGGTGGCCCGCATACGGCATGAGCTAACCGAGGCATTGCCCGACTGGGAAATCATAGTCGGCCCTCGGGAGGCCAACGAGATACCCTCGTACCTCCCCAGCCTGGTCAAGAGCTGGAAGAACTGATCTCGTTGTGCTGCACAACCTCTAGCGTCGTTTACCCGGCAGACCGATTGATTCTCAAATAAGATTCAAGATATAGGTACGCCCTGGCTCTGCATTTCACGTTCTACAACTTTGCCCGGACACACAAATCATTGGCTAATCCTCATCCAAGAACCCCAGCAATGGCAGTAGGAATCAGCGATCATATTTGGACATTTTCGGAAATAGTCAAGCTTTGCGTGACCAAGTAAGATCGTCAGCTTTTGTCCCTACGGTAAACCGTCGTAAAACCTGTTTAGGCAAGCCATCCACCAATAATAGAATATGAGCCTGATAATATCCGGGTTTTAGAATAATTGGTTGTCTCAACCGATCCGGGGGAATAACAGCGCATTTATTCGGTGTATCCCATAATATAATCGCCGCGGTTGCGCCCACACTGTAAGTTGGAGGTAAGGGAATCCGCTGTCTACAAGCATCACTATCAGCATCGTCTGCATATAAGGGTGCTTGATGGATAGGAACAATAATCGTTCCGCTCCCCACTTCGCTAATGCGAAATTGGGCACTGAGGCTAGCTACCGTCTCACGATGAACCCCAAGAAACCGCCATACTCGGTTCGTGACTGGGGGATTATTGAAAAATACTTGTAATAACTTAGTGCCTGATTGCATATAATCGCGAAAATCAACATCGACACGCGGACCGCCCAAGATCATTTGGAATATGGTTGGGGCTGTCATGACTATACCAAGCCCCGCCAATACAATTCCAGTCCATGACCAACTGTCTGGGAATTTGCCAAAAACACCAGTAAAGGCAAGCAAAATAAGAAGAAGGATGGCGAATAAAAAGAACCCAAACCCCACGCACCTATTTTACCCCGTATCTTATAAGAATTACAGGCTAGCGGGTAGTGGGTCATTTTGAATGCGGCGTGATAAAATTAAAACGTGGATAATCAAACGACATATTGGTTATTTACTTCTCCACCTCCACCCTTGGAATGGATTACGATTTTTGCCACCATTGTTGCACTGGCGATGGCAATAATAGTCCCTTCTCTTTTTCTGATCTGGCAGAAACCCAAAATATTAGTATCTTATCAAGGAGATGGGTATTTAATATACATTCAGTTACAAAATCTCCCCGTTAACAATAGATTTTTGAAATGGATTAATGTTGAAAGAAACACTATTCAAAGATTGACGTTAAGCGCAGACGTGAAATTAGAGGGACATGGGTTTTTGATTCCTACTGCACGTTTTATTTATTTTGGTGATGATCTCACTACTCGATACAAGTCTATTATGTTGCCAGCATCAAACTTAGCGGCAAGAGTAATGATAGCAGGATTTATATATGGTAAAGCCAGAGCCGCAGATGAAGATGATATCTATACTATTGATTTGCCGAGAGGGGAAGGCGAAATTGACATGACTATATGTGCGGATGGCAAAATTATAGCTGCCCGTAAAAGATTTATTGTGGCTGATGAAAAACCATTCATTGAATGGTTAGATTAACGATTTCCTCAGCCATCCAAATATGATTACTTATCCTAATACCATAGCTGGGGTTTTCGGATATGGATTAGCTAGCGGCTTATGCGCTAGCGTGCTAATTCACTCATCAATACGAGGCTTTGGCGTTCGTCAAACCGGGTGAATCCCACAACCGGTTGAACTCGTCCTGGCAGCTTTTGACGAAGGCGGGCTGCGTCACGACTGCCATGACCTCGTCGTTCTGCTGGCTGGCACTCAGCGTGTAATTATAGCTCCCTATGGTAGCGGTTTTGCCGTCGATCACGCTCATTTTCAAATGCATGAGGCCGGAGTGGAGGTTGACCTTCACGGGGATGCCCAGGTTCAGAAGATCGTTCACAGCATGCTTCTGCGTGTTTCCCGTCGCGGAATCACTGTCCGTTATGACGCGCACCTGCACTCCACGCTGTTTGGCATCGCCGATGGCTTTAACGATATCGGGATGTGTCAGGCTGTAAATGGCGATATCCAGGCTGGTTGAGGCCTCGTTATAAAGCTTCACCAGGATGGGCGCCGGGTCCTGTCCTGCCCTGGGGAAGAATGCCTGGATGCCGGGTTCCCCGGCCTGAATTGCAGGCGGAGATTGTATTGCGGGCGACAGGGAAGGCTGGCAGGCGGACAGCACTAACGAGCCGGCAAATGCCAGCAGCAGTGCTGCGCATCTTATATTCATCTTCCGCAAGTTCCTCCGCATTTCATATATTCAGCATTTCTTTTAAAATACAGAGTATATATATTTTGGACGCTTTTACAAGGGCGATATGGAAAACGATTCAAGAAATAACGATTTATCGAGAGTCCTGGGGCCGGAACGCCGGCAACGCCGGCACTTGATCGATATCCTGCAAGATATACAAGCGGAGCAGGGTTACCTATCCCGGCAGGCCATGCTGGAGGTCTCTAAATTCCTGGATATACCCGGCAGCTCGGTGTGGGGGGTGGCGACTTTCTATAATCAGTTCCGCTTCACGCCGCCGGGCAGGAAGCCGGTCAAGGTCTGCCTGGGCACAGCCTGCCACCTGGCAGGTGGCCAGCTCGTACTCGAGGCCACGGCGCGAGAGCTGGCGATAGAGATCGGTGGAACAACCGGGGATATGGAATTCAGCCTGGAACGTGTGGCTTGCATTGGTTGCTGCGCTCTTGCCCCGGTGCTAACCATCGGCGGGGAAGTCCATCCCAGGATGACGCCGCCCCGGGTCGAAGAGGCTTTTGTAAACATTAAGGCGGCTGCTCCAGGCGCACCGGGGACTGAAAGCCTCCCATGAGCTTTGAGAAGATATCCCGGCAGGCGGTATCGAACTGGGAAGCTCTTTATAAAGGCCGGATTACCCATATTTTAGTGGGTACCGCTACCTGCGGCCGCGCCGCCGGTTCAATGGCCGTTCTAGAGGCGTTAAGACGCGAATTAGAAGGCCTGGATGCGGCGGTCGCCATCTCCGAAGTGGGCTGCATGGGCCTCTGCTCCCACGAGCCACTGGTGACCATCATTAAGCCGGACAACTTCTCCATATGCTACCACCACGTAACGCCTCAGATGGTGCCCCGGCTGGTACAGGGCTATGTAATCGGCGACGATCCTTGTTTCGACCTGGCCCTCGGTAGCGTGACGGGAGGCGGACAGGAACCCGCCATCATTCCGGAACTGGAGCGCTTTGCTTACGAGAAGAGGCTGCTGCTGCGCAATAGCGGCTACACCTCACCCCTTGAGATCGACCACTATCTGGCCTGCGGAGGCTATAAAGCGCTGGCTAAGGCCCTGACGATGGCGCCAGGTGCATTGATTGAAGAAGTGAAAAGGTCGGGCCTGCGCGGGCGCGGAGGTGCGGGATTCCCCACCGCCGCCAAGTGGCGGTCATGTTATACCGTAAAAAGCGATATCAAGTATATTGTCTGCAATGCCGATGAAGGCGACCCCGGCGCCTTTATGGACCGGGTGCTGCTGGAGAGCGACCCCCATGCCGTGATAGAAGGCATGGCTATTGCAGGTTACGCAGTTGGAGCGCAAAAGGGCTTCTTCTATATCCGGGAGGAGTACCCCCTGGCCGTATCCAGGCTTCAAACTGCATTGACGCAGGCTGAGGATAAGGGCTTATTGGGTAAAAATATACTTGGCTCAAAGTACAATTTCGATATCGAAATAGTTAAGGGCGCCGGGGCCTTTGTATCCGGTGAGGAGACTGCTATGACGGCGGCCATGGAGGGAAGGCGCTCCTGGCCGGAACATCGTCCGCCCTATCCGGCGGAAACCGGTCTATGGGGAAGGCCCACGCTGGTCAACAATGTAAAGACGCTGGCCTATGTTCCTCTGATAGTCAATAATGGTGGCAACTGGTTTAAGAGGACCGGGACAAAAAAGAGCCCGGGCACTGCCCTGTTTGCGCTGGCCGGCAAGCTCAACTATACCGGGCTGGCCGAGGTGCCGATGGGTACGACCCTGCGCACGCTGGTTTACGATATCGGCGGCGGCACACGCGGCAACAAGCAATTCAAGGGCGTTCAGATCGGGGGACCCTCCGGCGGCTGCCTTCCGGAAGCTCTGCTGGACACACCTGTGGACTTCGATTCCCTGAAGGAGGCCGGGGCCATTATGGGCTCGGGCGGCATCATCGTGATGGATGAGGATAACTGCATGGTGGATGCGGCCAAATTCTTCACCGATTTCAGTCAGCAGGAGTCCTGCGGCAAATGCACCCCCTGCCGCATAGGTACCTTTCATATGCTGGATATCCTGCAAGATATAACCAAAGGCCAGGGTACCCTCGAAGGACTTAATATGCTGGAAGAGCTTGGCCGCGATGTTAAAGCCGGCTCGCTCTGCGGACTGGGCAAGATGGCGCCCAACCCGGTGCTGACCACGCTGCGCTACTACAAAGAGGAGTATAAAGCTCATGTTCTGGAGAAGCGCTGCCCGGCACGTGTTTGCAAGGATCTGACGGCCTATTACATTTTGCCCGAAAAGTGCGAAAGAGGCTGCGACCACTGCGTGCTGGCCTGCCCGGCGGAGGCGGTTTTCAGCGATGAGAACGGCCTGAAGGTCGTAGACCAGTCTAAATGCACCAAGTGCGGCAGTTGCCAGCTGGTCTGCCCCGTGGAGTATAATGCTGTGATAAGATTATCACCGGTCAGTCTCGTGCCGGAAAACCGGCGGACCAGGCCGGAAACGCCTTCGAAGGAGCCTTAATAAAATGACTGTGACCATTGCTGTTGCCGGAAAGGGAGGCGTGGGCAAGACTGCCATATCGGCCATACTGGTCGATTTTTTATCCAACCTGGGAGCCGTGCTGGCGGTGGACGCCGATCCCAGCACCAACCTGAATGACGCCCTGGGCGTAGATCTACAGAGTACTGTAGGCAAGACCCGCGAGAAGATGACCGACGAGATCAGGGGCGGGAGGCTGACGATGGCTGTCTCCAAGCAGGAGATACTGGACAGCCGCATCCATGAGTCGCTGGTTGAGACCAGCCGGTTCGACCTGCTGGCCATGGGGCGGCCGGAAGGTCCTGGATGCTACTGCGCCGCCAACCACATGATTCGTTTCTCCATAGATAAGCTGGCTAAAAGCTATGACTATGTCATCATGGACTGCGAGGCCGGCCTGGAACACATCAGCCGCCAGACTACACAGGATATAGACTACCTGCTGGCGGTTACCGATCCCACCATACGCGGCCTCAACACCTGCATTCGCCTGCAGCAGCTCAGCGGGGAGATACGCACTAATATCAAGGGCGGCGTGCTGCTGGTGGTCAACAGGCTCAGGAACGGCTTGCAGCCGGAGCTGAAGGAGGCCATCACCAAATCGGGGCTGATGCTCTTTGCCACTATCCCGGAGGACCCTGCTATCGCGGAACTGGACGTCAGAGGAAAGCCCTTAACGCTCCTGCCTTTGGACTCCACATTCCGCAGGGCGGTGCAGGAAATACTTTACAAACTCAGGATTCGTTAACATTCCCATAGCTCCGGAGAGACGGAAAGCTTTAACAGGATAAACGAGTGAGGAAATTGCTCAACCTGGCCGATATCGAGGGCAAGGTCAGCCCTCACCAATTACAGGTAAAAGGGGCGCTCAAAATGAGGGCTTCCGCACTCGAATATGCCAGAGACGTTGGGGCGCTGGCGCGCTATCTGGGGGGCAGGGTCGAAAGCCTCGGGCTGGATGAAGATTGGGCGATAAGTAAAGAGCTGTATCCCGGCGTTATAGTGTATTTTGCCTTTAATAAAGCTGATGATGAGTTCCCGGCCAGGCTGCGGGCATTGTACAGCGGTGAAAAGGTCGAGATGATCAAGGGCGATGAGCTGGCTACGATAACTATTTCGCTGGCCAACCAGCTACTGCGCTACGTAAGGGAGAGCAATCCGGGAGTGAAGCTTCCGGAGGTATGTTATAAAGTATAATGTGATCGGGCAAGCAATATGGAAGACGATTTAAAAGCATTCATCGACTCAAAGTTCCATATTGCTCCTATAGAGGGTGAGGACAAGGTCTGCTCGATGACCGACGCCATCACGAAGCATGTCCGAGCCGGCAGCTCAATTCACATAGCCAATAAAGGCGGGGCACTTTTCTTTCAGCTCGTCCGTGAGTTCTGGGGCAAACGGCCCGACTTCACCCTGATCAGCCCGTCCACGTCGTCCTACCTGCTGGCTCTTATACGGGGAGAGATGATTAAAAAGGCTGTGACCACCTTCCTGGGCAATTCATATCCCACACCCGGCCCCAACCCGCACGTGCAGAAGGCCTATATATCCGGGTCTATCGAGTTCGAAAACTGGACCATGCTGACCCTTACCCAGCGGCTGCTGGCAGGGGCTATGGGATGGGAGTTCATACCGACCAGATCGCTCATCGGCAGCAGCATGGCCGAGGAAAATAAGGGAAATTTCTCTGTGATCGACTCTCCTTTTGGGACGGGGGAAAAGACCGGGCTGCTGCGAGCGCTGCGGCCGGATATAACCCTGGTGCACGGCCTGGCAGCCGACCGGGCCGGGAATACTATCCTGCCCTATCCGCTGGGGACCGATGCCTACGGCGCCTGGGCGTCTAAAGAAGGCGTTATCGTCAGCGTGGAGCACATTGTGCCCACGGACTATATACGGAGCCATGCACATCTTGTTCGCATACCCGGCTACATGGTCAGGGCTGTCTGCGAAGTGCCCTTCGGCGCGCATCCGGGTGGCCTTTCCAACAGCGGCATACCGCAGTTCGAAGGCTACTTCGATGATTATGAGTTCGCCACCCTGATAAATGACGCTTCCATGGATGAGAGCAAATTCCTGAGTTTCATCCAGGAATGGATCCTTAATTGCAGGAGCCATGAGCTATATTTGGACAAGCTAGGCAGGGAAAGGTTGCGCTATCTGAAAGACAAGGCCCAGCCCCACTCGTGGGTGGTTGAGACCCTGGCGGCGGTGCCGCAGGTTGACTTTCCTAAAGAATCCAACCAGATCGAGAGGATGATTATCGCCGGCAGCAGGTATATCGCCGACCTTTGCGTATCGAAGGGATATAAGACCATACTGGCCGGTGTGGGAGTTTCTAACCTGGCTGCCTGGCTGGCCGCCTACAAATTGAAAGACGAGAAGCACGATGTGGAACTGGTCGCCGAGATCGGCATGTTCGGCTATTTGCCCAGGCCCTCCGACCCCACCGTCTTCAGCATGGATAACCTTCCATCCTGCAAAATCCTGACCAATATCGAGATGGCACTGGGGGTCATGGTGGGCGGCTCGGCCGGCAATTGTCTGGGGGTCCTCGGAGCGGCTCAGGTGGACAGGTACGGCAATGGCAACTCGACCAAGATACCCAATGTGTTCTTCATAGTAGGCTCGGGCGGCGCCAACGATGTGGCCAGCACCTGCCGGGAAGCGATTGTGTTCGCTTCTTCGGGGAAAGAGCGCTTGCCCGCCCAAGTGCCCTACATAACCTTTCCCGGGAACCGTGTAAAGACGCTCATAACCGACGTGGGCATCTTCGAGAAACAGGAGGGCAGGGATACCCTGACTCTGACTTCTTATATTCCCTATGGCACGGCCATAAGGGAGGAGGAGGCTATAAAGGGCATCAGGCGGCTGGTAGGCTGGGAACTGGAAGTAGCACCCCACCTCAAGAAGATCGACCTGCCTTCATATGAAGAGAAAATGCTCCTGCGGCTCTTTGACCCGCAGAGTTTCTACACTAAGGCCTAGTTTTTATCCCGTCCGGCCGAATTCCTTCTTAAGCTGTTGGGAGCTCAGGTGTATCATGGTCGGCCTGCCGTGCGGACAGGTACGTGGCTGGGAGGTATGCTCGAGCTGCCTGATCAGGTTTTGCATCTCCTGCGTATTCAACGGTTGACCCGCCCGGATGGCGCCGTGACAGGCCAGCGACTGAGCGGCTTTCAGCTCCCTTTGTCCCGCATCCTGCTCAGATCCGATCTCATCCAGAAGCTCCTTTAAGGTCTCGAGCAGGTTGGTGCCGTCGAGCATGGCGGGCACTGCCCTGACCAGATAGGTCCTGCTGCCGAAGGGCTCTAGGGTGAACCCGAATTCGGCTAGCAGCCCTTGATAATGCTTCATCGCCTCCTCCTGCGAAGGCGAAAGCTCAATGGGAAGGGGTTCAAGCATGCCCTGTATATCGGGTTGCTTCCGGGCCCGCTGGGCCATTATCTGATCGAAAAGAATGCGCTCGTGGGCGGCATGTTGATCTATCAGGTAGAGGCCGCGCTCACCCTCGGCCAGGATATAGCTTGCCGAAAGTTGCCCCAGGGTCTGAAGAGAGGGCAGTGCTACAGAGGCATGCGGGAAGCGTTCCCACAGCGATTGTGCGTCGGCGTTTTCGCTTTCCATATGCACGCCCGGAAGGGGTGATTTTGCCAGCGTACCTTTAAGGATTTTTAAAGCTGCCGTGAATACGGCGCTGTTATTGCGGAATTTGACCTCCAGCTTGCTGGGATGCACGTTGACATCCACCTCTTCCGGGGGGATGGCTACGTTCAGAATGACTACCGGGTGCCGGCCGGTCATCAGCAGTCCCTCAAAGGCGGTTTCAACGGCCTTAGCCAGGATGCTGTTGCGCACGTATCGCCTGTTCACAAAAAAGCTGAGGTAGCTGCGGCTTGAGCGCTGGACAGACGGGGGGCTGGCCAGCCCCTGGATGAATATGAAGCCGTCCGTGCCCTCGACCTCCAGCATTTTTTGGGCGGTCTCGAGGCCATAGACTGTCGAGACTGTCGAGCGAAGGTCGCCGTCACCCGGCGTCTGCAGGCTGATTCGTCCATCTATGGTCAGTTGGAATTTGACCTCCGGAAAGGCCAGCGCGTACTGGCTGACCAGCGAGGCTATGTGACCGGCCTCGGTATTTGAGGATTTCAGGAACTTGAGCCTGGCCGGCAGGCTGCGGAACAGGTGGCGTACAGTTATGGAAGTGCCCTGCGGCCGGCTTTTTTTCTCCCTGGATATGATTTTCCCGTTCTCAAGGTGAAGGTAGGTGGCAGCGCTGCTGCCCATGTCCCTGGTCAGTATCTCGACTTCGGCCACGGCAGCTATGCTGGGCAGGGCCTCGCCGCGAAAGCCCAATGTGCTGATATGTTCCAGGTCGTCAAGTTTGGTTATCTTGCTGGTGGCGTGACGTCTGACGGCGACTTCCACGTCCGCAGCGGAGAGGCCGCAACCATTGTCGGCAACCCTCAGATAGCTGACGCCGCCGTTATGGGCTTCTATAACGATTTCCCTGGCGCCCGCATCCAGGGAGTTCTCGATCAGTTCCTTGGCCACTGAAGAGGGCCGCTCGATGACCTCGCCGGCGGCGATTTTGGAGGTTACCTCCGGCGGCAGGACTTTAATAGACATAGGGCTATTGTAGCATTATTTATGCTGGCTGCTTTAGAAGTGAAATCGTTAAGAAAAGATATATTTTATTGACGTGCGCTAGCAACTATTTCTTCATCGTTGGCTTGGATGAATTTAACTTAACAAGTGCTTCCCAGTCAATATTCCCATCTATACAATATTTATTGCTGAACTCGACTGTAAATTTGTTTATAAGGTTCGCATATTCTTTTTGAAATTCCTTATCCTTTTCCTTTGCCTTGTGTCCCAAAGGAACTATCAATTCTAAATACAAATTATCATTACCGGATATAAATTCCCAAAATTGTTGCCCACAGAATTTGAAGTAATCGCCTTTATCGGGTTTACTATCTTTTCCATAACAACAGCCATTTACTGTCACCACTGTAATACCGGGATTATGCTGTCGAACAATAATCTTAGCGGTTTTGAAATTCTCTTTCATTTTTCTAATTGCATTACTGTTTCCCCAATGTGGACCGGATTTGATATCTACAAGATAACGGGTTCCATCCTTTGTAAACTCAAGATCTAACCCCGTGGTGCTTGATTTCTGGCCACCATAAATTTGCCTATTAATAAATCTAGCTAGGCCTTCAAGAAAATCTCCAAAGAGTGTCTCTTCTTGTGAGGATAGAAAAGCATCTACAAGAATTTTAACAAGGTCCTGTGATAGATGAATATTTTTAGCTTTAAATAGATAGGGATTCTTACGTTTTAATATAGTTTCAAGCTTCAATGAAGATAGACTTGCCAATCGCCGATGATGGAATTCACCAATATTATTTTCTACGTATTCTGTTACTTGGTTAATCGGGATTGATTTCATAATTCGCCTTCGTTTCACATAAATACTGCTGCTTTTTTGTTACGATCGTTTTTAACATATCATTGTAATAATCTTGATGAATTTCAATACCTATCGAATTACGTTTTAACCTTTGAGCTGATTTAAGCGTGCTACCTGAGCCGGCAAAGGGATCAAGTACCCAATCCTGATCTTTAGTAAAAAGTTTAATAAACCACTCCGGAAGGGCTTCAGGGAATACCGCACTATGATTTTTATTAGCACATTCGGTTGCAATGTGCAATACGTTGGTTGGATATGCTTTATCTCTATTTAGCCAGTTCGAGATGTTTTTTCCAAAACCGCTACCAACCCTTGATTCATCCCTTCGTTTATCCGTGTCATTAAGTTTCTTCAACCTTGTGTTTGCCCAGTCACCAACCGGAATCATAACAGCGTCCTGATGCATAGTAAATTTTTTTGATTTATTAAATTGGAGTAGCCGTTCCCAAGAATCTCTGAATCTGTTCGGCCATTTCCCGGGGTAGCAATTTTTTTTATGCCAGATAAACTCCTCGGTCCATATCCAACCCTGCTTGCGCATCTCAATTATTAATTCCATTACGTAGGTATGCCTCTCACCATTCACTACCCGTTCTTTAATATTAAGAATGAAAGTGCCCGAGGGTTTCAATACCCGTAGGAGTTCTTTAGAGATAGGGAGAAACCATTCAACGTATTTGTCTGGAGGAACACCGCCATACGTGTTTTTTCTCTGATCTGCATAGGGAGGTGAGGTAAAAATGAGATCAATGGAATTTTCTTTAAGTTGCGGAAGTCTAATCAGGCAATCGCCAAGTAAGATTTTAGTATCTATTTGCATAGAAATTGCCTACTTAAAATATAATAGAATAAATGTTCTAGTATTGTAAAGTAATCCTACCCAAGGCAATATATCCAAACGCCTGACCGAACAACTGCATGATCAACCTGTAAGTTAAGACTTTGTATTTTATGTCAAAGGAGGCCGGATGACAAGGAGTCGAATAAATCTTATATTGCCCTAAAAAGCCATCCTTTGACAGCGAGTGCAATATGCCTCTCTTGAATACACCAGCGAGCTTAAAGAGCATGGCTTTGAGGTCGGCGTGTCACGGAAAGGTAATCCCTACGATAACCTCCACGATGGTGAGCTTCTTTTAAACGCTAAAACACGAGGACGTGTATCTATTCGAGCACACAAATCTAGCCGATGTCCAATCACGGCTTCCCTATTTCATCGAGCAGGTTTATAATTTCAAACGGCTTCACTCATCAATTGGCTACTTGTCACCAGTTAAGTATGAAGCATTGGTGCAGCAACAACAGGATAAGGAGGAAACCCATCAGCCTAACCTGTTCTGTCCAGCCATAGGGGTGCAGTCCAGTCGGATCTTACATACACAATGAGAGAAATACATGGTTTCTGATGTAAAGGACACAAATATTATTTCTATCTCGGGGCTGACCAAGCGGTTCAAGGATTTCGCGGCGGTTGACAACATCTCTTTTGATGTTAAGAAAGGGGAAATCTTTGCATTTTTGGGGCCCAACGGAGCGGGCAAGTCTACTACCATAAAAATGCTTACTACTTTGCTTGAGCCAACAAGTGGGAGCATGGTAGTCAACGGACATGATCCCAAAAATGATAAGGACGCCGTAAGAAAATCCTTCGGCATAGTCTTTCAGGACCCCAGCCTGGATATCGACATGACCGCACTGGAAAACCTGCAGTATCATGCTGTGTTATTCAAGGTACCTGCGGACACCAGGAAGAAGAGGATAGAGGAACTATTGCGCTTTGTAGAGCTCTGGGACCGTAAAAATGATATGGTCAAAACCTTTTCAGGCGGTATGAAACGCAGATTGGAAATGGCCAGGGGATTGCTGCATCATCCCAAGATCATATTTCTGGATGAGCCCACTCTCGGACTGGACCCTCAAACAAGAAACCATATATGGAACTACTTATTGGAGATTAACCAGAAGGAGGGTATGACTATTTTCTTTTCAACGCACTATATGGAAGAAGCAGAGAAAGTAGCCCAGCGGATAGCCATCATTGACCACGGAAGAATCGTGGCTATCGGCAGCACCGCCGAACTGGAAGAAAAAACGAAAACACATACATTGGAGGAGGCCTACATTGCGCTTACAGGGAGTGTTATCAGAGAAGAGCAGGTAAATGGCAGTGATAGGATGAGATTAATGGGCAGGATGATGGGGCGACACTAATGAGCACAATGTTTATTCTCCGCTCAAGATCAACACACCATATTTGGAGGTATCATTCATGAGTACAATATATATTCTCTGGCTCAGGCAAGTAAAAAAGTATTTTCGCGCTAAATCGCGCATTATCGGTTCGCTCGGTCAGCCATTATTGTTTTTATTGGTTTTTGGATTCGGCTTCGGAGCTATTTTCCAGCAGGCCGGGCAGGGAAACTACCTCCAGTTCCTGACATCCGGAATAATCATGATGAGCGTTCTCTTCACCGCTATTTTTTCCGGCATCGACCTCATCTGGGACAAGCAGTTCGGATTCCTCAAGGAGACAATGGTGGCCCCGGTTCCCAGATGGCAAATCATGCTCGGCAAGACGGTAGGAGGCGCGACGGTTGCATCCATCCAGGGAGTGATTGTTTTTGTACTCGCCCTCTTTGTAGGTTTTAAAATCTCTGACCCGCTTATGCTGCCCGTTGCCCTGTTGTTCATAATTCTCATTGCACTGCTCTTTACATCTCTTGGTGTTGCCATAGCATCAATAATTGAAGATATGCAGGGATTCCAGTTGATAATGAACTTTATGGTTATGCCGATTTTTTTCCTCTCGGGTGCGCTATTTCCGCTGCAGGGTTTGCCGACTGCACTGGAGGTGGTTACGAGAATCGATCCGCTAACCTACGGTGTCGATGGAATACGCTCGGCTCTGGGTGGCGTGGGCAGCTTCGGAATAGGCATGGACATGATGGTTATCGTTATCGTCGCCGTGATATTCCTGGGTGTAGGTACGTATCTCTTTGAAAGGATACAAGCTTAAACCTGCCGAAAGATTAGTGCGGATAACTTACCGCTAGAAATTCAACTGCTACACCTGATAGACTTTAGCTTGGGGTGAAAAAAATAACTTCATTGATATATCGTGGAATAACTCAATTTTCAGCATTCAGTGCCTTTCGTACATCGCTAATTTAGGTAAAGGGCAGTTGTTAATAAGGGGGCATAGCATGATCTACAGCGAAGGCAAAATAGGGCGGGTCTTTATTATCAGGCTGGAGGACGGCGATAAGCTGCCGGCATGCATTGAGAAATTCGCTCAGGAGCATAATATTATCGCCGGGCAGGCCGTGCTGATCGGGGGCATTGGAAGTGGGGATATGGTGGTCGGACCGCGCAAGAATACGATGATGCCGCCCGATCCCATGGTACTACCCATCGATGGCGTTCACGAGGTGGTGGGAATTGGGGTGCTGGCCCCTGATAAAAAAGGCAAACCTTCCCTTCATATCCATGCTGCACTCGGCCGGGCCGGCCAAACCATAACCGGCTGTTTGCGCCTGGGCGTTAAAACCTGGCTGGTGGGTGAGGTGGTACTTTACGAGATACTGGGCGCTGACATCGCCAGGCTGCCGGATGCGGCAAGCGGATTCGAGCTTCTCCAGCCCAAACGTAAAAGGAAGAGGTGATAAAAGGAGCGCTGGATCATGGGCACGGGATTTGACGGCGAAGTGCGCTATGAGATGTCTTTAAGCCCGGAGGAAGCCGCCTCGGGCACCAAAAAGCTGTTAAACAGGCAGGGCAAGAGGCTGGAGGTGACCATTCCGCCCGGCTCAGGCGAAGGCACCGTGGTCAAGCTGACCAATGCCCTGCTGGTAACGGATGGGCGGCCGGGCGATATTTTGATTACTGTCAAGATCAAGGATGCCGGGGCAGGCGTTACGGAGATAGATGAAGCCTCATTCGAGCGGGAGGTGATCAACAGCAAGCTTCCCGTAGTGGTGGACTTCTGGGCGCCCTGGTGCGGGCCCTGCCGTATGGTCTCGCCTATCATGGAGAAGCTGTCGGGGCGTTACGCCGGGCGACTGAAGTTCTGCAAGATCAATGTCGATGAAAACCCCGCGCCCGCTGCCAGATACCAGGCCATGAGCATCCCGCTGCTGGTCTTCTTCAAGGGCGGGGAGGAAATAGACAGGAGCGTAGGAGCATTGCCGGAAGGGGCATTGCGGCAGAAGATAGATTCCATATTGGGATAGTCGATATTTAAGGAGATCGCAAATGGCGGAAAACAAGCAGGTGGTCATTCCTATAACTACCCCCATGGTCAATTCCTATATTGTCCGGGGGGATAAGCCCATTATTGTGGATACAGGCCTGCCCGGCTACGACGCCAGCATATTGCAGTCAATGGAAGAGAACGGAATCGGCCCCGGCGATGTATCCCTGATCATCATCACTCATTGTCACCAGGACCATTTCGGCAGTGTAGCTGCGCTCAAGCAAAAAACAGGTGCGCCCGTTGCAATACATAAAGCCGATGCAGAATACCTCAAAACCGGCGGCAATCCGCCGCTGATACCGGTGGGCGCCAAAGGCAAGACCATGGAAGTTGTATCAAAGATGGTGAAAAAGCCCGAGGTGACCGGCCTGACGCCGGATATTTTGATAGAAAGCGAGATGGACCTGGCCAAGTACGGGGTTAAAGGGAAGATAATCCTGACCCCCGGCCACACACCCGGCGGCATATCCATCGCACTTGAAAGCGGGGAGGTCCTGGTAGGCGACCTTATCTTCGGCGGGCTTATCAGGCCTGCGGCGCCGGGCTTCCCCTATTTCGCAGAGAGCGTGGAACAACTTTTACAAAGTATACAAAAGGTGCTCGACCTGCAGCCGAAAATAATATACGCCGGACACGGCGGGCCTTTTACAGCCGAGTCGGTCCGGCGCAGATTCTTCAAATGATGGTTGCGGTTTATTTAAGCTGGTCCCTGGTGTAACCGAGCAGGCGGCGCGCCACAACCAGCGTGTTGATCTGGCCGGTGCCTTCGAAGATATCGTTGATCTTGGCATCCCGCATGAACTTCTCGAACAGCAGTTTGCGCGAGTAGCCCAGAGGACCCATCAGCTCGACAGCCCTCTGTGTGATCAATGTGGCAGCACGTCCGGCTTTGGCTTTGGCCATCGATGCTTCCAGTGCATTGGGGGTTCCACCCTGCAGTTGCCACATGGCGCGTATCACCAGCAGGTGGGCCGCCCTCCAGTTGGACTCCATCTCCATGAAATCCCGCTCGATGGCTGTCTGCTTGCTGCGCGGGACGTCGTAGCGGACCTTGATACCCCGCTTGGTCAGCTCATCCCTGAGCATATCCAGCGCGGCCCTGGTCACTCCCAGCGCCTGTGCGGCTACCAGCGGACGTGTGACATCGAAGGTAGCCATAGCGCCCTTGAAGCCTTCGGTCTTGGTCTTGATCTCGGCTTTGCCCAGAATGTTATTAAATGGGATACGGCAGTTCTCGAATACCACCGTAACCGTATCGCTGGCCTTGATCCCGAGCTTTTTCTCCTGCTTTTCGACTTTCATGCCGGGCGTCCCCGCCTCGACCACAAAGGATTTCATGCCGGCCCTGCCGGCGGATTTATCCACGGTGGCCCAGACAACGATGATGCCTTCGGAAAGCTCCAGCGCCCGGCGGCCCATGGTTACAAAGATTTTCTCTCCGTTCAGCACCCAGTAGTCGCCGTCGCGAACGGCAGTGGCCTGGATGGCTGATGTATCCGAGCCGCAACCAGGCTCCGTCATAGCCATAGCGCCCCATTTCGGTTTTCCTTCGCTGTAGCGGGCCAGGAAGCGTCCCCACTGCTCCTGGGTGCCGGCGGCAAATACCGCCGCTCCCCCCAGCCCCGGTCCGGGGCTGGCAAGGTAAAGCCCTGCATCTCCCCAGCAGAGCTCCTCCACCATTAGGGCTCCGGTTACGCCCAGCCCGGTCAAGAACCCCTTGCCGCGCATCTTCCACATTGTATCTATTAGATCCATGGGGTCTTCGTGTTCATGCTCGTCATAATAGCGGCTGATTGGGCGGAAGAGGTTCTGCGCTATATCGTGTGCCTCCTCAACCTTGGCTTTATCTTCGGCTGAAATTTCAAAATCTATCATCGGTGCGTTCCTCCTTATACAATGGCCATGCCGGTGAAGGTGGTGAAACCCCTGGCGTTTCTAAACCAGAGCTCTACAGGATTGTCCCTCACATATCCGTGTCCGCCCATCACCTGTACCCCATAATCGGTCACCAGCATCGCCATGCTATCGGCATATGACTTGGCGAGGCAGGCTTCCCTGGTCGCATCCTCATGTCTGTCCAGCTTCCAGGCAGCTTCCCAGGTCAGCAGCCTGGCGGCGTCGACCTCGATAGCCATGTCGGCCAGCATGAATGCGATTGCCTGGCGTGCGGCTATGGGTTCTCCGAAAGCGTGGCGTTCCTTGGCGTAGTCACGGGAAAACTCGAATGAGCTACGTGCGACCCCTACCGCCATGGAGGCTAGTGCTACACGGGACAGGTTGGCCAGCCGGTTGAAGTCGCAGCCCTTTTTCCCACCCAGGCGATTCTCAGTGGGTATCTTACAATCCTTCAGGTTTAGCTCGTATGTGGCCAGGGCTTTGATGCCCATGTTTTGCTCACGCTCTCCGATCTCAAGCCCCTTAGTGCCCTTTTCTACAATGAAACACTGCCTTTCCTCTCCCTCTCCGGCGTACACTAGTATGAAATCCGCCCCGGCGGCCAGCGGGACATAGCATTTCTGACCATTGAGTTTATATCCGCCGTTGCGTTTGGCCGTGGTGCTGAACTCGTTGGGGTCGAAATCGTAAAGCGGTTCGATGAAGGCGGCGGTAGCGGCGGTGAACTTGTTGCCGCACAGGGCAGGCAGGTATTTCTTTTTCTGCTCCTCGGTGCCCATTTCAACGATGGGAAGTATGGCCAGGGACGGGGCCAGGATATGCATGGCCATTGAGAGGTCTCCCCAGGCCAGCTCCTCCGCCAGCAACGTGCCGGTTAAGGCCGAATGCTCCCATCCGGCGCCCCCGAGCTGTTCAGGGATGCAGCTTGCAACCAGTCCCAGCTCCCAGGCGCCGTCGATGATTTCTGACGGAATTTCGCCGGACTCATCGCAATCCCGGAACTTCTTGCGTATGACGTCGGTGGCGAACTGTTTAACCGTGTTGACGATCATTTTCTGTTCTTCGGAAGGACTGAAACCTATCATATAAACCCCCTTATTTAGCTTGATCTTATAGCGCCACTTCAAACGTGGCTCACTTCAATAATAACAATTTGTCATATCGGCGGTCAATGTATTCCGGAGGAGACTATGTCGATTCCTTAGCGTCAGGGAAAATTTCGTCCATTATTTGCGGTGCATATTTTTTGATCATAGCGGGGGTGAGTGCGTTAGCTTTAGCGATCTCGGAATAAAATGAGGCGGAGGGGCGTAGTTTTCTTTGCTGGGTCTTGGGATCCATCTCGACCAGCCCGAATTTCATGGAGTAGCCCAGAGCCCACTCGAAGTTGTCTACCAGCGTCCAGTGATGATAGCCGATGATATCGTAGCCCTTCTGTATGAGATCGTACATGGTGCGCACGGCTTTGGCTATAACCCAGGGCCTCAACTTATCATCCCTGTCAGGCACCCCGTTTTCCAGTATGAAAAAAGGCTTATTATATCTGGCCAGCTTATCGACAACTATGCTTATACCCTGCGGATATATCTCGCCGAACATGGCTTTGCCGCTGGGGTCCAGGTCGCCGGTAGGCTTGCCTTTCGGCTCGATACGCCGCACAAAGGCCATGCCGGGTTTGGTAATATCGAAGCTGACGTCCGTGCCGCCGTAGATATTCACCCCCACGAAGTCCCAGGTATCCCTGATACGGTCGCAATTGCCGAGCAGGTTGCTTAAGATGGGCACCTTCTTGCCCGTGATCATGTTGATAAAAACGTTGTTGAAGGAATCGCTGGCAATGCGGGCGGCCAGCCTGTCGAACATGTGGTTTTTCACCTCTGTGAAGATGATGAAGTGGTTGGCGAAGCTCACCATGGCATCGTGTTGCAGTTTATGGATGGTGTAGTAAGCTGCAGCGTGGCAGCGGCCCATATTCCCCAGCACCTTGAAGTAGAGTAAGGGATGGCCAGCTAAAGCCGGCGGATGGTCGCCTTCCAGGTAGCCCTCCAGGGCATAGACGTTGGGCTCGTTAAAGGTAATCCAATCACTGCACAGGTCGTAGAGCTCCGTGACGGTGAACTTCACAAAGCGCCCGAAATCATCCATGCAGCTCTTTGACATGAATGCGCCTTTTTTCTCAAACCATACAGGATGCG
>JBEKVW010000012.1:0-34953 GCA_049513695.1 Dehalococcoidia bacterium | reverse complement strand
TGATAACCGGGCGGCGGCTGATCTTCTTATCGCTCCGGTCAAGAATGATGCCAAGGATATAAGCTACTATATTAATTTTTGCGGTTTATTGACCGTTTATAGGGCCAATGACATAGATTCGGTTATCGGTGTGTTAAAATCCCGCCTTGATGCCGGCGGGGGCGATTGGAAAGGATATATGTTGCTGGGCATTTCCGATATCTATGGTGGTGACTACCAGGACTCCGTGCAGGCATTTAAGAAATCGGCCGAAATAGTTCCGGACGAAAATATTACCCTGCTGGCCGGAGTCGTAAACACTATGTTGAGCAATGAAAGATTTCAAACCGAAAGACAAGAAATAGTCAATGGCTTGATGGATAGACAATCAAAAATACACAAAGGTAATTAAGTCGCTTTGGAAATCGTTTTAGCGTTTATTTTTTTACTGATAGGCGTCAGCTTCGGCAGTTTCTTGAATGTCGTAGCAGACCGCGTACCGCAGCGGAAATCGATTGTGTCGCCTCCGTCCCATTGTTTCGAATGCGGACATCCACTAACAGCAAGGGACCTGATACCTGTCGTTAGCTACTTGGTTTTAAGGGGGAGGTGCCGTTACTGCGGCGTCGGCATACCGGTAAGGTCGATGCTGGTGGAACTAATGACAGGCTTGCTCTTTGTACTGGCGTGGTTTTTGCTGGGGCCACAGTGGCAGTTGCCGGTTGTCCTGTTGTACATCTGCATCCTAATAGTACTGTCTATTACCGACCTAGAGAGAGGCTTTTTACCGGGGATAATTATTTATCCGGCCATCGGGATTGCCCTGATAATCATGTTGGTCAAAACACTCACCGGTTTGCCGCCCGACATAGTCAATTCAGCCATTGGATTTGCTTCAGGCTTCGGTTTTTTCTTTCTGATCTGGTTTGCAGCCAGGCTATTTAAAAAAGAAGTTATCGGATTCGGCGATGTTGTGATGGGAGGGTTAATCGGCATCATGGTGGGCTTCCCGCTGGTCATGGCGGCAATATACCTGGTGGTTTTGACAGGCGGTCTGACGGCTGTGGTCCTGGTAATACTCAAACTCAGGAAGCTCACAGAGCCAGTTTCCTTCGGATTATTTCTGGCATTGGGTGCGGTTGTAACTCTGTTGTGGGGCAGGGAAATATCTGTGTTGATATCTTTACTGATGACTTGAGCCCGGTAAAAATTAGTTAAATTTTTATAAAAAATATTTTGTTGATCGTAAACAGGGTATTGACATGTATGCGTTTATGTGCTAATTTTGAAAATGTCCCAAGTAATCGAAGTTGGAACGGGGAGGCAGAGGTCCCTAGCACGAGGTAGGCGAAGGCCGAATAGTGTAAGGGGGGAAGATGAGGAACCGGGATACCGAGGTTACTTGGGGCTTTTTTATTCCAAAATAGCTATAAACGGCAAGTTGCGGTATTTTCCCCTGACGTCCAGCCCGTAGCCTACGACAAATTCATCAGGTATCTCGAATCCGATATAGTCGAGATGTACATCGATTAAGCGTCTGACCCTCTTATCCAGCAATGTGCATACCTTCAAACTCGCCGGATTGCGTGTTGCAAGGTAGTTTAAAACATAATTTAAAGTCATTCCCGTATCGATTATATCTTCCACCATGAGTACGTGCTTGCCTTTGATATCGATATCCAGGTCTTTAGTTATTTTAATCGGTGAATCGGCTTTGCCCTGGGGAGTGGATATCGCCATAAAATCGCATTCAAGTGGTATAGATATATTCTGCATCAGGTCCGAGATAAAACATATGACCCCTTTGAGAATGCCAATGAGAATAAGGTCCTTCCCCTGATAATCTTTGGATATCTGTTTGGCCAGAGAATTAACGCGCCTGTCGATCTGGGTCTTATTGAACAGATATTTCTGCACACCGTTCATCTTGTTTTCACCAAGGGGTATAAAATCGTATTTGACAAAAAGCTTCAGGTAATCGGCTTTATTGAGCAGTTTTACATTGACGTCCGGATATAGTTCTTTGAGCTGGCGCAACTTGCGGTTCTTCTCGGTGATCAGGCTTTGCCTGGAAGTAGTTAACTCGATGTATAAATTTATCTCAGGTAGATAGAAATCCGGCGTGAACATCTCGGTAATCCTCTTATCTTCCCAGGATAATGGGAATGAACGCGGCTCGTAGAGCCATTCCACCTGGTAAAAATCCAGCAACCTGGCAAACTCTTCTTCACTGGGGTGGCTGAAACTGGTTGGTCGCACCGGCCTCAAAGGAAGGTTAGAAAAACTGGTAAGTTTCTTTTGCTGTGTTACATTGGTCTCATGATGCGTATTTAAGTACTGGTACAGTTCGTTTTTTTCCAGCGTCACCGCAATAATATTAGCCACGGTGGCAATAAAGTCTTTCTCATGCGGTTTGAAGTGCTTTTTTTCATGGGCATAGATCCTGATTTCCCCGATAACCTCTTCTTTCTGAAAAATAGGGGCGCCCAGCAGCGACTTTAGGTTTTCCTTGGCTGCTTGTTCGGGGAACTGAGTCCTTTTATCGACGATAATATCTTCAACGGTGACAGTCTTCCCATCCAGTATCTCCGGGTAGCTTTTACGGGCGTTTAATGCCCCTTTGCGTAGATAGATATCGCTCAGGCCGAAGGCACCGATGATGTCCAGGTATTCACGCTGCGGATTGAGCAGCATAATAGCACAGCCTGAAGCCTTCAACGCCCGTGCGGCGCTGGCGGCAACCAATCCCATTATTTTCTTTAAAGGTAAATCACTGTTGACTACTTTGGCTATCTGTTTGAATGCAAGCGAACCGCGGTTTTCAATGGCATCCATGCCTCACCCACCCCTTCATCCTAATGTAGCATATCATCCGCATTTAGTATAGCCGCAACTCGGGCAAATATGGCAGCCCTCCTGATATACAAGCAGATTCCCACAGTCGGGGCATTGCCCGCTAGAGCTTCCTGCAGACTGGCCGATATGTTGCATAGGTACAACGTCGTCATCTTTTTTCACGTATTTTTCCAGTACGCTGCCGATAGCGTCTGCACAGGACAAGATAGCCCGTCCGTGCTCCCATGAAACGGAAGGACACCTGATGGCCCTGAGCTGTTTTATGACCGAGCTGACATCGATGCCCGACCTGAAAATAAGCGATATGAGCCGGCTGGTGGCCTCAAGCTGTGCGGAAGCACAGCCTCCGGCTTTACCCAGGCTGGAAAAAACTTCACATATTCCCTTATCATCAAAATTGACGGTCACATAAATATAACCGCAGCCGGTAGTTACGCGCTCGGTAATGCCCCTGGTGATCTTGGGCCTCTGTCGAGGGGAAAGCCTGGCTTCGGCCTCGGCTTCCCTGTCCGGCTCCTTTTCTTTAACGGGTTCCTTCTGGCCTGTATTCAACACCTGGCTGTCGCGGCTCCTGTCCCTGTAGATAGTGATGCCTTTCAGGCCAAGCTTATAAGCCATTAGATAGACGTTTTTCACATCTTCTATAGTAGATTCATGAGGGAGGTTAACGGTTTTGGAAACGGCGCTGTCGGTATATTTCTGGAAGGCAGCCTGTATTTTCACATGCCATTCAGGCGAGATATCATGCGATGTTACAAAAACATCCTTGACCCGGTCGGGCACTGACGGAATGCCATTTAATTTTTCCCCCTCGGCCAGCTTTTTCATAATGTCGGCCGAATAAAAACTGTCCTTCTTTGCCGCTTCTTCAAAATAGGGGTTGACCTCTATTAAGGTCTGCCCGTCGAGTATGTGGCGGAAGTAACTCAAGGCGAAGATAGGCTCGATGCCGCTGGAACAGCCGGCGATAATGCTTAAAGTGCCCGTGGGAGCAATGGTGGTCCTGTTGGCATTTCTTACCTTGGGTCCGTTCCTGGTGTCATATATGCTGCCGTTGAAAGCAGGGAAGGTGCCCCTGGACCGTCCCAGCGATTCGGATTCCCTGGTAGCTTCTTCCGAAATAAAGCGCATTACGCTTTCCGCAGCGTCTAGCGCCCTATCCGAGTTATATGGTATTTGCAACTGTATTAGCATGTCGGCGAAACCCATGACCCCCAGCCCGATTTTACGAGTCTTACGCGTCATCTCCCCGATGAGTTCCAGTGGGTACTTATTGACCTCGATGACATCGTCCAGGAATCTTACAGCCAGCTTGATGACCTCCCTGAGCTTGTCGTAGTCTATTTCGCTATGGCTGTTAACCCGTTTGACCATCCTGGATAGATTGATCGAGCCCAGGTTGCATGATTCATATGGCAGCAGCGGTTGTTCACCACAGGGGTTGGTGCTTTCTATTTTGCCCAGGTTGGGAGTTGAGTTAAACTCATTTATCCTGTCCAGGAAGATTATGCCGGGGTCGCCCGTTTTCCAGGCCATGTCCACTATCTTGCTGAAGACTTCCCTGGCGTTGAGCTTACCCACAACCTCCTTGTTATGCGGGTTGATCAGATCGTATTCGGTATTCTGCTCCACCGCCTTCATAAAATGGTCGGTAATGGCTACCGATATATTGAAATTCGTAAATGCTTTCAGGTCTTCCTTGGATGAGATGAATTCCAGGATATCCGGATGGTATATATTTAATATGCCCATGTTGGCGCCGCGGCGCATACCGCCCTGTTTAATGACATCTGTAGCGGTATCGAAGGCGCGCATGAAAGAGACCGGTCCGCTGGCGACGCCTCCTGTAGACCCTACCCTGTCCTTCTTGGGTCTGATACGTGAGAAGGAGAAACCTGTTCCTCCGCCGCTTTTATGGATTAGAGCTGTATATTTAACGGCATCGAAGATCGACTCCATGGTGTCATCGATGGGCAGCACGAAGCAGGCCGAGAGTTGTCCCAGTTCGCGGCCGGCATTCATGAGAGTGGGCGAATTGGGCAGGAATTCCAGCGATGTCATGAGATTGTAGAACTTGGCTTCCCACTCTGCGACCCTGGCGGATTTATCGAACACCAGCTCGGCGGAAGCGATATGCCTGCTGACCCGGTGGAACAGCTCTTCGGGAGTCTCAATGACGTTCCCCAGGCCATCCTTTTGCAAATATCTTTTCTCCAGGACGATAAGGGCGTTCTCAGTTAGATTCAGTTCACTGGCGGCGGGCACGACAGCAGGAGAGGTGGAGGGTACGACAGCAGGAGAGGTGGAGGGTACGACAGCAGGAGCGGTGGTGGGCGTCATAGAAGGAATGGCGGAAGGCACGGCAACAGGGCTTTCCGCCGGTGCTTTAGAGCTGGACTTTTCAGCCAGGAGCTCGTTGACCACGGACTCTATCTGTTCCTTACCGGGCGGTTGTGGAGCCACTGAAGCTACCAGGTTTTCCATACCGGGGAAAGTGCGTTCCACCTTTTTAGTTTTCGTGTGTTCTTCGAGTGACATTCTTTTCTCCAACCTCAAAATTACTTGCTCTGTCAGGTCTTCCTGCTGATGCCTGTCGGCCAACCCCAGCGTCTGCATGTACGTGAAGACGGTCTTCGCAATGTAATTGCGTATCGAGTCCGATAGATAGTTCTTAGATTGCTTATTAACCACGTTGTTGTCTCTTACTTCTACGTTTTTGCCCTTCGGTTTCCCTGGGATTTATCAGGGGCAATTGTCCGTCCAGAGGTGCCCCGTGTTTGCTCTCGATCAGAGTATCCACCGCCTGCTTCAAAGTGGTGATATCCGAAAACTCGTAGTAAACGCTGGCGAATCTGATATATGCGATATGGTCGATGTCAGCTAGTTTGCTGACTATGATCTTACCGATCAGAGCGCTGTGGATCTCAGTCTTGCCGAGGCGATACAGGTCGGTTTCGATAGTTTCAACCAGTTTTTCAATTGTCCCGGTCGGCATGGGACGTTTCTCACAGGCTTTGCGGATACCTGAAAACAATTTCTCACGGTTAAAATCTTCCCTTCTGCCGTCTTTCTTGATTACGAAGAGGCCCCTGTTCTGTATCCTCTCATAAGTCGTGAAGCGCTCCCTGCATTTAATACATTCACGACGCCTCCTAATTTCATCCCCAAGGCTTCGCGAATCTATTACTTTAGATTCCAACTCACCGCAAGAAGGGCACTTCATCGTCAAACACTACACTATGTGGTGTGGAACGATACTAACACAAGATATAGTAAGAGTCAATGGCTAACAATACATAATAGAAGAGGTCGGAGAAATTTCTCCGACCTCTTTGGATCCAGTGCGTTAATTGATGCGCACTATAATTAGCGAGGCATTCTGCTCATATCTGCCTGGCGAGGTGCGCCCGCCTGCGCATTGGGATAACGCGTGCCTCTTCTCAGGAATGAAGGAACATCGAGGCTGTCTTCGGTCGCTCCACGCAGCAATCTGCGCAATTCCACCTCGGTCGGAACCCCGGAGCCATACTGGGCTGTAAACCCGGTAGCTATGATTGTGATCTGGACTTCGTCCTCGAGCTGAGGATTGAAGACCACGCCGAATATGATGTTGGCGTCGGGATCGACTGATTGCGCAATTACATCGGCCGCCTCGTTGCATTCAAAAAGCGTAAGGTTGCTGCCGCCGGTTACGTTGAACAGTACGCCCTTGGCGCCGCTGATGGATACATCTAGCATCGGGCTGGCCAGGGCTGCCTTGGCCGCCTCTACCGCCCTGTTGGAACCTTTGCCATGGCCAACGGACATCCAGGCCGGGCCGGAGTTCTTCATGATGGCCCTGATGTCAGCGAAGTCCAAGTTGATAAGGCCGGGGACGGTTACCACTTCGGCAATGGCCTGCACGCCCAGCTTCAACACATCATCAGCCAACCGGAAGGCATTGTCCACTGTAGTTTTGTTATCGCAGAGCTCGATTATGCGGTCGTTGGGGATGATGACCAGGGTATCTACCTTATCGCAAAGCTGCAGGATACCCTCTTCGGCTACCTTCATGCGCCTTGCCCCTTCGAAGGCAAACGGTTTGGTTACGATGGCGATGGTGAGGGCGCCGGATGACCTGGCAACTTCAGCCACTACAGGGATGCTGCCAGTGCCGGTGCCGCCGCCCATGCCTGCCGTTATGAATACCATGTCAGCGCCGGAGACCACTTCTTGGATTGCCTGACGGCTTTCTTCGGCCGATTTCCTGCCGACATTGTGATCACCGCCAGCGCCAAGACCGCGGGTGAGTTTTTCACCGAGCTGGACGCGTACCGGGACCTCCGCCAGGGCTAAGGCTTGCGCATCTGTGTTCATGCAGATGAATTCGACGCCCTTGATCCCTTCGCGGACCATACGGGTGATAGCATTTGAGCCGCCGCCGCCGCAGCCTATGGCTTTGATCTTAGCCGGTGCTGTGGAAAACATTGATTTCGACATACTTTCTAAAACCTCCTGCTATTTCAAAAATGTTTATTATCAGGCACTAAAGAATTTCTTGAGCATGCCCATGACGTTGCTTACCTGGTTGGTTTTGCCGGCGCCGCCTTTAGATTCCCATGTGGGCTTTCCGCCGGTCTTGATGGCCCAGAGGAGAAGACCCACGCCAGTAGCGTTCGCCGGGTCATGTAGTACATCGGTAATGCCATAGACTCCCATCGGTTCTCCTATCCTAGTCGGGATGCGGATGGTGCCGCGGGCGAGGGCTTCGAGGCCGTTCATCTTGGACCCGCCGCCCGTCATTACCAGTCCAGCCGGGGCCAGCGATGCGTAGCTGGTATCCGGCATTTCCAGTAGGATGAGCCTGAGCAGTTCTTCCATGCGGTCCCGAAGAATGTTGCATAGGTCTTTGTAGGAAACGCTGTGTCCATCTTCCACCGTCAGGGTGGAACCCTCGTCCTTCTGCCCTGTCTCAGGGTAAACATTGCCGTACTTCTTCTTCATCGCCTCTGCGATTTCAAAGGGCAGTCCGAGGCCGATCGAGAGGTCGCTGGTGAACTGGTAGCCGGCCACGGGTATGATGGAGGTGTGATAGATGCTGCCGTCCTTAAATACGGCGATGTCAGTGGTGCCTCCGCCGATATCCGCCATGATTACGCCGATCTCCTTTTCTTCCGGCGTAAGTACGGACTCGCCGCTGGCCAGCGGTTCGAGCACGAGGTCGTCGATTTCCACGCCAACGCTGCGAACACATTTAACCAGGTTCTGCACTGAAGCTGTGGAAGCGGTGATAATGTGGGTTTCGACGTCCAGCCTGAACCCATGCATGCCTACCGGGTTCTTGATTTTTTCCTGGGTATCCAAGCTGTAGCCCCTGGGGATCTGGTGAAGGATTTTTCTGTCATCGGGGATGTTGATGTTCTTGGCTGATGACAGAACACGTGATAGGTCGTCCTGCCTGACAAGCCGGTCAGTCCTGGGTATGGCCACTACGCCGTGGCTGTTGACCGAGCTGATGTGCCTGCCGGTTACGCCGATGTAGGCTGACTCGATCTTTACGCCGCTGGCCTGTTCAGCACGTTTGACCGATTCGGCAACCGAGTCTCTGGCTTCATCGACGTTGACAACCATGCCTTTGTGAAGACCGTGGGAAGGTACTTGGCCGACCCCAAGTACCTGCAGAGCACCGCCGGAATCAAGGGTGGCAACTATTGTACAAATCTTAGTTGTACCCACATCGATACCGGTGATTAACCTTTTTGTCATTTATCCATGCCTCCTTCGATTTAGTGATACTTAAATTGCTAACTTTCCTGCTGAGTGACTTAACAAGCGCTATAGGAAGTAAAGGATGGCAATAGCGATTATCAGGCTGACGAAAACGATCCCGTCAAAAACCATACCGCCGAATATTGCCAGGAGTCTCCTGTCTCTATTCAGGATGGTGCCGAATCTGCTTGCTCCTATCATTTTCTTTGCCTCCTGCTATTTTTATATTCTTTGCGCTATGCGAAGCTTGGCGCTCCTGCTGCGCTGGTTTATTTCGATTTCATTTTCAGTCGGGGTGATGGGATGCTTGTTTATCAGGGTGAGTTGTTGCTGGTGATGGCAGCGGCATTCGGGGATATTACTGGGACATATGCATGATCTGGTTTCTCGTAACATGAAATTCTTGACTATGCGGTCTTCCAGCGAATGGTAACTGATGATCGCCAGCCTGCCCCCCGGAGCCAGGCAGTTGAGGCTCTGGTCGAGGGCGGAGGTGAGATGGTCCAGTTCTCGGTTGACGGCAATGCGCAGGGCCTGAAAGGTCCTGGTAGCCGGATGAATCTTGCTATAGCGTTCTCCGACTGAGCTGGAAACGATGGCAGCCAGTTCGGCTGTATCCGATATCGGCCTGTGCCTGACGATATTGCTGGCTATCCTATTAGCGTAAGACTCCTCACCGTAAATAAATATGAGCTGGGCCAGCTTGGATTCGGGCATTTTGTTAACGATATCGGCGGCCGTAAGCTGCTCATCAGGGTTGAACCTCATATCGAGAGGGCCGCTGCGCTGGAAGCTGAATCCACGCTCATCGCTGGAAAGTTGAAGAGAAGAAAGGCCTAGATCGAATAAAATACCGTTGACCGGCATAAAACCGGTCTCCGTACAAATTTGCTCCAGATTATAGAAATTGTCATTGACAATTACGGTGCTTTCGAAATAGTTGTAGAGGTTGTGCTGCGCTATGCTAATGGCCTCCGGGTCGGAGTCTATACCCAGCAACTCGCCCCCGGGCTGGCACTTGGACAGTATCGCTGCCGAATGGCCGCCACCGCCCAGAGTGCAGTCGACATACCGTTTCCCCGGCCTGACGTCCAGCCCCTGAATAACCTCTGAGACCAGCACAGGTGTATGGACCATTCTGTCTAAAGTCAGGCTCATTTCCTCTCCTCAAGGAAATCCATTATCTGGCGTGCGTCGTCCGAGGAAATCCTTTCTTTCTTCCAGTGGGCCGGGTTCCAAATTTCGAAATAGTTGTTCACACCGGCGATAGCGGCACTGTCGGAGATACCGCACCTTTCCCTCAGCGCTGACGGCAGGGAGATCCTGCCCTGGTTATCGATAGTGACTTCATTGGCGTTGCTGAAGATAAAACGGTTTACCTTCCTTTCCTTGTCCGACATCAGGAAGCCGGTCGGGGCCTGGTTGGAGGTCATCTTGGCCCAGTCGTCTCTGGTGTAGGCTGTGATGCAGTTATCGGCCACCATGGTAAGTACAAGGCCGTCATCGATCTCCTTGCGGAACTTGGGCGGCAAAGGCAGACGACCTTTGTTATCGACCTTGTATTCGTATTCACCAACAAACATAATTAACTAACCTGACGACGTTTTTATACCGGCAGAACTTCTCTTTCAATCACTCCCAGCATATTATTCAAAATGCTACAATCGAGGCTGGCCAATTCACCAATGTATTTGGTTGTCTCGTTCTCATGGTTTAATGAGTAATGGGCCGATCCATTAGGGCAATATTGTTCATCGATCACTCCTTTATCGACTAAGTCCTTGATAATGTCACGCAGGTGATAGCGCGTAATATCCAGAAAGTCTGCAATACAATCCAGGTCGAATTTAGTGTGAGGGTGCTTCCCCCAGAAAAATAAGAGTCTCAATTTCAATCCTGTAAAATCATTCTCTTTTATAAACGAGAAAAGATCTGGCTCCACCATGTTCTCGCAGCAGTAATTAATTACCATATCTTTTCCCCTTATTTACCACTTTTTACCACTATGCCCCATTATGAACACTTTTCCCCCCACTTGTCAATAGCTAAACAGGGAAAAAACTTCTATAATTTCTAGCGATTTTGGTGTAAAAAACAGCTGCTGATTTTAAAAACCACCAGATAAAAGGTTAGACAAGAGCAATAACACAATATATTGTGTTAGGTGGTATCCGAATATTCACATATATATAAAAGGTAAAGGCCTAAGTCTAATTTTGTGGTTTATTATAGGTATGGTAGAATTGTTTGCCATTTTAGGTATCTACGGACGATTGCACTGTGTTACGTATTGATATATTGACACTCTTCCCTGAAGCTTTTTCGGGCTATCTGGCGCATAGCATTATCGGCAGAGCAGCCGAAAAGCAGGTCGTAGATATAAGATTACATAATATTAGGGATTTTACGCATGATAAGCATAATACGGTGGATGACTACCCATATGGTGGGGGAGCGGGTATGGTCATGAAACCGGACCCCATATTTGAAGCCGTGGAATTCGTAAAAACGGAAAATCCGGCGTCTGATTGTCGTATTGTGCTGTTGACTCCCCAGGGAAGGTTGTTTACACAGGAACTGGCAGGTAAGCTCATTGAGGAAAACCATATTATATTGATATGCGGCCACTATGAGGGTATAGATGAAAGGGTGGCCCAACACCTGGCTACGGACGAGATCAGTATCGGGGACTATTTGTTAAGCGGCGGTGAGGTCGCAGCTATGGTGATCATAGATTGCCTGGTTAGGCTGCTGCCCGGAGCTATCGGTTCCAGTGTTTCACTGGTGGAGGAGTCCCATATGGAGGGCTTGCTAGAGTATCCCCAATACACGAGGCCACCGGAATACAGGGGTTGGAAAGTGCCCGATGTACTGCTCTCGGGTAACCATAAAGAGATTACCGATTGGCGTCGAGCGCAGAGCCTGAGACGGACTGCCAGCAGACGGCCGGACCTGTTAAACAAAGCTTCACTAACAGATAAAGAGCATAAGATGCTAAAATCTGTTGATTTGAACAATAATTAAATTCTAAGGAAAGGGATCAGAAATGGATATTAAAACTCTAGGAAAAACTAAAATAAACCCGAATTTGCCCAAGCTGTCGGCTGGAGATAATGTACGTGTTAGTTTCAAGATCAAGGAAGCCAGCAGGGAAAGGTTACAGACATTCCCCGGGCTGGTGATCAAAATTGCTAGGAACGGGGCCGGAGGGAATTTCACGGTCCGCAGGGTCACTTCCGGCGTGGGTGTCGAACACACATTTCCTTTGGCATCACCGCTGCTGGAAAAAATTGAAGTTGTAAGGCACGGCAAGGTACGCCGCAGCAAGTTGTACTATATCAGGAGGCTCAGCACCAAGGAAGCCAGGCTGAAGGAGAGGCGTGAGCGTATAGCCGAGACTGCCGCTATAGCTGCCACCGAAGAAGCGCCCGCCGCTGAAGCTGCACCCGCTGACCAGCCTTCTGAATCTAATTAATTTGGATGAAATATGCTGAGGTGGCCGTCAATGCACCAGGCGGCCATCGACATACTTTCTCCTATTCGATCCCGGATACACTACAGGTGGAGGTTGGTTGTGGGGTCCGGGTGCCTTTCGGTCCCAGGGTCCTGCAGGGGATTGTCGTTGAGGTTACGGATAAACCTTCTTTCCCCGATACCAGGGATGTAGAGCAGCTCATCTCTTCGTCCCCGATCATATCGTCTGAACGTATAAAGCTCGCCCTGTGGATTTCCGACTACTACGTCTCGCCGATCTGGAGCTCCATTGCCCTATTTCTGCCCCCCGCTTTTGAAAGAAACACCCTAATCAAACCGAAGTCAATAAAATATTTAACACTTGTTCCTGAAAGTGAACGGGCAAAGAGCCTATCAGCCAAACAGCATGCCATACTGGAATTGCTTTCCGAATCCGGAGGCAGGTTGCCCGTGCCCCAAATTCTGGAACAATTGCATTTGGGCAGGAGCGTCATAAAAACGCTGCTGGCCAAGGGGTTGGCGATCGAAGATGAAATAGAGGTGAGCCGTGACCCGCTGGCCCGCCGGGATTTTCCTCTGGAACTGCCTTTCACATTCACTGATAACCAGAACCTGGCCTGGCGTCCTATAGTGGCTGCGATCAGTGATCAGGATAGCACCGCTAACCCGAACCTCTTTCTATTACATGGCGTTACCGGCAGTGGGAAAACGGAGATATATTTACGGGCGCTAGCAGAGACGATAAAGCGCAGCAAAAAAGGCATATGCCTGGTGCCTGAAATTTCTCTGACCACGCAGATTGTCAATCGTTTCTTCGCCAGGTTTCCAGGCAGGGTTGCCGTCTTTCACAGCAAGCTTTCACTGGGAGAGCAATATGATGAATGGAGGCGTATCCAAGGGGGGGATTTTGACATCGTAATCGGCCCGCGCAGTGCCATATTCTCCCCTCAGCCTGACCTGGGACTGATTATAGTGGATGAGGAACATGAATGGGCCTATAAGCAGTCTGACCAAACACCCAGGTATCATGCTCGTGATGTAGCCGTGCAACTTGCCAGGCTAACCGGGTCCACGCTGATCATGGGCAGCGCTACGCCCGATATCGAGACATATTATAAGGCCGTCAAAGGTGAATACCAGCTTATCGAGCTAAAAGAACGTATCACCCCACTGGGCAGTACATCTTTACCGGAAGTCAGCATTGTCAATATGAGGGATGAATTTAAAGCGGGAAACCGTAGCATCTTCAGCCGCCTGCTCAAAGCCCAGGTAAAGCTGGCCCTCGAGCAACAGGAGCAGGTTATCCTTTTTATCAACCGGCGGGGCCAGTCGACTTTCGTGGAATGCATGAATTGCGGCTTCGTGCCAAGCTGTAAAAGGTGCTCAGGTTTCCTCACCTACCATTCCGTGGAGAAGCGCCTGATATGCCACCATTGCCGGCGTGCTTACCCGGTCCTCAAGACCTGTCCCAACTGTTACAGCAGGGAGATCAAATACTTTGGTATCGGCACCGAAACGGTTGAAACGGAATGCAGTAAATTATTTCCGTATGCCAGGGTGCTGCGCTTTGATAGCGATACCATGTCCAAGGCCCGGGAATATGAAAAAGCTATGAACAGCTTTCGCAAACGTGAGACCGATATTTTGGTTGGCACACAGATACTGGCCAAAGGACTGGATTTTCCAGGCGTCTCCCTGGTAGGTATCGTTAACGCGGATAGCGGTTTGAATCTACCGGACTTCCGCTCAGGAGAGAGGACATTTCAGCTTTTGTGCCAGGTTGAAGGCAGGGCCGGTCGCGGAATAGTGGCAGGAAGAGCGGTTATTCAGACCTACAATCCGGGGTATTACGCGATCAAATACGCCGCCCTACATGATTATGGCGGATTTTATGAAAGTGAACTGAGCTATAGACGTGAGTTCGGGTACCCTCCGTTTACCAATATGGTCCGCCTGGTTTACAGCCACGTTAATGAAGACAAGTGCCGGGCGGAAGCCGGGAGGCTGGCTGCAAATATCCAGTTGATTATCGACGAGCAAGGTGTGGAAGGGTTTAAATTGGTCGGTCCTGCGCCCGCTTTCCTTTCAAGGTTGAGAGGTAAATATCAGGTACAGCTTATCATTCTGGGTGGCAACGTTCAGAATATATTGGAAAAAGTGGATTTCCCGCTGGGATGGATTTTGGACGTTGACCCTGTTGGTATGATTTAATTATTTAGCATGGCTGTATTAAGAATCCGCACCAACCCCGATCCTGTTCTCAGGAAAAAGGCCAAACGGGTCACGGATATCGATTCCGTCCAGCGCCTGATTGACGACATGGTTGAAACGCTGACTGCCGCGCCCGGCGTAGGTTTGGCGGCCAACCAGGTAGGCATTCCTTTGCGCATCATTGTAATAAGGATTCCTGAGGAGGAAGATGTCATAACGCTGATTAACCCGGAAATCGTTGAAAAAACGGGTGAAAGGTGTGTGATGGAGGGATGTCTGAGCATACCTGGTTACCACGCCGAGATCACAAGATCGGAGTCAGTCAAGGTTAGGGCCAGGGACAGGCGTGGCAAACTGGTCCGCAAGAAGGCTACAGAATTACTGGCCCAGGCACTTGAGCACGAAATAGACCACCTTAACGGGATCCTGTATATAGACTACCTTCAAGACAAGGACCAGTTACTTAGAACCGACGAAGAAACGGAATAGGCTTTTTGTAACCGGGTCGTCAGCCGTTCCAGTCCATCTCTACTACGAACTTGCCGGTCCAATTTTCCAGCGCTACCGGATAAAAGCCCGGTGTATCTTTCACGATCTGGAATTCAACATTCTGCATCTTACCGGGGCCCAGGTTAATTTCCTGCTGGCTCTCGGATAATCCCTTCACACGCAGAATCAGGGTGTGACTCCCGGTTACCTCACCCACGTTCGTTACTGAAGCCGTGACGATCACCGGCTGTCCCTGTCTGACCCGTTCGGGGCCAATGGAGAAATTGCTGACAATGAATGAAGGCGGTGCCAGGGGAATGGCGGTGAAAAATCCACCAAGGCCGTCGATATCGGCATAATAATCGCCGGCAACGTCTTTGACCACTGTGAACCCGGCAGTTTGGCTGGCGCCAGGCGGCAGGGAAAGGTCGCTGATATTTTCAACGACTCCACCGACCCTCAGCACCACACTGTATTTCCCGGTCTGCATTCCGTTATTGGAGACTATGATGCTTATATTGACAGGCTCGCCCACTTTGACCTTGCCGGGTGTAATAGTGAGGTTACTAACAGAAAACTTGGGCATACTCATCGGTCCGGCCCCGGGGGCAGAAGGCTGCATGCCTGATTGACCTGACTGGCCCATACCCGGAGGCATTGCCTGCGCCTGCATGGGTGGTGTCATGGTCGGCTGGCCCGGCTGCATATATTGTTGGCCAGGAGGAGGCATATGCGGCGCTCCAGGATGCATTCCAGGCTGAGGCCGTTGCATCCCGAATGGCATTCCCGGGCCCATCTGTTGTGCCCCGGGAGGCATTCCCTGCATAGGCGGTGGTCCGCCCGGAGGTTGCATTTGTGGCCCGCCAGGGAATTGAGGGCCCCTCATACCGGGGGGCTGCATGCCTGGCTGTAAGGGAGGTTGCATACCGGGTTGGTTTGGCTGCTGGAATTGTGGCTGCATGCCCGGTTGAGGTTGCTGTTGGAACGGCTGCTGCATTCCAGGCATACCGGGTGCAGACATATCCTGAGACATCCCCGGCTGGCCCGGAGTTTGCATGCCCATAAACATCCCGTCCGGCATGCCGGCCATGCCCGGACGCTGCGGGCTGCCCGGCATCTGATCATCTCCCATGCGCGGTTTACCCGGTTTGCCTTTTTGCTTGGCGCCCTTTTTCATCTGCTCACCCTGTGCTCCGGCCTTTCGTTTAGAAGGTTTGGTTACCATCAGAATGGTCATCATAATGATTACGCCGAGTACGATTCCGAAGAACCCCCAGAGGTAAGGGGGAAACATATCCAGAAATGACCCGCTGTCTTTAACCGTAAAAAACCCTTGCAAATTGCCGACCCTCACGTCATTATTGCCGGAGTCTTCGGCATTTATCTGAAAGACAATGTTATCATTAGTTTGGCCCGGGTCCAGTGTGATCGTCCGTGGAGTGCCCACTGTTTTGCCGTTGACTTGCACTTCGAGAGGGTAATTGATCTGTTGCTGACTGGAATTGTTGGCGCTAACTTTTATGGTGACAACATCACCTTTGTTGACTTCGAATGGTGTTATAAAGGGTGAACCTTTAGTGAGGACTAGGCCGTCAGGTAAAGTGGAGTTATCTTGTGCTAAAAATGGAGGATGCGATGATTCAGAGGTTGAAATTGACTGTCCAAAACCGTATGAGCCGTGGTCGTTGGATAACACACTCCCCGCATAAGCTGCACGAGGAGTGATAATCGCCATCAATATCAACAGGGCGATCGGCAATGATATCAGCAACCTTCTCATGTAATATTAGCCTCCAAAATATTTACCACACATGTAACCTTTGTAATACTCTACTCTAAAATTAAATGTAAATCAATAGTAATTAAGTATCTCCGCCGTTTTCGATTTCATCCAACCGGTCATCGTCGAGCCCAAAATAATGGGCGATTTCGTGCTTCACCGTCATGATGATCTCTTGCTTCAAGTCCTGTACTGAAGAACAGTCCGCCTCCAGGGGTTTTTGGAATATGGTTATTTTATCCGGCAGCGCCAGGTTGTAGCTGTGGTCCCTTCTGGTACGGGGAATTCCCTCGTATAAACCCAGAAGCTCGTATTTATTTGACAGGCCCAGCTTTTTGATCTGGCTGTTGCTGGGCCAGTCCTCCACGACTATATCGATATTTTCCAGGAGCTCTTTGAATTCCTCGGGCATATTTGAAATGGCATCCAGGACCAGTTCCTCAAATTTCTCTCGCCGCATATCTTACCCTGCAAGTAGTCTATGAGACCATGATAGCAATTTTTCGAGCCAATCACATTTCCACTTCTACACCCCCAGTGAATGTTGACGGTAGAGGGTTCTGAAGTTAAAATTTCCACTATTATGAATGCTTCGAGTAAATACAATCCACAAGAAATTGAGAAGAAGTGGCAGGATAAATGGGCGGCGGACCATCTGTATGAAGTTAAAGAGAACGACCCGAGGCCGAAATTTTATGCCCTGACTATGTTTCCCTATACGTCGGGAGACCTGCACATAGGGCACTGGTATGCCATGGCGCCCTCAGATGTATATGCCAGATATAAAAGTATGCAGGGATATAACGTTCTGCATCCCGTTGGTTTCGATGCTTTTGGACTACCAGCGGAGAATAAGGCTATTGCCACGGGTGTGAACCCGGCCGAGTGGACCATTAAAAATGTTGAGAATATGCGCCGCCAGCTTCGAACCATCGGTGCTATTTATGACTGGACCAGGGAAGTAATCACTTGCCTGCCTGAATACTATAAATGGACCGAATGGTTTTTCTTGAAGCTTTATAAGGCCGGTCTCGCCTATCGCGGCAAGGCAGCCGTCAACTGGTGCCCCAAATGCCAAACGGTACTGGCCAACGAACAGGTGATAGGCGATGGTGTTTGCTGGCGTTGCGATAGTATCGTCGAGAAGAAGCAACTCGAGCAGTGGTTCTTCCGCATCACAAAATATGCAGACGAGCTGCTCGAATACAAAAATATGGATTGGCCCGAGCGCATCCGTATCATGCAGACCAACTGGATCGGTAAAAGCTACGGCGCCGATATTTCTTTCGGATTGGACCATCCGGGCGTTGACGAAAAAGAGATCAGGGTTTTTACCACCCGCCCCGACACGCTTTTCGGCGTCACATTCTTCGTGCTGGCGCCTGAGCACCCGCTGGTCCCGGCCCTGACGACCCCCGACAGAAAGGACGAGGTCGAGGTCTATATACGCAAGGCACAGAGGCAGACCGAGTTCGAAAGGACCGCCGCCGAGGCGGAGAAAACCGGTGTATTTCTAGGCAGCTACGTAATCAATCGAGTTAACGGTGAAAAAGTCCCTATCTGGATCGCCGACTACGTTCTACCGCAATATGGCACAGGCGCAGTCATGGGCGTGCCGGCGCATGACCAGAGAGACTTTGACTTTGCCAAAAAGTACGGCATTCCTATCAGGATCGTTGTGGCGCCGTATGATTGGGATGGCAAGGACCTTGAAGCGGCCCACGTTGAAAACGGCAAGATGGTCAACTCCTCCAAACAGTTCGACGGCTTGGACAATGAAGAGATGAAATCGGCCATTTGCGATTACCTGAAAAGCAAAGGCTGGGGTGGAAAGACCATCACCTACCGGCTGCGTGACTGGCTGATATCACGTCAGAGATACTGGGGAGCGCCCATCCCCATGGTATATTGTCCCAAGTGCGGCATCGTACCGGTGCCTGAAAAAGACCTGCCCGTTTTATTGCCCCCCAACGTGGAGTTCCGGCCAACCGGCGAATCGCCGCTAAAGTACTGTGAGCCGTTCGTAAATACTACCTGCCCCAAATGCGGAGGTCCGGCCAAAAGGGAGACGGATACCATGGATACCTTTATGTGCTCTTCATGGTATTTCCTGCGCTATACTAGCCCCGGCTACAATAGATTCCCCTTCAAAAAAAGCAAGCTGAAATACTGGATGCCCGTCGATTTATATACCGGCGGAGCCGAACATGCCACCATGCACCTGCTGTATTCGCGCTTCTTTATCAAGGCCATACGCGATATGGGACTGGTCGATTTCGACGAACCCTTCACCAAGCTCTTCAACCAGGGCATCATAGTCTTCCAGGGTGAGAAAATGAGCAAATCCAAGGGTAATGTAGTCACGCCGGACGACTATGTGTCCGATATGGGCGCCGATGCCGTACGCGTTTACCTCATGTTCGTGGGACCTTGGGAACAGGGCGGTGAATGGAACGACAACGGGATCGTAGGCATGAGCCGCTGGCTGAGCCGGATCTGGAACCTGGCCTCCTTAGACTACGCTGTAAAAAAGGTAGATGCCGACAGTGAAAAAGAGTGCAAGCGGGTAATGCACAAGACCATTAAGAAAGCTTCGGAGGATATGGAGCGCTTCCGCTTCAACACCATGCTGGCCGCACTCATGGAGTACTCCAACTTATTGAAAGAGATTTCCGAGACAGGCTCCGTCTCGAAGAAGACATGGGATGAAGCCATCAAGACTTTGCTCATTTTAATTGCGCCTTCAGCGCCGCACATGGCTGAAGAGCTGTGGGTGGGCCTCGGTCTTTCCTACAGCATACATAAACAGAGATGGCCGGGATGGGACCCGGACCTGGCTGCCGATGAGGAAGTGACCCTGGTGGTACAGATAAACGGCAAGGTGCGTGATAAGCTGATGGTGCCGGTATCCATTACGGAAGACGAAGCTAAAAAGATAGCCTTTGACCAGGAACGCATCAAATCCTATACCTCCGACAAGGATATCCTCAAAATCATTTATGTTCCCGGCAAGCTGCTCAACATCGTATTGAAATAGTGCCGCATTATAATAAGCGGTATAAAGCTGAATAGCACTGTGAGGTGAAAACATGCTTGAACCATTAATGACGGATAAGCAACGGTTATTACGTGACGAAGTCAGGCAATATGTGAAATCGGTCCCCAAACAGCTATTGCTGGATATGGACGCCGATAAGATCAGGTACCCCCGCGACTATGTTGTCGGCCTGGCCAAGAAAAACCTGCTGGGCCTGCGTTTTTCCAAAGAGTACGGCGGACGGGGATTGAAGTGGGTGGACGAGGCCATAGCGCTGGAGGAAATCGGTGTACTCGGCATGTCCCTGGGCTGCCTTTTTTCTCTTGTCAGTATTGTAGGCGAATCGCTGAATGTTTTCGGCACGGACAAACAAAAACGCCAGTATCTGGACCCCCTGCTCAAAGGTAAGATATTCTGTGCCGAAGCGCTGACGGAGCCCAGGGGAGGTTCCGATTTCTTCGGCGCCACCACGACCGCCGTAGCGAAGGGCGATTATTTCATTTTAAACGGCCAGAAAAGGTTTGTAGTAGGTGCCGAAGGCGCCGATATATTCCTGGTCTATGCCCGGACCGAAGGCTCGGCAGGCAAGAACATCAGCGCATTCATCGTCGAAAGGGACATGGGCGTTGAAGCCAAATATATATACGGCTTGCTCGGCACCAGGGGTGGCGGAGCCGGCAGATTGGTTTTTAAAGATACGAAGGTTCCGAAGGAGAACCTGGTATTGGGCCTGAACCGGGGTGCCGAGGTATTCAACCAGATGATGATTCCGGAGAGGATGACCTCTGCGGCGGGTGCAATCGGTATGGCAAGGGCAGCTCTTGAAATTGCGGCCAGGTATACCGACAAGAGGAAAGCCTTCGGCCGTAAGATCCGTGAGTTCGAAGGCGTCAGTTTCAGAATAGCCGACAGCGTGACCAAGCTCGATGCAGCCAGGATGCTGGTATACGGCGCCTCCGCAGCCGTCGACTCACTGGGAAGCACGGGATATACCAGGAGGCTGGTATCGGAGGCCAAGAAATTCGGCACGGAAGCCGCCTGGGAGGTAATCAACAATGCCATGCAGGTAGTGGGCGGTATCGGCTATACCAACGTATATCCCATTGAGAAAATGCTGCGGGACGCCAGGCTTTTAATCATATGGACGGGCACCAGCGAAATAATGGATTTAATCATCCAGCATGAATACTACCGTGAAACCCTGAAGCCGGCCGAACAGGTGCGCAATGTCGAGGAGGATGCGCAGGAGGCTGGTGCAGAGGAAGAAAAAATATACGAATAGACTGTGCGTACGAAGTGGACAAGTCTGAACCTGATGATTTGCGCCGGAGTATAGCTGCCAATGTCGAAAATATACGGCGGCGCCTGGCTATCGCCTGTGAGAGGGGTGGCAGGGATATATCCACGGTCAAGATTGTAGCGGTTACCAAGAACTTCCCTGTGGAGGCTGTACATATAGCGTTCCAGTGCGGCCTGCGGCACTTCGGAGAAAACAGGGTCCAGGAAGCGCAGTCCAAGTACGCTGAATTGGGCTGCATCCGGTCGGAACTGATATTGCATTTCATAGGCCATTTGCAGACCAATAAGGTTAGGGACGCCGTAAAAACGGTAGACATCATCCAGAGCGTGGACTCGCTGCGTCTGGCCAACATGTTAAATGAGAATACGAGTAAAAAATTGCCGATCCTGGTCCAGGTCAATATTGCGGACGAGGAAACTAAATACGGTTTTCCGGTTGAAAACCTGGACGCCAACGTTAAAGCCATCGCGGTACTGCCCAACCTGGAGGTTTTGGGCCTTATGACCATTGCCCCGGCAGTGGATAATCCTGAAAAGGTGCGGCCGGTGTTCCGCAAGCTGAGAGATTTGAATGAACATTTCGGGTTCAAAGAGCTTTCCATGGGCATGACCGATGATTTCGAGGTGGCTGTCGAAGAGGGGGCTACTATGATACGTATCGGCAGGGCAATATTCGGTGAAAGGAGTTAGATCATGAAGATAGCTGTACTGGGCGGCGGCACTATGGGGGAGGCCATCGTTAAAAGCATACTGCGTAAAAAACTGGCCGGCAGCGAGGATATCGTTATCAGCGATGTAGCGAAGTCCCGGCGTGATGTGATCAATAACAGGTATAAAGTGAAGGTAACCGAAGATAGCCTGGCAGCTATAAAAGGCGCAGATGTGATTATACTGGCCATTAAACCCCAGGATTTCCCGGCTATACTCGCCCAATTGGCCGGACGCCTTAAGTCACAGCTGGTTATCTCCATAGCGGCGGGTATCGGCCTTGAGGCGATCTGTTCCGGACTTAACTATTACAAGGTTGTGCGGGCCATGCCCAACACACCCGCCCAGGTCGGTAAAGGGATGACGGCCTGGACTTCCGCCAAAGACCTCAGCGCCAAAGACCGTGAAATTGCCGGTTCCATATTGGCGGCCATGGGCGAAGAGCAATATTTTACCGATGAAAAGTATATCGATATGGCGACGGCCATCAGCGGCAGCGGCCCGGCCTATGTATTTTTGTTTATCGAAGCTATGATTGACGCCGGAGTGCATATCGGCTTGCCCCGCAATGTGGCTACCAAGCTGGTGGTCGAGACCATCGTAGGGTCGGCTGAAGCTATGAAAAAAATGGCCAAACACCCGGCCGAGCTTAAGAACATGGTTACCTCTCCGGGGGGCACAACGACCGACGCTCTTCTGCAACTCGAAAGCGGGGGGTTACGTTCTTTGATGATTAATGCGGTGGCCGCCGCCTACAACAAGGCTAAAAGCCTGGGCGCCAAATAGTCAGACGGCTTCGGGTTTGCGGCAGTACAGCACCGTGCTTTTAGGGAATATGCGGTTTAAGCCGGCTTCCAGCCACTTTGTATACTTATGGCCCGTATAGATATCCCAAACCAGGAATTTATAGTACAGGGACGGGATAAAGGCCTTCTCATTCTTCAGTCCGAAGATGCCCTTGGACCACCACCAGACCGAATGCAGCGCATGTTTATACCTGACGGCGAAGATAGTCAGATCGAATTTTTTCAGCAGGTCCTGTATCTCCTGGTATTTATAGATCCGTATGTGGCCGCCCGGGGTATTATGATAGTCGTCGGAAATCTGCCAGCAGATGGACTCGGCAAAATAGGACGGCACACTCACGGCCAGCAGGCCGCCCGGCCTTAAAACGCGGGTCAATTCAGCCACGGCTGCGGTATCATCGGGTATGTGCTCCAGCACTTCGGAGCAAATAACTTTATCAAACTGGGCATCCTCGAAGGGGAGGCTGAGGATGCTGCCGGAGACCATATGCCAGGCACCGGCCGTCTCCGCTTTCTCATCCATCTTGTCGAGCATGAACTTGGCCTTCTGCAGGCTCTCCATGTCCAGGTCGAAGGCTACTGAAGTCCCCTTGTTGGCCTTGGAGGCCTGCCAGATATGGCGCCCGTTGCCGCAGCCCGCGTCCAGAATGAATTCACTACCGGTGATCTTTAAAAGATCATGGTCAATGGTCAGCATTTATTAAGTTCTCTAAAGCTGGTCTATTGAAACGATCAGGCCGGGGTTTTGCCGGGATGGAGCTTCTTCCATTTTTCCAGGAGCTGGTCCTTGGATTCCTTGTGTGCGGGGTCTTGGACACAGCAGTCCACCGGGCAGACCTCAACGCATTTAGGTTTATCAAACCAGCCGACGCACTCAGTGCATTTGGCCGGATCAATTACGTATATTGTCTCGCCCTCTTTTATGGCTTCATTTTTGCATTCCGCCTCACAGGCGCCGCAGCTGATACAATCATCTGTAATTTTGTAAGCCATCTCTGTTCAAACCTCCAAAATTAATATTATATATAGTATATAAAGTAATTAATTTAACAGCTTTTTTTTCAGGGCCGCACAAACATGGGCCGGCACCATATCGTCCAGGTTGCCGCCCAGCTTGATTATCTCCTTGAGCAGGCTTGAGCTTAAGAACTGATACCTTAAATTGGCCATGAAGCACATCAGCTCGACGTCGGGAGCCAGCTTTTTATTCATCAGCGCCATCTCGAACTCGCGCTCAAAATCGGAACTGGCCCTCAGGCCCCGCACTACTACCTTGGCATTCATCTGGCGGGCAAACTCCACCGTCATGCCTGAATAAGCCCGAACTTCAACGTTCTTATAATCCGCCACCGATTTCTTGACCAGGTCAACCCTCTCGTCAGCAGTGAAGAGAAGCGATTTAAGCGGTATGTCGTATACACCGATCACTACCTTATCGAATATGGATGACGCCCGTTTTATGATATCGAGGTGTCCGTTGGTGATAGGGTCAAAGCTGCCGGGATACAAAGCGGTAGTCAAGCTGCGACCTCCTTCTGGTATATTGAAATGCCGGTGTCCCCATAGCGCTTTTCCTTGATCTTAAGCAGGCCGTCATAGCGGTCGTTAAGAGCGGAACGCGCGGCATGGGATACCAGTATTATCGAGTCCCCTTTAATCAGGCTGGATTGTGAGATGCCGGTAATCACCGTTCCCAGCGAAGTATCGGCGTAGGGCGGGTCCAAAAATATCATGTCGTATTTGCTCTCCAGAAAACCCAGCGCTTTCATAACCGGGCAACAGTATACATGAGATTGGTCAATAAATCCCGTTTTCTTCAAATTCTGCTTGATGATCTGGCAGCACCTGTTATTCTGGTCGACAAAATCGATCCACTTTACATCACGGCTGAGGGCCTCGAGGCCCAGGGCGCCGCTGCCTGCGAACAGGTCCAGGCCCCTCTCCCAGTTGCTTGCCATGGGGCCGAGCATGGAGAATATCGCCTCCCTCACCTTATCGGTAGTAGGCCTCACCAGCAGGCCTGGCAGAGTCTTAATTATTTGCCCTTTAGCTGAGCCGCCTGTAATACGCATTTTGGCTGATGTTCGACCGTACTTCTCAATGAAATAATAAATTCGAACACTAATTATAATACTCGTTATCACTCGTAAGTCAAGCTAATAAAATTGATTTTGACATCGTTTTGCGAGTTGTAATATACTAACCAACGGCTTTGAAAAGGGAGAGATTTAACACGTGCTCGAACAGTTTGGTTATGTCGGAATCCTCCTGATAATTGCAACGGGTGTCACCGTACTCATTCCGCTCTTGCCCAAGCTTTTCAAACTAATGGGCCTGATACCAGGCAAGAAAACGGCCGCCAAGCTGGTCCAATATGAAAGCGGCATGCAGACCATCGGCAAGACCTGGGTGCAGTTCAATTTCCGCTACTATTATTTTGCAGTCCTTTTTGTCCTCCTGGACATGCTTACCATCTTCCTTTATCCCTGGGCGGTGAATATTAAAGACTTGGGCGTCGGCGGGCTAGTTGCGGTGGGTATATTTTTAGTCATCCTGGCTGTAGGATACATTTATGCCTGGCGCAAGGGAGCCCTACAGTGGAAATAGTCAGGCCTGAAGTAAACACCCCGCAGGAAGCGGACGCCGTCGAAGGGGCCTACATCAATTCCCTCATTTCAGAGTGTACCAGCGCTATTCCCGATCCCGACAGGTGGATCGATGAAGCAGTCCATCGCAACGTCTTCTTGACCACAGCCGATACCATCCTCGCCTGGGGACGCCAGCGCTCCATATTCCCCATGTTGTTTGCCACGGCCTGCTGCGGTATGGAAGTGATCTCAATGTCGGTCTCCCGCTTCGACCTTTCTCGTTTCGGTATGGACGTGGTGCGTTTTTCACCCAGGCAGGCCGACGTCATGATCATCGCAGGCACCATTACCTGGAAGATGGCCCTGGCCACCCGCATGATCTACGACCAGATGGCCGAGCCCAAGTGGGTGGTAGCCATGGGCGCCTGCGCCATTAGCGGCGGCACCTTCCGCGAGTCCTACAGCGTCACGCCGGGCGTTAACCGCATCATGCCGGTGGACGTTTACATCCCCGGCTGTCCCCCCAAACCCGAGGCGGTCATCTTCGGCATCAACAGGCTGCATGCCAAGATCATCAAGGGGACCATCGACGATCCCATGCTGTCCAGGCATTAAACAAGAACAGGATTATATAAATTGACTGTTATAACCAGCGGCGAAGAACTAGGGAAGAAGATAGCCGAAGCTATACCCGGAGCCGACGTCTCCAGCGACAAAACATCGGTGATGATTGAAAGCAAATCCCTGGCGCAGGTCGCCGAGTTCCTGAAAAACACTCCGGCACTGGACTTCAACTACCTCAACTTCGCCACCGCCGTCGACTATATAGACTATTTTGAGCTGGTTTACAGGGTGCTTTCCCTGGAGCATAACCACAGCCTGATATTGAAGACCCGCCTCTACGATAGGGAAAACCCAACCGTCCCCTCGCTGGTCGCTATCTGGCGCTCGGCCTATTTTCAGGAACGGGAGATGTTCGACATGTTCGGCATCAAGTTCGAGGGACATCCCGACCTGAGAAGGCTGCTTACCTGGGAAGGGTTTAAAGGCTATCCTCTGCGGAGGGATTATTTATAGTATGCCCATCAAGACAGAGCCGTTTTATCTTAATATCGGCCCGCAGCATCCGTCGACCCACGGCGTGTTCCGCCTGAGGGTGCAGCTCGACGGCGAGGTCATCGTCGACGTCGAGCCGATCATCGGCTATCTGCACCGGGGCATCGAGAAACTGGCCGAGACCCGCACTTACACACAGGTTATCCCCCTGACCGACAGGCTGGACTACGTCGCATCCATGACCAACAACCTGGCCTACTGTCTGGCCGTGGAAAAGCTGGCGGGCGTCAAGGTCCCTGAGCGGGCCGAATACCTGAGGGTCATATTCTCCGAGCTGATGCGCCTGGCCAACCATTTCCTGGCCATCGGCGCTTTCCTGAACGACTGCGGCGCCCTGGCTACTCCTTTAATTTATATGTGGCGCGAGCGCGAGAAGATCGTCGACCTGTGCGAAATGACCTGCGGACAGCGCCTGCTCTTCAACTATATGCGCGTGGGCGGCATGAGCCAAGACGTCCCCGAAGAGTTCATGCCGGCGCTTAAAAAGTTTGTGGCCGAGATGCCCAAATTCATCGGCGAATACGAGCAGCTTATCAAGCAGAACGAGATTTTCCTGGCCCGCACCAAGGGCGTGGGTATACTTCCCAAACAGACGGCCATCGACATCGGCGCCAGCGGACCGGTGTTGCGCGCCAGCGGCGTCAAGTGGGATATCCGCAAAAAGGACCCCTATTCCGTCTACGAGAGATTTGATTTTGAAGTGCCCACCGGTGACGTGGGCGACTGCTACGACCGGTTTTGGGTGCGCCTGCGGGAAATGCGGCAGAGCGTCCGTATACTCGAGCAGGCCATAGACCAGATACCTGCCAAAGGTCCCATCTGGGCGGATGTCCCCCAATTCTTCAGGCCGCCCCCCGGTGAAGCTTACGGCCATATCGAAGCCCCCAAGGGCAACCTGGGGTTTTACGTGGTCGGCGACGGGTCGATCGCACCTTACAGGGTGCATATCTTCCCGCCCTCCTTGATTAATGTTACCGCCCTGCGCGATATGGCCATAGGTTGGAAAATCGCCGACCTGATCATCATCTTCGGCAGTATAGACGTAGTACTGGGAGAAATAGACCGCTGATGACTCTGCTCGACCAATTTCAACAGATGTTATTGTCCACCGGCCTGCCGGACTGGGCGGCCTACCTGGTGCCCGCCCTGGTGGGGGTAATATTGATCGTCGCCGTTTCCTTAACCCTGGTAATAATCTTCATCTGGTGGGAGCGCAGGTTACTGGGACGCTTTCAGCTACGCCTGGGCCCCAACCGTTGCGGCCCTGAAGGGATACTGCAGCCGGTGGCCACAGGCCTGAAACTGCTGCTGAAGGAAGACATCGTCCCGGCCAAGGCCGATAAAATCCTGCACTTCCTGGCGCCCATCGTGGTATTCGTCCCCGTGCTGATGATCTTTGCCGTCGTGCCTGTCAGCGATGGAGCCATACTGGCCAATTTGAATGTGGGAATTATATATGTGATAGCCATCAGCTCCATATCGACCATAGGTATCTTTATGGCGGCCTGGGGTTCGAGCAACAAATTCGCCCTGATCTCGGGCATGCGTACCGTTGCCCAGATGGTGAGCTATGAATTGCCCGTGGTGCTTTCCCTGGTCGGCGTGGTGCTGATCGCAGGCTCGTTCTCTATGCTCAGCATCGTACAGGCGCAGAGTATCCCCTTCATCCTGGTCATGCCGCTGGGATGTGTGATCTTCTTCCTCGGCTGCCTGGCCGAGATGAACCGCTCGCCCTTCGACCTGCTGGAAGCCGATTCCGAAATAGTTGCGGGCTACCATACCGAGTACTCCGGCATGAAATTTGCCATGTTCTTTATGGGTGAGTACGGCGTGGCCCTGGCCTATTCTACGGTTATCACCACACTCTTCCTGGGCGGCTGGAGCGGGCCTTTGTTGCCGCCCTTGATCTGGTTCCTGATCAAAGTTGTTCTGGTCTTCAGCGTAACCATCTGGATGCGCGCCACGCTGCCCAGGCTGCGCGTGGACCAGCTTATGAGCTTCGCATGGAAAGGCCTGCTGCCCATGGCGGTAATCAACCTGGTCATAATTGCCATCGAAGTGCTGGTCGTGCCTGCCTCCATGCTATGGCTGATGGTCATCCTCAACTTCGCCTTCGCCGCTGCTTTAGTCCTGCTCTGGTCCCGACTGTTCACACTGGGAGGTGGCAGGGTTGAAGTTTGAGCGTTACGGCATCGGCATCGCCAAGGGCATGGCGCTGACCCTCAGACACCTCTTCAGGCCGCCGCTTACCGTGCAATATCCCAATGAGAAGCTGGTTGTATCAAAAAGGATACGCGGCAACGAGCTGGTCTGGTTCCCCGACAGGTGCACCGGCTGCGGCACCTGCACCAAGGCCTGCCTGCAGGGCAATATCATCCTGGTAACCCACAGGGGAGAGGAAAACAAGTTCATCGTTGATAAATTCGAGCTTGACTCCGGCCGCTGCATATTCTGCGGCCTCTGCGTGGAGTCCTGCCCCTACGATGCGCTGGCCATGGGACTGGAATATGAATGCGCCAAATACAGCAGGGGCGATACCATTTTGAGCAAGGAGAAGCTGAAGCTGACCGATAAGCATCAGCCCAGCGCCTATTACCGCCCGCAGTTCGCGGCCAAATTGCCCGAGCAGAGCCTGCTTATCTACGACAGGAAAGAGGGCGGACAGAAGCTGAAGTTATTCCCGTTGAGCAAACGCAAGAGGGGGCCCGGTGCTTGATTTAATTTTCTACCTGCTGGCCGTTATAGCGCTGGCTGCGTCCATTGCTGTGATCCTGGTGCGCGATATATTCCGAGCCGCCCTGTGCCTGATTGTGCTGTTTATGTCGGTGGCCGGATTCTTCCTGCTGCTGCACGCCGATTTCCTGGCTATCGTGCAGGTCCTCATCTACGTCGGGGCCATCTCCATATTGATTATCGTGGCCATCATGCTGACCCGCGATGCCCGGCACGGCCTGCCCTTGGACAACTACAAATACTGGGCGGGGGCCGTGGGACTGCTGCTCGTCATAACTCTGGCTTATGGGATCTTGAATACGACTTTTATTGTCCCGGGCACTCTACCCCTGGAGCAGACCATTCAGCCCATAGGACAGATGTTATTCGGCAGCGGCTATGTTTTACCGGTCGAGATAGCCGCCGTGCTCCTGCTTTCGGCCATACTCGGGGCGATTGCAGTACTGAGGGATAAATAATGTTTACAGTAGGACTGGACCATTACCTTATTTTATCCGCCATACTGTTCTGTATAGGCCTGGTGGGCGTCATAACGCAGAGGAACGTGATCAAGCTAATCATGTGCCTGGAGATCATGCTCAACGCCGTCAACATCACCCTGATCGCCTTCTCGCAGTATATAACCCCCACCGCCCTGACCGGCCAGATTTTCGCCATCTTTGCCATGGTGGTGGCCGCCGCCGAGGTAGCCGTGGGCATCGCCATCGTCTTCTCGATTTACCGCAGCCGCGAGAGCGTCGACATGGAGAATTTCAATCTTTTGAAATGGTAATGCTATGTGGGTACAGATAAAGAGCGCGCCTAACAAAATGATCGCCGATATGTGGAAGGACTTCTTCGAGGGCGAAGGCATTCCGACCCGCATACTTCCCGATTCCGATAAATTGGAGATGAAAGAGATGGTCCCCTACAAGATCTACGTCTCTCAGGAGAGGGTACACGTCGTCGAGGAGGTCTTAAGGAAGCTATAATGCCGACCATCGTCCCCTGGCTGATATTCTTACTGCCGTTGGCATCGTTCCTGCTGATCGGCCTTATCCTGCGGCCCTTCCTCAACAAATGGCCCAAAGTAGCCGGCTATGTGACCATCGGCGCCATCGGCTTCTCGTGCGCGCTGGCCTTCTGGGTGCTTTTTGCCGTGATGGGTGCGCCGGAACACAAGCTGATGGTGGACGATATCCAGTGGGCCGTGATAGGCAGCCTCAATATCCATATAGGCGTCCTGGTGGACGCCCTGACCGCCGTCATGGTGGTGGTGGTCACCTTCGTCAGCCTGATGGTGCAGATCTACTCCCAGGGCTATATGAAGGGCGATCCCGGCTACCAGCGCTACTATGCCTTCATGTCCCTCTTCACCGCCTGCATGCTGGGACTGGTGCTGGCCAACAATATTTTATTCATGTTCGTATTCTGGGAAGGGGTCGGCCTTGGCTCCTACCTGCTGATCGGCTTCTGGTTCCATAAGCCCTCCGCTGCCAATGCTGCCAAGAAGGCCTTCATCGTCACCCGTGCGGGCGACTTCGGCTTCCTGGCCGCCATCCTTGTTTTATATGCCAGCACGGGCACCTTCGACACCCAGACGCTTTACAACCTGGTTGCCACCGGCGCGCTGGCCGGCTCTACCCTGACCTGGGTGGCCATCGGCATATTCGCCGGCGCCGCCGGCAAATCGGCGCAGTTCCCGCTGCACGTCTGGCTGCCGGACGCCATGGAAGGCCCCACCCCCGTCAGCTCCCTGATACATGCCGCCACCATGGTAGCGGCCGGCGTCTTCCTGGTAGCCCGCTTCTACCCGCTCTTCCAGCATTCCGCCGAGGCCATGACCACCGTCGCCGTCATCGGCGCCTTCACAGCCATCTTCGCCGCCAGCATGGGACTGGTGATGAACGACATCAAGCGTGTGCTGGCCTACTCCACCATCAGCCAGCTCGGCTACATGATGCTGGGCCTGGGTGTGGGCAGCGTGGCCATCGGCATCTTCCACCTCTTCACGCACGCTTTCTTCAAGTGCCTGCTCTTCCTGGGCTCGGGCAGCGTCAACCACGGGACGGGCACATTCGACATGAGATTGATGGGCGGCCTGCGCAAGGCCATGCCCTGGACGTATTTAACCTTCGTCATCGGCTCGCTGAGCCTGGCCGGCATCTGGCCGCTGGCCGGATTCTGGAGCAAGGACCAGATCCTGGTGGCCGCCTTTGCCAACAACCCGGTGCTCTTCACGCTTGCCATCGTGACCGTCTTCATGACGGCCTTCTATATGTTCCGCGCCGTATTCATGACCTTCCACGGTGAATATAAGGGCGGCGCGGTATCCGAGCATGGCGGACACGACGAGCATTCCCACGGCCCGCACGAATCGCCCGCCGTCATGATAGTGCCCATGGTCGTGCTGGCCCTGCTGGCCATCTGCGCCGGCTGGTTCAACGCCACGGGCGGCTTCAGCCAGTTGCTGGGCAGTGAGCCCGAGGAGACCAACCTGGTGGCCTCGTTCCTGGGCGTTTTTAGCCATCCGCTGCCGCTCATTTCGCTGATAGTGGCCCTGCTGGGCATCTTCCTGGCCTATGCCATGTACCTCAAGAAGTGGATCTCCGCCGAGAAGATCGGCAACGCGGTCAAGCCCGTATATACCCTGCTTTACCGCAAATATTTCATGGACGAGCTTTACGAGAACGTCTTCGTCAAAACGATTTTATATAACGGCATCTTCAAAGTCATGGCCATGTTTGATTCCAGCGTGGTCGACGGTACCGTCAACGGCGTAGGGCAGGGTACGGCCGGCGCGGGCGGAGTCCTGCGCAAGATAGAGAACGGCCAGACCCAGCTATATGTGATCACGATTGCCATAGGCGTGATCGCCATAGCGATATGCGTATATTTATTCCATTGAGGTAAATGGTTTTGAATCTGAATTTGTTAAGCTGGATCATTTTTCTGCCGGTCATCGGCATAATTGTGATCGCCGTCCTGCCGAAGCCCAGCCAGAAAACTGTTAAATGGACAGCGCTGGGCTTTGCATTGGCCTCCTTCCTAATATCGGTGGCCGTGTTCTGGATGTTCGACAGGTCGGGCTCGGCCATCGGGCACATGCAGTTCGAAGAGAAGATATCCTGGATACCGGCCATCAGTGCTTACTACCACCTGGGCGTGGACGGCCTGAGCCTGCCGCTGGTCATCCTGATGACCTTCCTGGGCGTCATCTCGGTGCTGGTCTCCTGGAAAATACAGCTCAGGCCCAAGGAGTACTTCATCTGGATATTGCTGCTGGAAAGCAGCATCCTGGGCGTCTTCTGTTCGCTGGACCTGATCCTCTTCTTCCTGTTCTGGGAGCTGGAGCTGATCCCCATGTACTTCCTCATCTCCATCTGGGGCAGCGGGCGCAAAGAGTATGCCGCCAATAAATACCTTATATATACGCTGGTCGGCAGCTCGTTCATGCTGGCCGGCATCCTGAGCACCTATTTTATTACCCATACCTTCGACCTTACCGCCCTGGCCGGCATCACCATAACCTCGTCATTTATACCACTCAGCATACTGTTCTTCCTGCTGATCGTGGGCTTCGCCATTAAACTGCCGGTCTTCCCGTTGCATACCTGGCTGCCGGATGCGCATACCAACGCCCCCACCGCCGCCAGCGTCATACTGGCCGGCGCCCTGCTGAAGATGGGCGGATACGGCATGATCCGCCTGTGCGTCAGCATGCTGCCGCAGGTGGCAGTGCAGTATGCTCCCGTCATGTGCACCCTGGCCGTGATTGGCGTCGTCTACGGCGCGGCGGTCACCATGCGGCAGACCGACCTCAAGCGGCTGATCGCTTACAGCAGCGTCAGCCACATGGGCTACGTGCTGCTGGGAATCTTCGCCCTTAACCAGGTCAGCCTGACGGGCGCCAGCCTGCAGATGTTCAGCCACGGCGTGATCACCGGCCTGCTGTTTGCCATGGTCGGCCTGGTCTATGATAAGACGCATACACGCGACCTCAACAACCTGAGCGGCCTGGCCCGCCAGATGCCCATCATCGTGGTGGTCTTCAGCATAGCCGGCCTGGCTTCGCTGGGACTGCCCGGGACGGTGGGATTCATCGCCGAGTTTATAACCTTCGCCGGCAGCTTTGCCAGCGTGACCATCGCCGGCATGAAGGTCTTCACACTGATCGCCGTTACCGGCGTGGTCGTTACCGCCGGCTACATGCTCTGGATGCTGCAGCGTGTTTTCTACGGCTATCCCCTGGACAAATATAACGGCGTCAAAGATGCCGATGCCGTCGAGATGATCAGCACCTTCTCCCTGGTGGCCGTCATCATGGCGGTGGGCATTTACCCGGCCGTGCTGACCAACGTGATTACCATGGGCATAGCGCCTATTGCGAAGCTGATTGGAATGTAACTTATGCTGAGCTGGATGGTTTAGATACATGTTGATTGATCAGGTTAAATATATAGCGCCGGAGATAAGCCTCCTGTGCTTTGCCCTGCTTATCGTCATGGTGGACCTTTTCGTCAACCGCAAAGGCGTATTGCCCGTGCTGGCCGTCATCGGCGCTTTGGTTGCCGCCTTCTTTACACTGGGCCTGTGGAGCAGCGGCGGCACGGCCGCCTTCAACGACATGATAGCCATCGACCAGTTCGGCCTGTTCTTCAAGCTCTTGATACTGGCCGCGCTGGTGCTGGTGGTAATGGCCTCCAATAAATATGTATCGAAGTTCGAGAAATTCCAGGGCGAATATTATGCCGTGCTCATGCTCTCCGCCATAGGGTTGATGCTGCTGGTCTCGGCTGTCAACCTCATCACTATTTATGTATCCCTGGAACTCAGCAGCATATCGCTCTACGTGCTGGTCAGCTTCCTCAAGGACAAGTTCTCCAGTGAAGCCGGGCTGAAATACCTCATCCTGGGCGCCGTGGCCTCGGCCATACTGCTTTACGGCATGGCGCTGACCTTCGGCCTGACGGGAAATACCGGCCTTATCGCTATCGCAGACTATTTCAAGGCCCTGCCGGCGAGTGGTGTATACTCATCGCCCTTATTGCTGACCGGCCTAGTTTTGATCATTGCCGGGTTCGGCTTTAAGATCGCCAGCGTGCCCTTCCAGATGTGGGTGCCGGATGTTTACGAAGGCGCTCCCACTCCTATCACCGCCTACCTGTCGGTGGCCAGCAAGGCGGCCGGCTTTGCGGTCATCGCCCGCATCCTCATGACCGCTTTCGGCATGCCAGACTGGCTGCACACCGAGTGGGCCATCATTATTGCGGTTCTGGCGGCGCTGACCATGACCGTCGGTAACGTGACGGCGCTGGTGCAGACCAATATCAAGCGGCTCTTCGGGTATTCCAGCATAGCCCAGGCGGGCTACCTCATGGTGGGCCTGGCGGCTATGGGCATGGCGCTGCAGGGGAACGCCGATATCCGCAGCGGCATCATCTTCTTCCTTTTCAGCTATGTGCTGACCAACCTGGGCGCCTTCATTGCCATCATCGCCATCTCGAACAAGATCAACAGCGACAACATCCAGGACTACTCCGGCATGGGCAAACGCTCGCCGCTCCTGGCGACGGGCCTGACCATATGCCTGGTATCCCTGACCGGTCTGCCCCCAACGGCGGGACTGATAGCCAAGATCTATATCTTCAACGGCGCTGTAAACCAGGGCCTGCTTTGGCTGGTGGTAATCGCAGTCATCAACAGCGTCATCTCCGCCTTCTACTATTTCAGGGTGGTCAAGGTCATGTGGATGGGCGAACCTGCTTCTACGGATAAAGTGGCTGCATCCTGGCCTGAATGGACGGCGCTGGCCATTTGCTGCGTGATGGTAGTCATCATCGGCGTGCTGCCCGGCGCATTCGTGGGCCTCACCCAGGCCGCAGTCGGCATCTTCGGTATCTAGAAACCCCGTCATTGCGAGGAGCCGGCAGGCGACGTGGCAATCCTTTGTTCGAAGATTGCAGCCGTAACCCGAAAGATTGCTTCGCTTCGCTCGCAATGACCTGTTAACTTGCACGTAATGACCTATCCCCTAACCCCGTCATTGCGAGGAGCCCGCAGGCGACGTGGCAATCCTTTGTTCGAAGATTGCAGCCGTAACCCAAAAGATTGCTTCGCTTCGCTCGCAATGACCTGTTAACCCGCCTC
>JBEKVW010000011.1:0-35426 GCA_049513695.1 Dehalococcoidia bacterium | reverse complement strand
TGGGTGAATATTCACCTGTAGTGTTCCCTATTGTATTACTAATTTTGTTGCTCACACTTCCCGAAGGCTTGTTCGGGCTATACAGAAAACGCCGCTACAGGGAATACCTGCCGACGCTGCATGTCAGGAGATAAAGTTGTGCCCGAGATATTGAAAATAGATAGCGTATCCAAGCATTTCGGGGGGCTGATGGCAATTAACGACGTCAGCTTCTCAATTAACGAGGGAGAAACGCTGGGACTTATGGGCCCTAACGGCGCAGGCAAAACGACGCTGGTGAACATGGTCACCGGAAAGTATCTGGCGGATAGTGGCAACATCCAATTCATGGGGCACGATATAACCAGGATGCCTGCTTACAGGCGTTGCAAGCTGGGCATAAGCCGGACATATCAGATACCAAGGCCCTTCCCTGAGCTTACGGCTTTAATGAGCGTTGTAGTAAGCGCGTTATATGGAAAGGATAGGGCCAATCAGAGCCTTGAGGACGCCGCGACGGAGGCCACGCACTACCTTGAGTTCTGCGGGCTGTTCAGTAAACGCAATGTGCTGGGCAAAGACCTAACATTGTATGAGCTGCGCGGCCTGGAACTGGCCCGCGCTTTAGCTACCACCCCGAAATTAATATTTGTAGATGAGGTTATGGCCGGTTTAAATCCCGTCGAAGCACATAAAGCGGTCAGGCTGCTTGAAAGGGCCAAGGAAGAATTTGGCGTTACCATACTCTGGATCGAGCATGTCATGGCGGCGCTGATGCAGGCGGCACAAAGGGTGGTTGTCCTGCATTACGGCCAGAAAATCTGTGAGGGGTTGCCGCAGGATGTTGCCAACGACCCTTATGTAATCGAATGCTACCTGGGATCGTGCCATGTTTGAAGTACAGGACCTGTATGTTTCCTACGGTGTAACGCCGATCCTTCACGGCGTGAATATGACTGTGGAGACAAACGAAATGGTTGCGCTGCTGGGCTCCAATGGCGCCGGCAAGTCAACGCTGATCAACACCATACTGGGGATGTTGAAGTCCACCAAAGGCAAGATAATATTTGAGGGCGAAAGCATAGAAAAATTGCCGCCCTACGAAATCATTAAACGTGGTATTGCCGAGGTGCCCGAGGCGCGCAGGATTTTCCCTTACATGAGCGTGATGGATAATCTGTTGGTCGGGTCTTATAACAAGACCGCCTGGCCGGTCAGGAAGAAAACCCTGGAAAGGGTTTTCAATATGTTTCCCGTATTGAAAGAACGAAAAAATCAGTCGGCGGGCACCCTCAGCGGCGGGGAGCAGCAGATGATGGTTATCGGCCGCGGCCTGATGTCCAATCCTAAAATGTTGATGGTGGATGAGCCATCGCTGGGGCTGGCGCCTAAAATACTCGAACTGGTATACGACACCCTGGCCAAATTAAAAGAAGAGAAGATTACACTGATATTATCCGAACAAAATGCCAGGCAGGCCCTGACCGTTGCCGGACGGGGCTATATCATGGAGAATGGCCGCGTTATCTATGCAGATGTAAGCGAAAAATTGCTTGACAGCGATGTGGTCAAAAAAGCCTACCTCGGGATGTAACTTATGGAAGATTATTTCGATTATACAAAAAAGCTATTCGATCCCTCTAAGACCAAGGAAAAACCCGAGGTATTCAAGGGTTTAAGGGTACTGGATTTTGCGCATGTTATTTACGGGCCCACTGCCGCCAAAATATTGGGGCAGTATGGGGCAGAAGTCATAAAATTTGAGCTGCCGTGGGTGGGGGACCTATGGCGTTTCGGCGTGTACTGGGGCAGCTTCTGGAGACACTCCAGCGTATGCTTTCACTTCGTGCAATATGGAAAATATTTCTTTGCCCTTAACCTGAAATTGCCCAAAGCCAAGGAAATAATCTATAAACTGGTGGAGCAATCGGATGTCGTGGTGGAAAACTTTGCGGCAGGGACCGCTGAGACCTGGGGCGTGGGATACAGCCAGCTCGGTAAAATTAATCCGGGCCTGATTTACCTCAGTTGTGCCACCTATGGGCAATACGGTCCGATGAGGTTCTTCCCAGGCTGGGACCTGTTGGCGCAGGCCGCCAGCGGCGTTATCAGCCTGACCGGTTATCCAGATACCGATAAATATTATAAGTTGCCCGACTATGTAGGAGATTTCTTACCGGGAAATGTCGGAGCTCTGGCCGTCATAATGGCTCTCAACTACCGCAAGAAAACGGGCAAAGGCCAGTATATCGATTTGGCCCAGGCGGAAGCCTTAATGCGCATCATGCCCAACTTTACCTATGAAAGCATAACCGGCGAAGATTTGGGGCGGGTGGGAAATACGGACCCGGCAATGGCCCCTTCGGGCATATTCAAATCCAGCGATGGCAAGTTTGTCGCCATCGCGGCAGTGACAGATGAGCACTATAAGGCTATTTGCCAGGCGATGGGCAGGCCCGAACTGATCACCAAATATGGGGACTCATTTGACCGGTTGAAAGCCGACAATGCCAAAGAGCTTCACGATGCGACTGAAGCATGGGTCAAATCCAGCAACGCCGAAAACCTTGTTAATTCAGCTAAAAAATATGGATTTTCCATTGGCTTGGTTGAAGATGACTACGAAATTACTTACGAACAGTGGAGGCAGGAGAGGGGCAGCGTAATCGTTTTTCAGGATGATATGTATGGCAAACTCATGATACCCGGGCCCTCAGCTATGCTGAGCAAAACGCCCGGCAGGATTAAGTGGCTGGCCAGGCCGCTTGGTTACCACAACCGCTATATACTCAAACAACTGCTCGGGTATTCTGAAGAAGAGATCAAACAGCTGGAAAAGGAAAGAGTTATAGGCTACTGGGACGATAGGCCCGGCATCAAGCCACCCGTTTACTACGACCTGTCACAGGACGCCGTGTTCAATTATAAGGGCTGATAAATGAGCAAGATCGAGAAAGAGCAGATATTGGTCAGATACGGTGGAAGCCGTAAGGAACGGGAAGAGTTCCTGCGGGGCATGATTAACCCCGAGGGCAAGCCGGAAGTGCTCGGCGATGTCACGGTACTGGACTTAAGTTATGCCAATTTGTCCGGGGATATATGCTCCAGCATATTTGCCGAATTCGGCGCCGAGGTAATCAAGATAGAACCTCCTGAAGGCGACCCATCCCGCAAGATCACTCCCTACGGCGTAAATCGCAATGGTGTCGGGGTCCCCTTTATCATGGAGGCACGTAACAAGCGCTATTTTACGCTGGACCTTAAGACCGAGGAGGGGCGCCGGGACTTTAAAAGCCTGGCGGCAAAGGCGCAGATAGTCATCGAGACCTATGCCTCCGGCACCATGGACTCATGGGGAATCGGATACCGCCAGTTGACTGAGATCAATCCGGGCCTGGTGTATATAGCCATCAGCCCTTACGGGCAGTACGGGGAAAAAGCTAAAGAGTTTATCAATGTACCCGATTCGGATATAACCGCCCAGGCAATTTCTGGTGTATGCGCCAATATTGGCGATATGCCTGGTTCCGGTGAGCCGTACAACTGGCCACTCAGGGCCGGCGTATGGCTGAGCTGGTATATTTCGGGTATCGAGGCGGCCCTGGGGGGCGCCGTAGCGCGTTATTACTCTCAGGCTACTGGTGAAGGACAGATGGTGGATGTGGCTACGGCCGATTCTTATGCCTCGTTGGTAGGGTACCCCGTGACCATCGGGTTCACCTGGAATAAGGCACGGCCCAGGATAGGTATACACGATTTTGCCATATACCCCTATGGATTCTGGAAAAGCAAGGATGGCATTGTCGCCATTGCTGCGGGCAGGGACCATGACTTCAGGGCACTGCTCAAGGTGTTAAAGCTGTGGAAACATGAAGATGACTACCGCTTCACCTTCGACAGGATACCGGACATACTCGACCAGGTAGAGCAATTTTACAAGATCATTGAAGACCAAACGGTCAAATATACGTCTGATGAACTGGTCAAAATGGCGCTCGAGTATAGCATCAAGTCTGCCCGTTCCAAATGGCGCGGCGGCGGCGTCCCTATAATTATGAAAGTGCAAAAGCCGGCGACTACCATGCAGAACCCTCACTGGGCCAAACGCCAATCATTCCAGGAATTCGATGATGAGACACTGGGCAAATTTAAAATGCCCGTCAATTTTATTAAGATGTCTGAGTCCCCGCCGCGTGTCAAGTGGGTCAAATGCAAGATCGGCCAGGATAACGGCTACGTGCGAGAGAAGTACCTTAAATAGCAACCCGCTTAGCAGGCAATAAAGAAGAGCCTTCCGGACTGGAAGGCTCTTCTTTAATTGTTCAGTTTACAGTCTAAGGCTTTGTGAAGCTCAAAGTGAAAGTAGTGTCTACGGATTTGTTGAAGTTGGGATTCGAGACGGTAGCCTTTCCGCTGACATCGTATTTGCAGGGTCCGGCGGGGTAGGCAGCCCAAGCCTTATCCATAGGCCCCTGGACGGCGTCAACCAATCCCCGGATCTTTAAATACATTGCCGTAGCAGTGTTATTGTCGACAACTCCTTTGGTGATATTGTCGGCCGTCGGGCCGCTCCTAATAAGGTTAAGAACCTGTATATTGGGATCTGCCCACAGACCAGGCTCCCTGCCGCCAAGCAGTTTCCATGGAGCGGCACCCGCAATTTGGGATGGCACGTAGGGCATGCTCTTGGCCATATAATAGCCCTCGAATGCCACTCCTCCGAAACCGGTGAAAGGCAGAACGTTGGCATACATTAATTGGACGGTGGTATTGGCAGGTATTACTATCTCAGGCCCTACTGTTCTCTGGGTCAGCGCCTGGCCGTTTAGGCTGATTGTATAGTTAAACTGGTCAAGCGTAACCGGGACATTATTGGGATTTTCAATGCTGAAGACTGAATCGGCAACCAGCGTCTCTGAGCCCTGCCACTCGTTGGAGATCAAGTTGAGTGTGACCGTTGCCGGTTTGAGCTCGGAAGGGGCACAAGCTGCGGATGCGAGCATGATGGCGAGTATAACGATTGCAATGGGTAGATATAATTTCTTCAATTTAGCACCTCCTCCTTATTATTTGGCACCGGCTGCAGCTCTAAGTTGTGCAGGGGTCTGATATTTATCCAGTTGTGCGTATTTTCCGGGGTACATAGGTATGTATTCACCGTTAGCCTGGATCTGGGCTGAACCGATCTGCATACCGTTTGGTAATAATTTCGTGGGATCAGTGGGATCGGCTGTTACACGGGAATGGAAGAAGCCGGGTACCTTGGCCATTTCGTACTTGACCGGGCCGAGTGCGCCGTTATCGACCTGGACCGTCTCCAGGGCCGTAATCAGCTTGCCCACGTCATCCGTGCCGCCGGCCATCTCAATGGCCGCCTTGATCTGGTAGATGTCATCGTAAGCACAGAGCACATGCATCTGGCAGGGTATGCCCCTGGCCCTGGCTTTGTTTACGACAGCCATATTGTAGTCGGTGATCGGCGTTTCGTAAGATGCCGTCAGCGCACCCAGCGCCTTGCCGCCGGTAAGCTGCCAGAAATCGTGGGTCTGGTTTACGCCGCCATACAGGTATAACTGTATGTCTTTAGCCGGCGAGTCGGCCCACTGCTTGGCAATTACTTCCGTATCGGTAAACCAGCTTGAAACGACGAAGATCATGTCAGCGCCGGCCTTGGAGATCTGGTCGAGAATCGGCAGGTACATACCCGCTCTGGCGCTGAAAGGTTTGCTGTATACAACGTCGATGCCATACTTGTCTTTAGCCATCTGATCCCAGGTAGGAAGATTGAGAGTCGGATAGCCGTTCCGGAAGAGCAGTGTCCAGGCCAGGTTTTCATAGAGCAGAGCCCATTTTTTGGGCGCCAAACCCTTGGGTGTGTTAGGACCGTTGGCTTGGGACCAGGAGAAAATGAGGTTTGCCCAGGCGAAATGACCTGGTTCGGGATTGAAATCACGGAAGATCATCTTCTCGTTGTCGTAGTTCTGTATTATGGTACTGGTGACCTCCACGCCGCTGGCGCCATTGGCAATCATAATGTGCGGGAAATCTTTATATAGCTCGATAGATTTCTGTTTGGTAGCCAGCGCTATCTCAGTCCTGCCTTCTACAAAGTAGAATGTTGCCTTGTCGCCCATGACCATTCTTTGCACGCCTGCCACTGATAGCGATGTCTCGCCCTTGCCGTCTTCAATGACATACTTGATGGGCCTGCCCAGGATGCCGCCAGCTGCATTGATCTCTTCTACAGCCATCTGCTGTATATCCATGCAGGGTTTGGTGCCCGGGGAAGCTACGTTGCCGACGTAGCCGATGACGATGGGGGCTTTCCCCGTCGCTGGCTGTGCGCAGCCGCTCACAATGATTGCAGCTATGAGTGTGAAAATAATGGTTAGTGAAAGAATCGTGCCCTTGGTCTTCATTGCCACCTCCTCTTTATAATGAGGCCATTATATCACATGCCGTCAACAAATTTTGCAACAATTTAGATACGCTGAGAGTTGGCCGAACGTTCAATCGATGTACGTAAAAAATACTGGCAGCAGATGTATTTTACATCTGCTGCCAGTCCAAAAGGTCATTGTTGCGATTAAAGTTTGGGGGTGTTGCCGAGCCGGTCAAAGGTATAGGGTTTGTTGACCTTAATGCCAGCCAGTCGCTTGGCGATACATGATAACTCCTTAAATATTTAACCTTTAAAGGACTTATATTTTTGTGTTGCCCTCGATTTTGAAGCCGGGAATAGTCCGGTCTAGATAGTCATACCACCGTCAACAATAAGGTTCTGCCCTGTGATAAAACCGGCCTCGTTGGAGGCCAGGAACACGGCCGCGCGGGCCATATCTTCGGGCTCAGCTATGCGTTTTAAGGGGGTCCTGGCCATGATGTATTTATAGATTTCAGGGTTACCCCATAGGGCCTGGCTGAACTGGGTTTTAGTCTGGCCGGGTGAAAGGGTGTTAGCCCGTATTCCATAACCTGCCCACTGTTGCGCCATAACCTTGGTGGCCATATTTACGCCAGCCTTACTGACAGAATAGATCGGTAAAATATCGGGCGTGACCCCGGCGATGGAAGATACGTTGATAATTACCCCTCCGCCATGCTCCTTCATGACACGAGCGACGGACTGGCTGAGGAAAAACAGGCCTTTGAGATTGAGGTTCATAATGGAGTCCCAGGCCCGCTCCGAGACATCGATAGCGGAGTCCATAGTCGGGTTGGTAGCGGCATCATTTACCAGGATGTCAATTCTGCCGAACTCTTTTACAGCTTGGGTGACCAGCGCAGTAATATCCTCCATCCTGCCTATGTGCGCTGCTATGGGTAAAGCCTTAACGCCACAGGCCTTGATTTCCGTGGCAACTTTCTCCAGGTCGGCAATCTTGCGACTGGCCAATACAATATCGGCCCCCGATTTTGCCATTTCAAGTGCTATAGCCCTGCCAATACCACGACTGGCGCCGGTTATCATCGCCACCTTGTTTTTAAGCGAAATCTCCATTGACCCTTCTCCTTGTAATTATTTCCCGGCGAAGTAAATATTGACTCTTTTTCAATGTTATCAGTGCCGGGTGCCGACCAACCTTGATGATAGATTCTTGATATAAAGCTGTCAAGGAAGGCTATATAAATTGGCCTACTGCGTTGCAGCGTAGCAGCCATGGATGTCAGGGTACATCCCATCCGTCTCAAGGGCTTTTTTCATAGCTTCAATTGCTACTTCCAGCTGGCTGTCAGAGGGCTGACGCGTAGTCAGAGCCTGCAGCCACAACCCCGGTATAAGAAGCCATCTGACAAAGCGGTTGTGGCTGTGTTTGGCTTCAAATTTCAATAGCTCATAGCTGACAGCAGCGATGACGGGGATCAAAATGATACGCGATATAATGCCAATCCATATCGGCGGACGCCCCAGCAGGGCGAACACCACCACGGCAATGACAAGCACGACCAGCAGAAAGCTGGTACCGCAGCGGGTATGCGCCGTGGAATAATTCCGTACGCTGTGGACATTCAAAGGTACGCCTGATTCATAGGCATTCACGGACATATGCTCGGCCCCGTGATAACCGAAGATTTCGCGGATGTCGCGCATGTGCCCAATCATCACTAGATAAACGACGAAGAAAGCGATGCGGATGGCCCCCTCGACAAGATTGCTGAGAAAAGAGGAAGCGATGTAGGCATCGAAGGCCCTTACTATTAGCAGTGGAAGCACGAAAAAGAGGGCCACAGCCAGCACTACTCCCACGACAATGCTTCCCCAGATCATACCGGACGTTATTTTCTCATCTTCGGTCTCGGTTGAGACTCTTGCCGAATACATGAGAGCGCTCGTGCCAAGGGCAACCGTCTCAATAAGCATGATGATGCCTCTGACCAGGGGCACATTGCGCCATTTCCCTTTATACAGGGTAGCCAGAGGCTGGCTGTTAATTTCAATTCCGCCGTCCATTCTACGGACAGCGATGGCCGAGCTGTTGCGTCCTCGGATCATCACCCCACCCATGACCGCCTGGCCACCGTAACTAAAAGGATTCTCCTTCTTCATTTACCTAAAAAAAAGGGGCGGTTTCAATATCCGCCCCTTTGGCTTATCTGCCTGATTATTATTTCTCTTTCTTTTCCCTCTTGTAGCGCTTGTTGAAACGCTCTACACGGCCTGCTGTATCTATAATCTTCTGCTCCCCGGTGAAGAACGGGTGGCATTTGTTGCACAGCTCAACCCTGAGGGTCTGCCTGGTGGATCCGGTTGTGAACGTGTTCCCGCATGAGCAGGTCACCTTGGCATCCGGATAATATTTGGGATGAATTTTCTCTTTCATGTTTATTGTCCTGGGTATACGCTGACCTTTTTCTTATTTTTAGCGTGGGGCTCGAATTTAATGAAGCCGTCGATCGTGGCAAATAGCGTATAGTCCCTGCCTACGCCGACATTGGTCCCCGGGTGTATCTTGGTGCCGCGCTGCCTGACAATGATAGTGCCGGCACTAACTTTCTGTCCGCCGTACCTTTTAACCCCCAGCCGTTTCGATTCGCTATCGCGGCCGCCGCGTGTGCTTCCTCCGCCTTTCTTGTGTGCCATTAGTTATCACCTCCGGTTGCGGCTTTAGCTTTCGAGGCCCTTTTGCGGACTTTGCCGCCCGGCTTGACGATTTCCTTGATCAAAAGCCTGGTATAAGGCTGCCTGTGTCCTGTCTTGGTTCGGGAGCGTACTTTATTCTTGTAGCGGAAAACTATGATCTTGCGTGCTTTGCCCACTTCGATGCAGGTGGCAATGACCTTGGCGCCCTCGATTCCCGGGCTGCCGATAATTGCCTCTTCTCCATCGGATATCATCAGGACCTGGCCTAATTCCACGTCCTTGCCCTTTTCTATGTGCAGCAACTCGGTATTTATCACCTGTCCTGCCCTGACGCGGAACTGTTTGCCCCCGGCCGTCACGATTGCGTATGAATTGTTCATTTTTTCATTCCCTGTTCAAAACAATAACCGTATAAATATATCAATCAGTCGTTATTGTGTCAAATACCTCACGGTAAAATGCAGAGGAATATTTGCCTGGAGATAGGATGGGGTCCTGAAGCTTTTAACGATTGAAGACAGGTCTACTGTTCAGCTTCGCAATTACCACCGCTGCCGGCGATATCGCAGTGCTTCATGTATACCAGGTCGCTGGTGACCGAATCGCGCACAAGGTAACCACCATCTATCTGGCTGACTATATCAAACCACCTGCCCGCTTCGTTCTGTACTTTTTGAGGACTGATTGAAAAATCCATCGTTTCAGATATCCGGTTTCTCCCGATTTCTATTCTAACATATCCGGTAAAAACTGCAAGGCTTAAAGGTTGAGTGCTATCTCAGCCCCTTTTTCCACCGCCGCCAGTATTTTGCCTGGCTTGTCGGCATCGCCGATTACGTATACTTCGTTCACCAGGCCCTTGACCTGTTCCGCCAGGTCATTGACCGGGACGGCCCCCATGGCCAGCACAAAGGTATCGAAGGGTCCTATCTTGCGTTCTCCCTCCGGTGTGGCAACCAGCGCCGAACTATCCGATATGGCATTGACTTTAGTCTGCGTCAGCATATTTACTCGCTTTTCTTTGAGGCGTTTCCTCAGGAAAAAGCGGGCCGCCGGGCCTATATCCCTGGCAGTATGCTTGAGCATTTCAACCACGGTTACGTGCTTGCCCTTGCTTGCCAGATAATCCGCAGTCTCGCAGCCCACCAGGCCTCCCCCGATGACCAGCACATTATCCCCAACCTCTTCGGAAGAAAGGGCTTTGCGGGCACTCATTACGTTCTTAGCGTTTACTCCCGGTATGTTGGGTATGGATGGCTCTGACCCTGTAGCTATAATCAGGACATCCGGTTTGAGTTGCCTGACGATATCGGCGGTGAGCCTCTTTCCCACATGGATATCCACTCCAAGGTCTTTGATGGCCTTTATTCTTGACTGAGCCACTTCGCAGTAGATGGCCTTGGCCGGCGGAATGGCCACCAGCTTGGTCTGTCCGCCCAGGTATCCGTCTTTTTCGAATAATATAACCCTGTGCCCGCGCAAGGTAGCTGTACGCGCCGCTTCCAGCCCGCCAGGTCCGCCGCCGGCAACCAGCACTGTGCGGGGTTTGGATACCGCCGGCCGTGCATATTGCTCTTCCTTTCCCAGGGCAAGGTTCTGAACGCAGGTAATGGAAGGCCTCAACCATATGGCCAGTCCCTCTATACAGGCTTCATTGCATGAAAGGCACTTAACTATGTCCTGTGTTCGGCCTTCTTTGACTTTGTTAGGCCAGTCTGGGTCGGTCAGCGACTGTCTGCCGATATGCACAAGGTCGGCCTGGCCTGATCGTATAATTTCCGCTGCTACGGACGGCTCGTTAATGCGTCCGACGACAAGGACGGGGACATTGAATACTTTTTTAAATTCCGCCGAGGTTCGGGCGTTGAATCCCTGAGGCATATCCGCCGGTGCGCTGGTGTATTGCGCTGACTCCATCACGCCGATGGAAACATCCACAGCTTTTATGCCCGCCTCGACCAGCCGTTTCATCATCTCGATGCTCTCGGAAGCAGTGCGTCCTCCAGGCACCATCTCTTCGGCGCTGATGCGGAAAAGCAGAGGGAAATCCTGGCCTACGAGCTGGCGTGAACGTTTGACTATCTCCAATGGGAAGCGCAGGAAGCCCTCGAATCCGCCCCCGTACTCGTCCGTACGTTTATTGGCGTAAGCAGACATAAATTCGGAGATCAGGTAGCCGTGCGCCCCGTGAAACTCCACCGCATCGCAGCCGGCCTCCTTAACGCGCAGCGCTCCACGTGCGAATTTTTCGACCATGTCTTTGATCTCTCCCACGGTCAGGGCGCGGCAGGGTTGGCGTTGGATGGGCTCAGGGACTGGTGATGGCGCCACAAGCTCCCTGCCTCCGATGAAGCGCGAGAATGTGCTGCGGCCGGGATGGTAAAGCTGGACCGCCAGCCTGGCATCATATCTGTGAACCGTATCAGCCAGCCTTTTAAAACCGGGTATAAATTTATCGTCGTAGAGGCATAGGGCGTGATCGCTGCCGAGCCCCGTCTCACCGTCTATAGCTGTGATCTCTACGATGATAAGGCCGAAGCCTCCTCTGGCCCGTAATTCATGGTATTTTATCAGCCTATCGGAGACTCCTCCGCCGTCGGCGGCAAACCCGGTGCCCATGGGGGGAACGCTGACCCGGTTTTTAATCTCCAGGGTACCTATCTTTATGGGCTGAAAAAGGACTGAATAATCTTCTGGCATATCTCGGCTCCTGGAAAGCGAATTATAAATTAACCAACTGTAAGCATACCACTAATTAAGCATCGATATGCAAAATCAAAGGATAGGGCGAACAGGTCTTGAACTAACCTGAATGCTCGCGCAACTTTTGTAGCAATATCCTCGCTTTTTGCGCCGCCCTGCCGCGGTGACTGATCTGGTTCTTCAGCTCCGGCGAAATCTCGGCCATGGTCTGATCATATTCCGACAGGTAAAACACCGGATCGTAGCCGAAGCCGTTGAAGCCGTGAGGCTCTAAAGCAATACAGCCCCTGCATTCTCCAGAAACGGTCTCGACTTTGCCGCCGGGCTCTGCAATGGCAATTACGCACCTGAACCTGGCATGGCGTAATTCGCAGGGGACCCCTTTAAGCTTCTCAAGCAGGAAATTGACCCTATCGGCATCTGAGGCGTTTTCGCCTGCGTAACGGGACGAGCGGACTCCGGGCTCGCCTCCCAGCGCTTCAACCTCCAGTCCCGAATCATCGCCTAAAGTAACCAGCCCGCTCAAAGCAGCATAGAAGACTGCCTTTGAGCGGGCGTTCTCTTCAAAGGTGGAATAGTCCTCTTCAGCTTCCTGGCTGATGCCGGCCTGGTCGAGCGTGACCAACTCGAAATCCAGGCCTTTCAGCAGGGAGCGGTATTCGACGGCCTTACCGTGGTTGGTCGTGGCCAGCAAAAGCCTGGGCATAGGACCGTCTATATGCTCTCGAACCTGTGCTGGAGCTTTTTCATAACCTGGGGCATGGTGGTATATTCCATCTCGTCCAGGGGCAGCCTGTGAGGCTCGAACGGGCCGTGCCGCCTGAGCATATCGGCCATATCCAGTCCCTGCTGGCGTGCGTTGTTAAAAGCGATATCGTCGAACATATCGAGCGGGCCTACCAGCCTGCCGTTAGCCAGTTGGAAGCCGGCGCCTATTACACGGGGCGGGCCGTCAAAGCGAGTGGGGACGGCCTCGCGGACGGCAACCGGGATCAGGGGACCGTGATGAGAGCCGCGCATCCAGCCTTCCACGATGTGAGGGCGTGCAAATGGCTCGAGCACTTCACCAACTGCCGGGAAGATGCCCTGGGCGCGGACTATGCATACCGGGTCATCCTTGCCAACATAACGGCCTGCAAGCATGGAAAGCTTTTGAGTTGAGGAGCTGGCTGCTATCTCTCCTGTCTCACGTGAATAGACGGCCTTGACCGAATATCTGGATGGAGACCCGATGAAAACCAGCAGGTCATACATCTCTTCTGGGCAGTCGAAGGTTATCTTTTTGCTCTCTTTCACATCGTGCACTTCGAACTTGAAGCCTTTGTGCATGTTGGAGGAAATAACCAGCCCGATGGAATTAAAGGGGTCGCCGAAAATCGAATACAGGGGCAGATTCCAGGCGCCCGACGCTGTCTTATCTGCCATGAACACGACCACAGGCTCCGCCTCCCTCTCTTCGATCTCCATCTCGGCTACGCCGGGGCCCTGGCCTTTGACATTGCCCGAGAAGGCGTCAACCAGCAGGTCCTGCCCGGCACCGTGCAGCTTTAGTTTTTTGGCAACAAGCGTGGCGCTTTTGAATGCATTCCAAGCCATCTCATGCACTTCGCTATTGTCCACGCCGTGGGTGTGCGTCATGATGAACTGTAAATCGTCTCCGCACTTGGTAACGTGGTAATCGATGATGAGCCCGGACTTCTTGGCCTTGGCCATGGATGCTTCGCCGTCCGCCATTAAATCGGGGTGCATTCCGCAGTGCCCCACCCATCCGCCGATATCAGCCTTGATCACGCTAAGAGTTAATTTCATTAGGCCTCCTTTTTTATGGCCACCCGTTCAAGCGGATATACTACTTTTGAAAAGGGGGAACAAGCAATACATCCTGGCACTTTATAAAATATTGGGTGGGGCAACGATTTAAAATTCTGCCCAAGGTTGAATTTTATCAGATGCCCGATTTTGATGTCAAAGCAATTGCCGTGTGTGATGACACATTTTATATTCACAGTGCTATAATTTGCTGGAGGAGCAGGTTATGGTGGAGGGAGTACTTTACGATAAGCTGTCCGGGCAGCGCGTACGCTGCAACGTGTGCCTTTGGCGCTGTGTGATCAACCCTGGCCGGCTGGGTGTCTGCGGTGTGAGACGGAACGAAGGTGGAAAGGTAGTGCCCCTGAACTATGCCATGGTCTCATCCGTGGCCGCCGACCCGATCGAGAAAAAACCGCTCTTTCATTTCTTCCCCGGCAGTTCGGTCCTATCCTTCGGCACCATAGGCTGTAATTTCCACTGCATACACTGCCAGAACTGGGAAATAGCCTGTGTGGAGGAGCCACACACCTTCGAAGGTTCACTGCGGAAAATACCACCGGACGAGGCTGTCCGCATGGCGAAAAGCAACGGTTATAAAGGCCTGGCCTGGACTTATAATGAGCCTACGATCTGGTTCGAGTATACACTGGATTCGGCCAGGCTGGCCCATGAGAACGGACTTTACACGGTTTATGTTACCAACGGCTATATGACACCCGAAGCGCTGGATACTATAGGCCCCTACCTGGATGCCTGGCGGGTGGATATCAAAGGCTTTACGGACAAGCTCTACCATGACCTGGGAAAGGTGCGCAACTGGCGCTCCATCCTGGAAGGGGCCGAAAGGGCTAAAAATAAATGGAATATGCATATCGAGGTGGTCACCAATGTCATTCCCGGCATGAACGACGACCGGGAGCAACTGACGGGTATCGCCGGCTGGATAAAGGCCGGCTTGGGTGAGCTCACCCCATGGCACGTTACCCGCTTTCATCCCGACCGCAACCTTATGCATATACCGCCCACTCCCATCGCTACCCTGGAAAAAGCCTGGGATATAGGAAAAGAAGCGGGGCTGCGCTTTGTTTATCCGGGCAATGTCCCGGGCCATTCACGCGAGAATACCGTCTGTTATAATTGCGGCAGCCTGGTTATTGAGAGGGTGGGTTACAGTATTAATCTGAAGGCGGTCAAGGGAACGAACTGCGCCGTCTGCGGCGCCGATTTGAATATCAGGAATTCCATTAAAGCAGGGGTGAAAACATGATCAGGGAAGCTGCTGTTGCGGGTCAGTTCTATCCCGGCTGGCCGGATGAATTGAAGGAGATGATCCAGTTCATGACCGGCAAAGAGACCCCCAAGATGGATGCCATAGGGGTGGTATCACCGCACGCCGGATATATCTATTCCGGGCCGGTGGCGGGGGCCGTCTTTTCCCGCATAAAGTTTAAGGATACGTTCATCCTGATGGGACCCAACCATCGCGGCATGGGCAAGCCTTTCAGCATTATGACGGAGGGTAGTTGGAGGACTCCCTTGGGTGATGTACAAATCAATACTGAACTGGCCGGCGCTGTCTTGAAGGCATCCAGCAACCTGAAGGAAGACAGCCTGGCGCATCGCTACGAACATTCACTGGAAGTTCAGGTCCCCTTTCTGCAATACTTCAGACGTGACGTCATGATTGTCCCGATCGTACTATCGCAGGCTGACCCCTCTGTTTACAAGGAGATCGGCGCAGCACTGGCGACGGCGCTCAAGGCGACAGAAGCAGAGGCTGTGATCGTGGCCAGCAGCGACATGACCCATTATGAGCCCAATGAACGGGCCCGCAGCAAAGACCAGAAGGCTATCGAGGCCATATTGGACCTTGATGCCGATGAGCTGATAGAACGTATAAATAAATACGATATAACGATGTGCGGGTATGCTGCTGCAGTGAGCCTGATAACGGCGGCCAAAGAGCTGGGGGCCAGCAAGACCGAGCTGGTGAAATACCAGACCAGCGGGGATACCTCCGGTGACTACACAAGTGTAGTTGGATATGCCGGGATAATAATCGGCAAGTAAGAGGTGCTTAATGACGGAAGATATGCATCCGGTTGTGCAGCTTGCCAGGCAGGCGGTGGAAAGCTATGTGAAGGACGGGGAGGTTATCCGGCCGCGCAAGCTTTCGCCCGAGATGAAGGAAAAGGCCGGTGTATTCGTTTCTCTCAAAAAGCATGGACAATTGCGTGGCTGCATCGGTACTTTCGAACCGACTGAATCCAATGTGGCCGAAGAGATAGTGCGCAATGCCATAGCCTCCGCGGCGGGAGACCCCAGGTTCAACCCGGTCAGGCCCTCCGAATTGCCAGACCTCGATTACAGCGTTGATATCCTCACTGCGCCTGAACCAGTAGAAGACATGTCCAAACTCGATCCTAAAAAGCACGGCGTGATCGTCCAGTGCGGTTACAGGCGGGGCCTGCTCCTGCCGGACCTGGAAGGGGTAAAGGACGTAGAGACGCAGATCGCCATATGCCGTCAGAAAGCAGGCATCGGCAGTAACGAGCCGATCAAGCTTTTTAGCTTTCAGGTGCGCCGATACCGGTAAAAACGGGTGTTGCTATACCATCCCGTATCTGTTATGGTATATATCATCGGAAGGAATGTATCGGAATTTGCAGAATAAGAGCGCGTCCTGCAGCGCATCCAGCGAATACATATTCCCGGGGAGAGATGAGATATGAAGCTGGTAGTCATCGGGATAGGCGATTGCGGCAGCAATCTGGCGGCGGAGTTCGTCCGTTTAAACAGCAGGGCCAAAGCCGAGACCGGCGTTGAAATACTCGTAAGATCGTATGCCATAAATGACGACCTTGTAAGCCTGAATACGGTCAAAAAAGTTGGCGACAAGCTTCTCACAATACAGCTACCGGCCCCGGACAGCTCCAGCAAGGCTTCTGAAGTAGGTGCCGACCTTATGCGTTCCAACGGCGACCGCATAATCGCTACCATGCGGGCGGGGGAATTCTTCGAAACGGATGCCTTCCTGCTGGTGGCCGGCAGCGCAGGCTGCATTGGCTCCGGTGGCATTTCTATCCTGGCCAGGAAATTACAGGACAGGTATGTCAACAAGCCGGTTTATGCCATCATTGTGTTGCCTTTGGCTTCCGAAGACAACGTGCCTATGTTTGTTTACAATACGGCCCTGTGCCTGAAATCCATAGATAAGACCTGCGATGCCATCTTCCTTTTCGATAACGAGAAGGTGCGATCCGAGGCAAGCGTCAAATCAACAGCCGGGAATGACGAGATCAACCGGGAGATGGTGCTTCCCTTTTTCGACCTCTGCCGGGCCAGCGAGAAGGTCGATCCCAAGTATGTGGGGACGAGCAATATAGGCGTGGGCGAAATCGTCCAGTCACTTAACGGCTGGACCGCTATCGGCTACGGCAGCGCCCAATTACCCTCCGGCGGATTTTCGCTTTTCAAAAAGACGGACGGCTTCGAGAACAAGGGTGAAGAGACGGTGAAGGCCATGGAGGCCATGAGCTCGGCCCTCAGCCATTTCTCGATCGAATGCAAATTGGAAGATGCCCGCAAGGCGCTCTACCTGCTCTGCGTGCCCGGTAAAAATGCCAATATCGGGATGACCAGGGCAGTGGGAAACCGCATGCGGGAGCTTACCAACAACGGCGAAGTAAGGGGCGGGGATTTTTACGGTGTCAAAGATTATGCTACAGTTACGTTGATAGCTTCCAGGATAACCTATCTTGAGAAGATAAAGGACTACTACGAGCGGGCTTCGAGCTTGGCTCCGGAACTTAAGAAAAACGAGACACAATTAACATGACCCTTTTCGACCTCGGTTCGCCTGAACTGGAAGGCCATAAGGGCGCCGGGGACATTAAGGAACCTCCTTCTACTTCTTCAATGCCTCTGGCCGCCCGGATGCGCCCGCGTAATTTCAGTGAATACGTTGGTCAGCAGAATATAATCGGCGAGGGCAGGGTGCTTCGCAAGGCGATCGAAGCAGACCAGCTACCTTCCATTATCCTCTGGGGTCCGCCGGGCAGCGGCAAGACTACGCTGGCCTATGTCATCGCCAACGTCTCCCGTTTCTATTTTGTGCCCATGAGCGCGGTAAGTGCGGGTGTGGCCGATCTGCGCAGGGTGATATACGAGGCCCGCAAAAGGCGGAAAGCCACCGGGCAACGCACCATACTTTTTATCGATGAAATCCACCGCTTCAATAAAAGCCAGCAGGATGCCATACTGCCTTACGTAGAGAACGGCGAAGTGACATTCATCGGCGCCACGACGGAAAACCCCTCGTTCGAAGTGATTTCGGCGCTGCTGTCGCGCAGCCGGGTTTTCACCCTCGACGCCCTAACTGACGAGGAGGTTAAAACCATCGTGGAGAGGGCTCTGAAGGATAAGGAGAGCGGCCTGGCTGCGCTTAAGGTCAACCTGGCCGAAGATGCCCTTAAGCTCCTGGTGACTGCCTCCAATGGTGATGCAAGGGTGGCCTTGAATGCCCTGGAGATGGCGGCCCAGGCTGTCAAACCGGACAAAGACGGCGTACGGAGTGTATCTCTGGGCGATATTGAGGAATCCATGCAAAAGCGTGCCCTGCTCTACGACAAAGCAGGTGACCAGCACTATGATTTCATCTCGGCTTTGCATAAAACGCTGCGCGGCTCGGACCCGGATGCCGCCCTGTACTGGCTGGGACGTATGCTGGAGGCGGGGGAAGACCCGCTGTATATCATCAGGCGGCTGATACGTTTTGCATCTGAAGACGTGGGCATGGCCGATCCCCAGGCGCTGGTGGTGGCAGTGGCGGCTCAGCAGGCCATCCACTTTGTCGGCATGCCTGAATGCAACCTGGCCCTCGCCCAGGCTGTCGTTTACGTGGCCACTGCTCCCAAGAGCAACTCACTATATACTGCTTATTCAAGTGTGCAGAGGGACGTGGAGACCACGCGCAACGATCCGGTACCACTGCACCTGCGCAATGCGCCTACCAATCTTATGAAGAACCTGGGCTATGGCAAGGGATATAAGTATGCCCATGACTATGAAGGCCATTTCGTGGAGCAGCAGAACCTGCCGGAATCCATGAAGGGCAAACGCTACTATTTCCCTTCGGAGCAGGGTTTCGAGAAGACAATACTGGCGAGGTTGAGGGCCTGGTGGGGGAGCCGGATGGACAAAAAAGAATGAAAGCAAGCCGCGTTACCTTCCCCTGCGCCGACCTGAAGCTGGAAGGCATTTATTTCGATGGAGAATGGGAACAGACTGCTCCCGCCGTAGTCGTCTGCCATCCTCACCCGCTTTATGGAGGCTCGATGCGCAACAACGTGACCTATGCAATAGCCGACGCTCTGGGTGGCGTGGCCATAGCCGCCTTCCTGTTTAACTTTCGCGGCGTCGGAGGCAGCGAAGGAAGTTACGGCGGAGGCGTAGCGGAACAACAGGATATTGCAGCGGCCCTGGACTGGCTTCAGGGGCAAAAAGGCGTAGATAAAAGCCGGCTGGGCCTGACCGGGTACTCCTTCGGAGCAGGCGTGGCTCTGCCTGTGGCCTGCACTGACGAGCGAGTGAAAGGAATCGCTCTAATCTCACCCTATTTTGAAACATCCCCGCTTGCCCTGTTAAAGAAGTGCCATAAACCCGGGCTGATTTTGGGAGGCACTAATGACTACGAGGTTTCACAGGAGGTTGTCACCTCCTATGGATGCCAGGCTGCCGGTACTACCAGGTTGCGTATTATTGAAGGGCCAGACCACTTCTGGGCCGGCTACGAGCAGGAGATGGGCCAGGCTGTCGCAGATTTTTTCAGCGAATTGTTCAAATAGGGGAATCAGGGTATATAGCCGTGGCTCTGCATCATCCTTAAGCTGGCGTTGGCGGTATCAATCTGGTTCTGGTCCTTGGTTATTTCCAGAGCCTTGCGCAGGTCGGCGGCTTCCAGCGGGTAGTAATCCAGGTTTTTCGACATCTGGGCCAGGATATCGTAGGCTGCCGCCCGGTTTAAATACGCTTCAGGTATGGTCGGATCCATCTGGATGGCCCGGTTTAGAACGTCAAGGCCGTTTTGTACGTCAGCATTGGTGATAAGCATTTCTCCCAGCGACACCTGCGCCATGGCGTTATCAGGGTTTAGTTCCACTGCTTTCCTGGCATCGGCCACCGCTTTTTCCAACTGCAGTTTCCCTCTGTAGGAGATAGCGCGCTCCAGGTACATGCCGGCCGGATCATTGGAAAAGGGATCATTGGAATTGGGCACGGCTGCCGCGCTGGCAGTCAGGCCGATGGCCCTGTCAAGGTCCTGCAGGGCATGGTCGAAATCGTTATTGGCATTATAGAGATGGCCGCGATAGTAATATGCCATCGGATCACTGTCATCCAGACCGATGGCCGAATTCAGGTCTGTCAGGGCGGCGTCCACGTTCTTGAGGTCGATATTAGCCAGTCCCCGCATCTTGTAGGCCCCGGCTAGGTCGGGATCGATGCCTAAAGCTTTGTCGAATTCCTGCAGTGCGCCCGTCATATTGTCTGTGATGATGTAGATTTTCCCCCGGTAGCTGTAGGCAGGCGCCAGGTTGGGGTTGATCTTGATGGCCGCGTCTAAATCGGCTAGTGCATCTTTGATGTCGCCCTTGGCATAATAGGCCGAGCCGCGGTCGAAGTAGGCCTCATAGTCATTGGAATCAAGTGCGAGGGCGTTGCTGGCGGCATCGATGGCCTTGTCCCATTCGCCTTTCTGCACGTATATCCAGCTCAGGTTGGTATAGGCCAGCCTGGCCTTGGGATCCAACTCCACGGTCTTGATCAGGTCGTCTACGGCCGGATCGTATTGATTTTTAGCCAGGTATGCAAAGGCGCGGTTCTGGTAGTTATCCGGCCTGCTGGGGTCCAGTTGTATAGCTTTGGTTAGGTCGGCGATGGCCAGGTCCCATTCCGCCCTGGCATTATAGACGGCACCCCTGTGTGTGTAGGCGGTCACCAGATTGGGATTGGACTCAATGGCCTTGGTGTACTCCGCTATAGCCTCGACGAACTGTCCCTGGTCATAATAAGTGTCACCCTGCCTGAGGTATTCCGTGGTCGCATCGCCGCAGGCCTGGAATAATACCAAGGCTGAAATAATTAAAGCAATCAGGTTACCTGTTTTTTTCATGGAAGTTTCACTTTTTAAATTAGATAAAGCAGACTAAAGCGGCGACCGTCCGGGGCGGTGTATTCATTGAGGCAAAATGCCAATTTATATAGCATAACAGATAACCTGCCGGGGAGTGAAAACGATTACGTGGTGTGGCATCTATTTAACTATCAGATGGCCGGCGCGGATGAGTGCCCCGATTCTGCGGTGCAGGTCGGCTAAAGAGCCGTCATTCTTGATCGTGTAATCGGCCATAGCCTCGGTCTTTGAGATCTTAAACGCATCCTCCTCATTTTTGTCCTGCACGAGGAATGCTTTGTAAGTAGCTGCGTCCCTTCCCTCGTGGCGGAGTTGAAGCCTTTTGAAGCGCAGCCTGGGATCGGTCACCTCAACCCTGATCATGGTAAAGCTATCTCCGAAGTGCTCCTTAAGCACACGCACATCGGCGGGCGCCCGGATGCCGCTGATGCCGGCGATTTTCCATTTTCTCTTAATTATCTCTTCGGCGACCATCCTGACGAAGCAGCCCTTCCCCAGTTTGCGAAAGCATCGCTCCGATATCTCTTCCAGGTTTTCCCGTGTGGGTTCCAGGCCCTCCTTATCTGCCATATGACGCACGATGTCGCCGGTGGAAATATAGGGGATACCATATCTGGCATATAAATATTTGAGGATTTCGTCTTTCCCCGAGCCTATCCTGCCGACAGTCCCGACTACCCTTATATTCATATCTACCGCCCGAAAAGATATGCAGAATATTAACATTTAAAATGGCTGGAGCATAAATTTACGATGACGGTTAACAGGTAAAAAGTGTAGAATGTACGCCGGCCAGCTTGAAGGAGGCAGATCATGGATGTTATAGAAGCGTTGAAGTCCCGTAAGAGTATCCGCGGCTTTAAGAAAGATCCGGTTCCGAAGGCAACCATACAGGCCATTCTGGAAGCCGCCATCCGTACGCCTTCCGGTATGAATACACAGCCCTGGGAGTTCGTGGTGGCCTCCGGCAACGCTCTTGATCAAATACGTGAAGAGTGCAGCAGGCTCTTCGATTCCGCCAGTTTCCCAACCAATGATATGCTGCGCAAGCCTTACGAGGGGGTTTACCGCCAGAGGCAGGTCGACCTGGCCATGGAGATCTTCCGGCTGATGGGAATTGCACGTGAAGATAAGGAGGCTCGCAAAAAATGGATGTCCCGTGGGTTCCGTTTGTTCGATGCGCCCTGTGAGATCGTTATCTGCGCCGGTATGGAGATGGAGTTCCACCTCGATATGCTGGGCATTGGGGCTCTTTGCCAGAGCATCTGCCTGGCCGCGCTGGAGTACGGCCTGGGAACCTGCATTGCCGACCAGGGTATAATGTACGACCAGGTATGGCGAAAGTATGCCAGCATACCGGATTCCAAGCGGCTTATTGCCGGTATTTCACTGGGATATCCCGACCCCGATTTCCCCGCCAACAAATTAGTCACGCCCAGGGAGCCGGTCGATAAGATAACCACCTGGCTGGGATTCTAAAACCTGTAAGGAGATTATGAGATGGGCACGAAAGAGAATTTGCGCGCGGTAAATGAGGCGGATGTTAAGCAGGCTTTTGCCTTTACGGATGAGGTGGTGGACGGCTATCCCGGCCGTATAACCGGCAGCGAATCCTGCCGCAAAGCCGGGCAGAGGGTCAAGGAGGAATTCGAGAAATTCTGCGATAAAGGCTCGGTTAAGGCCGAGGAGTTCACCAGCCATCCCGGGAGCCTTCTTAAATATATACCTGGAATGGTGATATTCTATTTAATCAGCGTTGTGCTGCTTAACCTCGGGTTTGCCTGGATAGCCTTCGCGGGGCTTGCTATCGCCCTTTTTGCTTTCATAGCCCAGTTCGTATTTTATTGGCCGCTGCTCGATCCTCTCTTCCCGGCCAGAAAAGGATCCAATATCTCCGGCAGCATCGAGCCGGAAGGTGAAGTCAGGCAGCAGGTCATTGTCAGCGCACATCATGACGCCGCCTATGTCTTCCATATTTTGGATCGCCTGCCCAAGCTTTATGCCCCTCTTATGGCTTTGGGTGTTTTGCTACTGGTGGTGGCTACGCTGGTGTCGTTGATTGCCGCTATCATGTCGCTATTTGGCGCTCTTTTGCCGCAGTGGATTGCCGTCGCCCTGCTTGTGGGAGGCATTTTCGAAATACCCTTCCTCTTCTTCACTACCTCGCAGGTGGTCCCGGGTGCGGGAGACAACATGATCGCTGTAGCTATAGCTGCCGCAACCGGCAGGATTTTCGGCGATGCTAAGGCCGGAGGGAACAACCCGCTGAAGCACACCCGCTTGGTCCTGGCTTCCTTCGATGCCGAGGAATGCGGCCTGCGCGGCGCCCGGGCTTATATCCGGGCGCACAAAGAGGAATTGCACAAGACCAAAACTTACGTCCTGAATATGGATACCATTTATCAGGTGAAAAGCCTGAACTTCATGGATGCCGACCTTAATTCCACCGTTAAGCTGTCACATCAGATGGCCCAGCAATGCGTTGACATCGCCAAGTCGATGGGCTACAAAGCCGCCATTTCGCGCATGTCTCCCGGCGGGGGCAGCACGGATGCCGCAGCTTTCGGCGAGGCCGGTATTGAGGCCACCAATCTGGCGGCTATGAGCTTTAACATCAAGGACTATGAGCAGGGTTTCGTCTATCATACGCCCAGGGATTTAAGCAAATATATAGAGCCGGAAGCGGTGGAGGCCTCCTTGAAAGTGGTCCGGCAATACATACTGGAAAAAGACGGCCCGGCTTAACAAATTTAATATCCGGCCTGCCGATATGTTACTATATAGTGTAAATGTCCGTATTTGATTTCTATTTCCGCACGCGGTTGAGACCGTATCACCAGTAGACCGTCTCAGGGGGCTACCTTGACTTCAGCATTCCGTGAAGATATAAGAAATATAGCTATTATTGCGCATGTCGACCATGGCAAGACCAGCCTGGTCGATGCCTTGCTCAAGCAGAGCAAGGTTTTCCGCGAGAACCAGCAGATGGGCGAGCTAATCATGGACCGCAACGCCCTGGAACGCGAGAAGGGCATAACTATCCTGGCTAAGAACACGGCCGTCATGTACCGGGGAGTCAAGATAAACATCATCGATACACCAGGTCATGCAGATTTCAGCGGCGAAGTCGAGCGTGTGGTAAATATGGCCGACGGTTGCCTGCTGCTGGTGGACTCGGTGGAAGGCCCCATGCCCCAGACACGCTTCGTGCTGAAGCAGGCCTTCGACAAAGGCCTCAAGCCTATTGTGGTCATCAATAAAATCGACCGGGAAAACGCGCGTATAGCCGAGGTTGTCAGCCTTACCCAGGACCTTTTCCTGGAGCTGGCTACCAAGTCCGACCAGCTCGATTTCCCTGTTCTCTATGCCAGTGCCCGCAATGGCACCTGCACGACCGATCCGGCCGTGGAAGGTACTGACATGGTGCCGCTGTTCGAGGCCATACTCAAGCAGGTCCCACCCCCGGCCATCGATGACGGCCCCTTCCAGATGCTGGTTTCCAATCTCGATTACGATAACTATAAGGGCAGGTATGCCATAGGCAGGATCAGCCGCGGCAGCGTCAAGCCTAAGAATATGATAGCCGTAATAGGCGCCGACGGTGTACCTAAAAAATATGAGGTAGACGATGTCTTCACCTTCATGGGGCTCAGCCGCCTGCCTGTTGAGGAGGCCTCCGCAGGTGAGATAGTATCGATTACGGGGCTGGCCGCCGTCAGCATCGGGGATACCGTGGTCGACCCCGACCATCCGGAACCCATGCCGCGTATCGAGATCGGTGAGCCGACCGTAAAAATGACCTTTGGCGTGAACAGCTCGCCCTTCGCCGGGCGCGAGGGCAAGTATTGTACCTCGCGGCAGCTGCGCGAAAGGCTCTACCGCGAGCTGGAGGTCAACATCAGCCTGCATGTGGAGGATACCGAAAGCCCCGACCTGTTCCTGGTTTCCGGGCGCGGCGAACTGCACCTGGCCATACTGGTGGAGACCATGCGCCGCCAGGACTATGAGTTTGAGATTTCACGTCCGGAAGCGATTACTCATGAGAAAAACGGCAAAGTGCTGGAGCCTGTCGAGCAGTTGATCCTGGATACGCGCGAAGATTATATCGGTGTGATCACAGAGATGCTGGCCAAACGTTTGGGCAAGATGACGGACATGCACAACGACGGCAAAGGCAATCTGCGCATGGAGTATCGCATACCCACACGTGGCCTGATCGGGTTTCGCAGCGCCTACCTGACGGCTACGCGCGGCGAGGGCATTGTGAATACACTTTTCCTGGGGTATGAGCCGTATGCCGGGGAGATAGCCTCGACCCGCAGTGGTGCACTGGTGGCTGCCGAAGAGGGTATGGCTGTCACTTATGGCCTCAACAATGCACAGGAGCGCGGCATAACCTTCATTGAGCCGGGAACGCATGTCTACGAGGGCATGATAGTGGGCATGAACTCCCGTCCCACCGACCTGGCCGTCAACGTCTGCAAAGAAAAGAAACAGACCAACATCCGGTCTTCGACTTCGGATATCGCCGTCAGGCTGACGCCGCCCCTGAAATTCAGCCTTGAGGAATCCATGGATTTCATCAACAGCGACGAACTGGTGGAAGTCACCCCCAAAAATATAAGGCTCCGCAAAAGGCTGCTCACGCAGAACGCGAGGTTCAGGGCTAAAAAAGCCGCCGTCAGGGCGCAGGAAGATTAGGCTCCTATTGGGGAAGATGAAGGGTTTGATCGGGGGACAGTCCATAAATTTCCTTAAAAATACGCTAAAGTACTAATATCTATTTAACGAATATTCTCTTATAATTATAATTTGTACGGTTTGCGACAGCCTTCCGTATAGGTGGGGGAGAATTTAATAAAATGAAAATATTGCTGGTCTATCCGGAGTACCCGGATACTTTCTGGAGTTTCAAACATGCTTTAAAGTTCGTTAATAAAAAGGCCGCCTTTCCGCCGCTCGGGCTTTTGACCGTAGCCGGCATGCTGCCTCACGAACATGAGCTTAAACTGATCGACTTGAATATCCGCAGGTTGAAGGACAGCGATATCAGGTGGGCCGACCTGGTCTTTATAAGCGCCATGGTTGTGCAGAAGGATTCGGCCCATAAGGTCATTAATAAGTGCAAGGGCCTGGGCGCCTGTGTAGTGGCCGGCGGCCCGCTCTTCACCACGCAGTACGAGGATTTCCCCTCTGTGGACCATTTCGTGCTGAACGAGGCCGAAGTTACGCTGCCGCCCTTCCTGGAAGACCTGAAAAAGGGCTGCGCCCAGCATATCTATACTTCCGATACCAGGCCGGATATCCGGCTGGCGCCCGTGCCCAAATGGGACCTGGTCGATATCAACAAATACTCTGCCATGTCCGTACAGTATTCCCGCGGCTGCCCGTTTGACTGCGAGTTTTGCGATATCGTGGTGCTCAACGGCAGGGTCCCCAGGACCAAGAGCAGGGAGCAGTTGCTGCGCGAGCTGGAGGCCATTTACAAAAGGGGCTGGCGTGAGAGCGTATTCATTGTGGATGACAATTTTATAGGCAACAAAAAGAAGCTGAAAGCGGAGATCCTGCCGGCCGTCATCGATTGGATGAAGAAAAGGCATTATCCCTTTACATTTTTAACGCAGACATCCATAAACCTGGCAGATGATGAATACCTGATGCAGCTTATGACCAGGGCCAATTTCAACCAGGTCTTCATCGGGATCGAGTCACCCAGCAAGGAAAGCCTGGCCGAGTGCGGCAAAACACAGAATGAGTCACGCGACCTGGCAACGGCCATTAAAAAGCTTCAAAACCGCGGCCTGGAAGTACAGGGCGGCTTCATCGTGGGATTCGACCATGACCCCCAGGCGATTTTCCAGGACATCATCAACTTCGTCCAGGGCAGCGGCGTGGTGACGGCTATGGTCGGACTTCTGCACGCTCCCAACGGCACCAGGCTGTATAAACGTTTAAAGAGCGAGAACCGGCTTACGGGCAGCTTCTCGGGCAACAACACCGACCTGGCCATCAATTTCATACCCAAAATGAACATGAAGACCCTGATGGATGGCTACAAGAGGATAGTGGACACCCTGTATGCTCCCAAGCAGTACTATGAAAGGGTGATAACCTTTTTGAAGGAGTACCAACACAAATCGCCCAGGGCAGGCCGCTTGAAGCCGCAGCATTATATGGCGCTTTTCAAATCCTTCTGGATTTTAGGCGTCAAAGAGAGGGGCAGGCAGTATTTCTGGAAGCTGGTTTTCTGGACGATGCTCAAACGCCCGAGGCAATTCCCCATGTCGATCACCCTGGCGATCTACGGCTTTCATTTCCGCCAGGTTGCGCATAGGTATGCGTCGCCTATGAATTTATCCGGCGCCTGATTTGAACCCGCTGACCAGCCGTTGAAGCTTTTCGACTATTTTTTCATCTCCGGCCACCTGCCGCGGCTTTTTAGCAATTACGGTCACTGAACCGGCCCATTTCATATTGCAAACGGACGCGTAAGTTTTGAGGTTATCGATAGCGCTGCCTATTCCCTCTTCGGCTACGGCAATGCCGGCGAAGGATTTGCCCCCCAGCCCCGGCCATATGGGGCAGGTCCGGTCAATGAAATTCTTCAACAGGCCTGAAAGCATTTCAAAATAGACCGGTGTGCCGTAGACGATAATGTCGGCTTCCAGCAACCTGGGATAGATATCCTGCATATCGTCCTTGATGCTGCAGATACCCTTTCTTTCTTTACCGCCTTTTTCGCAGCTAAGGCAGCCCGTGCATGCTTTTATGTCCTGCTTGCGCAGAAGGATGAGGTCAGAGGTAATGCCGCTGGATACGGCCATAGCGTGCAACCGCTTAAGTATCCATTCTGTATTGCCGTTGCGCGGCGACCCGCAGATGCCGATCAGTTTCATGCTTCAGTCCAGGTCGGCTTTAGTGAAACCCGTAAAGAAACAGCTCCGCTTGCCGGTGTGGCAGGTGGGGCCGGCGGGCTCGGCTTTGACCAGCAGCGTATCGCTGTCGCAGTCCTGGGATATGGATTTCACCTTCAGCACATTGCCGGAGGTCCCGCCCTTGTGCCACAGCTCCTGCCGGCTGCGGCTGTAGAACCACATCTGACCGCTCTCCAGCGTCAGCTTGAGCGACTCTTTGCTGGCATAGCCCAGCATGAGGACGGTGCCGTCGGCAGCGTCCTGGATAATGACGGGTATCAGTCCTTTATTATCGAATTTCAACATTATTAACTCCTTTTATCCGGATTGGAGGGGGCCGCTGAAAGATCAGGCTACGGCCAGGGCTTCTGCGAGGTCAATATCGCCGGTGTAAAGGGCTTTGCCTATGATAGCACCTTCAACCCCTATCCCGGCAAGTTTATGCAGGTGCTCGACTGATGATATGCCTCCCGAGGCAATGACGGGTATCTGCAGGCTGTTGACCAGTTCCTGCGTGGCTTCGAAGTTGGGCTCGGTAAGCGTCCCGTCCCGTTTGACGTCGGTATAAATTATACGTTTGGCGCCGATACCGGCCATCATACTGCTCAGGGCGACCGCCGTTATCCTGGATATTTTCTGCCAGCCGTGCGTCGTCACATAAGAATCACGCGCATCGATGCCGATAACGATGGCCTCGCCGAATCTTTTAATGATCCTCCTGGTAAGCTCCGACTGTTCGACAGCCACTGTTCCCAGTATTACTCGCTGCACGCCCAGCTTGATAAGCTGCTCTACCACGTCTTCCCTTCTGATCCCTCCGCCCAGCTCAACCGCCAGGTTGGAATTCTTCACTATATCCTCAATGGCGCGCGTATTGCGCACTTCGCCTGAAGCTGCGCCGTCCAGGTCCACCAGGTGCAGCCGCCGCGCGCCCTTATCCTGCCACTTCAAGGCAGTGGCTACGGGGTCCTCGGAGAAGACGGTCTCCTTGCTGTAGTCGCCCTGGTACAGGCGCACACATTTGCCCCCTTTTAAATCTATGGCAGGTATGATTTCCATCTTATTAATCACTAAAGATTACGCCCTTCTCAGCGGGAACGTCAATATGATCGTCCGCGTAGCCCGGCTCATTGCAATATCGGAAAAGTCTAGTAGTTACACCACTATATATAGTTGTTTACAACGTCAAAAATACTATTTAAGGTCATTGACTTACAAAAATTGGGACTGTATACTTTGGGCACTATTATATTTGGGGGTATTCTATGAAGCTGTCGTGTCTGCAGGAGAATCTTAACAAAGGCTTAGGTATCATCGGCAGAGCAGTCGCTACAAGAACCACCCTACCGATCACGCAGAACGTATTGATCTCCACCGACCAGTCTCAGCTCAAGCTGGCGGCAACTAATCTGGAGATCGCCATCAGCTCCTGGATAGGGGCCAAGATAGAAAATGAAGGCTCTATAACTGTGCCCGCGCGCGTTTTCACGGATTTCATAAGCCAATTGCCCAATGATGTTATCAGCCTTAACCTCAAGCACCACACGCTCGAGATCAAATGCGGGCGCTATGAAGCCCGCATAAACGGCCTGGATGCGGCGGATTTCCCACCCATACCCCAGGTGGGCGACGGCTTCATGACCAAAATACTGGAGGAGGAGCTTAAGCAGGCCATCAGCCAGGTCGCCTTCGCTGCGGCCACCGAAGAATCGCGACCCGTTTTAACCGGCGTGCAGACCGAGTTCGAGGGCGGCAAACTCACGCTGGCAGCAGCCGACGGTTTCAGGCTGGCTGTGCACCGCTCCAATCTGATCGAGCCCGTGAAGGATAAAGTGTCCATGATCATACCCGCCAAGGCCTATCACGAGTTGCACCGCCTTATGACCGAGCCCGACCAGGAAATTGAGATAACGCAGAATGCGCAGAAGAGCCAGGTGCTCTTCAAGCTTAAGAATATCGAAATGGTATCGCAAATTATCCAGGGCAGCTTCCCCAACTACTCCCAGTTGATACCGCAGACCTACGGCACCAAGGCCAGGATAGACGTGGCCGAGTTCCAGAGGGCCATTAAGATGGCATCCATCTTTGCGCGTGACGGCAGCGGCATAGCGCGTGTGATCGTTACCCCCGGGGCCACCGTCGAAGCCGGCAAGATTACTATTTCGGCCCGCGCCGACGAGATCGGCGATAACGTGGGTGAAATCGATGCGCTGGTGGATGGCGAGGCAGCCAAGATAGCCTTCAACGCCAGATATCTCTCGGACGTGCTGTCGGTCATCAAACAGGCGCAGGTATCACTGGAAGTCACCACCCCCTCCAACCCCGGCGTCATCAGGCCGGTCGGTGTGGACAACTACGACCACGTGGTCATGCCGATGTTTGTTCAATGGTAATATAAACACAGTACTAGTAATTTAATATGTCACTTGGTATTAAATAAACTTTTTAACAATCAGTTTGGGGTAGCATGAGAAACTGGAAAGGGATTGTAAGACTGTTATCCACTATTGTAATTATATGCTTAATGTATATGTCTACATTCGGGGCTACTCAAATAGTTCAGGCAGCTGGTACCCCAATTGTTCAAACAAACACTGCTACATTTATTGTACTAAACGCGGCTAACCTTAATGGAAGCATTATAAGTAATGGTGGCTCCAGCATAATTCAACAAAGGTTTTCATGGGGAACGACCTCTGCTTGCTCGGATAATTATACAATTCTAAGTGTATCAGGGAACAATTTCAGTTATTACCTCACTGGGTTAAATCCGGGCACAACTTATTACTTCCAAGCGTGGGCATTTAATAGTGCAGGATTTTACAGTAGTGGTAATGCTATCCCTTTCACGACGCAAGCTGCGGCAATAGCACCTAAAGGGTTAGATGTTTCACGTAATCAAGGTACGATCAATTGGAATCAAGTATATAATGCTGGTTATAGATTTGCATTTGCCAAAGCTACTCTAGGAAATAGTGCTCCACCCCAATATATTGATGATAATTTTACATCTAACATGATCAATGGCCGTAGTGCGGGAATGTTTATGGGTGCCTATCATTATGCATATCCGCAACTTCATGATCCGGTAGATGAAGCCAACTTTTTTCTTAGTGTAGCAAAGCCATATATTACTTCAGGGTACCTAAGACCTGTTCTGGATCTGGAAGAGGGAAATTCATTGAGTACGGCCGCACTTTCAGATTGGGTTATCCAATGGATGAATACTGTAAAAAATAGTACTGGGGTTGAGCCAATACTATATACAACTTGTTCCTATGCACGTGTTGAATTAAGTAGTTCGATTCATAATTATGATTTATGGATTGCATCACCTAGTTGTACTACGGCTGTTTCTCCTGATACCTATACCGGTCCATGGTCAGGTATATGGGAAGGTAAATGGAAATTTTGGCAATATTATGATCCACAACCAAAAGATTGTGGCGCTAATAGTGGCGCTAATAGTGTTCCTGGTATCAACGATGGTACCACCGGTGTTGACCTTGATATTTTCAATGGTACAACTTCCGATTTATCGAATTATGTTATTCAGGCAAACAACTCGTCCCCAGTCGTCACCGCCTTCGACGTACAGCCACGATCTTGCTCTTTAGGGCAATCAATAACTGCTACGTATTCGGTATCCGATTCAATCGGTCCAAACTTGCAGAAAGCGGAACTCTGGCGAACAACGGATACATCAAATTGGACTCAACCTCCCAATCCCATATATTCAACGACAATTTCTGGATCATCCTATAGTGGGCAATTTGTAGATACGCCTCCTTCTAGCGGGACTTATTGGTATGGAATTCATGTAACCAACAACACAAACTGGGGTCATGAACAGTCCCCCATTCAGGTTACGGTCAATAGCGCACCGGCCCACCATCCCGCTGGCGATTTCAACGGCGACAGTAAAGCAGATTATTCCGTCTGGCGGCCCAACGGCGGAAACTGGTTCGTCAACCCCATTTTCACACCCACGCAATTCGGACTGAGCGGGGATATACCTGTTCCCGGCGACTATAACGCTGATGGCACAACAGAACGCGCCGTGTGGCGGCCCCACGGCGGAAACTGGTTCGTCTATCCCAGTTTAACACCCACCCAATTCGGACTGAGCACGGATATACCAGTCCCGGCCGATTACAACGGAGATGGCAAAGCGGAATATGCCGTCTGGCGGCCCCACGGCGGAAATTGGTTCGTCTATCCCAGTTTAACACCCACCCAATTCGGACTGAGCACGGATATACCAGTCCCGGCCGATTACAACGGAGACGGCAAGGCTGAGTTTGCCGTCTGGCGGCCCAGCACGGGCCAGTGGTTCGTCTATCCCAGTTTCACTCCCACGCAATTCGGACTGAGCGGGGATATACCTGTACCGGCCGATTATAACGGAGACGGTAAGGCTGAGTTTGCCGTCTGGCGGCCCAGCACGGGCAACTGGTACATATATCCGAGTTTTACACCAACGCAATTCGGCTTGAACGGGGATCGGCCTGCGACTATGATATCCTCAGTTCGTTACGTTAAGTTCGGGCATTAGCAGGAATAGGTATTTAACCCGGCTGGCGGATGAATAGGCACCTGGTAGGTGCTAAGCTACACTGGCTCTAATTAACAAAGCTATTATACCAAGACGATGTTAATACAGTGGGTAGTAAGATAGCTGCGTTATCAGATGGGGTATTCTGGGTAAAATATGGATATTTGAATATCCCAATTTTACCCCTTTTTACCTTAATTATACTGTTCGGGGTGATAAATAGGCTTTTTGAAAAAAATGGATAAGATTAAGTCTATAGTACAAAAACTTAACTGGCATATATTGCTTATCATGGCAATGCCATGGCTTTTGCTTAGCCTTGATGAATCATGGATATACTCCCGCCCTTGGATTGATCCATGGATTTATCACGGCTACTTTCACTACTTAGGGCAATATTTAAAGATATTTGACTTTGCCTATTACAGTACACGTTTGCCATGGATTATTCCCGGATATATAAGCTATTCAATATTCCCACCGCTAATAGCGAACTATGTGCTTCATCTTCTTTTTTATTTAGCATCAATATTCTCCATTTACTTCGTTTTAAAATCATGGTACGGGGGTAGAGTCGGAATATTAATTGCGCTATTGATGGGCTGCCATGTCTTTTTCCTGGAAGCAATCGGCCATGATTATATAGATGGCGCAGTAATCACCTATTTATTGCTCACATTATTATTTCTCACTCTCTCCGGAAAGAAAATGAAAACGCAAGTAATGATGGCACACTTACAACCCGGATCAGACAGTGGGATGGTGTTATCGCCCCTAAAAGGAATTTTATTGTTTTTAGCTGGAGTCGCCATGGCAGCCATGCTATTGACACACCTCTTCTCGGCTATTTTCATCCCGGTTATCTTGTTTTATTTCCTTATCACACATAATAAATCGAATAAACGATATCTATTTATCAGCCTGGCATTATTTAGTTTGGGCTTTATCATTTTGACTATAGTATTGGGGACCGTTAATGCAATTGCTGGAGGTGATTTCCTTTTCTTTTTGCCGCAGTTATATGCAGCCCTGTATCTTGCAGGTAGACCGGATATTTTCTGGAGATCCATTTACGAGTGGGCCACACAAGCTATATGGTTAGTTTATCCTGCTGTTATTTGTGTAAGCAGTATTATATTTGTAGCTGTAGATTTATACCGCGGTTATGCTAAAGGTATATACTGGTTAGGCCTCTCACAATTAATAAAACGCAACTTTTTTAACCTATCATTTATATTTATTTTCCTATTGATGTTATCGTTACAATGCTTGGGGTCACATGTACTTCAAGCAATATATTATGCAAGCTACCTGATACCATTTATGTTCCTGGCCCTAGGTTCGCAGGTATATAAACGGGTAGTTCAGTTAGGTGCACGTCAATTTGTAGCGGTGACAGGTCTCCTGATTTTACTATTAACACTACCGTATTACCCTCCGCTACATGATGCAGTTTCAAGCATTTACGAGAAGGTCGGAGCATATTATATCTTAATACTGTCAATCATAAGTTTATTAGGAATAATCATCTTTCAAGTCAAACGGAGTACAGATAAGCCAGAAGTTATACTAATTATTTTAAGTTTTATTTTATTAAGCACGAGCAGCTTGTTATTCGTGAGTCGAATAGATGCGGTAAAAGATGTTAATGGGATCGACTTTTATCAAGATATAAACAGGAAAATTAATTTTATTACGGTGCAGAAAAGCCTGTCCGTAATTGAACCATATAACACCGATTTTAACAAGCTTTTCTGGTTTGCACGAAACGACAAATTCGGCTATACGTACTGGTCTATAGCTATGAATTATTCTTTTTTCCATCTTGTCAGTGACGGTTTTCCTGCCATTGACGGTGGATGCCATCCCATGGATATTAATAAGGAAAATGCAAAAATTTTGTTAGGAAAGGAAATTATAATATTAACAACTGATGAAAATGCATTCGATAAAGCTAATAATTCTTTAAATAAATATGGACTGTCTGCACAATTAACCCATGAAGAACGAATTAAACAAGGTGAAATTCAATTCAAGATGATCTTTATTAGGGTCACTGAATATTTTGTGAGCAATAACAATTGATATAATGTCCAAGAATATGGGAGATTGTTATGAAGTTATCACTTGTTATACCCTGTTATAACGATGCGGAAGTCCTGCCAATCACATATGAAACGTTAATATCCTGCCTGGACAGAATCATTAATAATAAGATTGACGATTACGAAATAATATTCGTGAATGATGGCTCACTAGATAAGACTGAGGAAATCCTTATGGAAATAGCCGGTAAAAATAAAAGGGTCAAGGTTATTTTACTTAATGCCAATTATGGCCACCAGTCTGCCATCTTGTCCGGGATTTTGAATTCAAACGGCGACGCAATCATAACCATAGATTCGGATCTGCAGGACCCGCCGGAAGAATTGGCTAATTTTGTTGCCGAATATAAAAAAGGCAATGATGTGGTCATCGGCATTAGGAATGACAGGAGCGTGGACCCGTTATTTAAACGGCTCACAGCTGATCTGTTCTACAGGTTTGCGAGTTTCCTAGGTGTGCCGGGAACAATCAACGCCGGTGATTACAGGCTGATATCCAAAAGGGTCATGAACAGCCTTAAGGAATATCCCGAGAGAAATTTATACCTACGTGGTCTGATAGCATCCATGAAGCTGCCCACAGGCTATGTTTACTACAAACGCATGCCTAGGGCGGCAGGCACAACCGGATACACTTTTGCCAAGCAGCTTGAGCTGGCGATGGACGGGATCACGTCATTCACCATCAAACCGCTACGGCTGATTGGTCTGGCAGGCATCATATTGCTGTTTATCTCCATGCTGCTAATCATATATGTGATATACCTGAAAATAGCCAACGATATTCCCCTGCAGGGCTGGGCATCGCTGTTTACAGCAATCCTCTTTTTCCAGAGCATCAACCTGATATTTTTCTCCGTACTGGGTGAATATCTGGGCAAGGCTTACATGGAGATCAAGCACAGACCCCGCTACGTGATTAACAGGAAGATAAATTTTGATTGATATGATTGAACACTCAGCCATTCATATGACAGACAGGATAAGATATTGATATGCCTGTAAATGCATTGATAAATTATTTCCGCCGGGTGTTTAAAGGTGAGAAGAGGAGCGCTATGATGTTTTCTATTACAATGGTTAT
>JBEKVW010000010.1:0-36363 GCA_049513695.1 Dehalococcoidia bacterium | reverse complement strand
TTATGGCTCTGAGGTGCCCATCGGAGGGCAGAATAAACTCGCCGCCCAGCACAAGGGGCTGGGAGCGGAGTTGCTCAAGCAGGCCGAGCAGATCGCCCGGCAGGGTTATTCCGCTGAAAAGATCACCGTCATCAGCGGCGTGGGGGCCAGGGACTACTTCCGTATAGAATGCGGCTACGTTCCGGAAGGCCACTATATGGTCAAAGTCCTGTAACGCCGACGCGCTAATAGAGGTGGCAGGCCACGAAGTGACCGGGAGCAACTTCCTGGTATTCCGGATCAACTTCAGGACAAATAGCTATCATCCGGTGGCACCTGGTGTGAAAATGGCAGCCGCTGGGAGGATTGAGCGGGGATGGCACATCTCCCTTCAGCAAAATCCTTTCCTTGTTTATGGGACGCAGGCTGGCGATGGCTGACAGCAGGGCCTCGGTATAAGGATGCAGCGGATTCTTGAAAAACTCGTGCTTCTCGGCCATCTCGACGATCCTGCCCAAATACATTACGGCCACGCGGTCCGATATATATTTTACGATCGATAGATCATGGCTCACGAACAGGTACGCCAGCCCGTCCCTGTCCTTGATATCCATCATCAGATTCAATATCTGGGCCTGAACCGATACATCCAGGGCGCTAACCGGCTCATCGGCGATGATAAGTTCCGGGTCCATAGCCAGGGCCCTGGCTATGCCTATGCGCTGCTTCTGACCACCGCTGAACTCATGCGGATACCTTTCATAAAACCCGGCCTCCAGCCCGACTTTCTCCATCAATGCGGCAACGCGTTCGGAGCGCTCACCTGAGCTCTTTATACCCTGTATGACCAGTGCCTCCTCGATGGACCCTCCCACGGTCATCCTGGGGTCCAGCGACGAATCGGGGTCCTGGAACACAATCTGGAGTTTACCTCGCAATTTCCGCAGGTCCCCCTTGTTCAACTTTACAACATCCCTCCCGTTAAAAAGGATTTCACCGCCGGTCGGCTCTTCCAAACGTAAAATCGTCTTGCCTAAGGTGGTTTTCCCGCATCCCGATTCTCCTACCAGACCCAGCACCTCTTTTTCAGCGATGGTCAGCGACACGCCGTCCACGGCTTTTATATCGCCTACCGGCCTGGGTATCAGTCCCGATGTCACCCGGTAATACTTTTTCAGGTTCTTAATTTCTAAAATCTGCTGAGCGTTCATTATCTTTTACCCATCACAACGGCGTCATACAGGTGGCATGCGGCAGTCTGTACACCGGATATGTTCAGCATCTGCGGCTCGACCGTGTGGCAAATATCCATTACGCTGGGGCACCTGGGGTGGAAGGGACAACCGGACGGGATATCAATAGGATTAGGTGTATTGCCCGGTATGGACGGCAGCCTCGTTAGCTCTGCGGAGATATCCGGCAGGCAGCTTATCAGGCCTATGGTGTAAGGATGCGCCGGCTTGCTCAAAATGTGTTCAACAGGCGCAATTTCTACCACTTTGCCGGCATAGACTACGGCCGCCCGGTCGCCTATCTCACGTACCAGCGATAGGTCATGCGTGATGAAAATGATCGACATGTTGCGCCTGGCTTTCAGCTCCTGGAGTATGTATATGATTTGTGCGCGTATTGTGACGTCCACGGCCGTTGTCGGCTCATCGGCAATCAATATCCTGGGATCGCAGGAAAGGCCCATGGCTATCATAGCCCTTTGTTTCATACCGCCCGACATCTGGTGCGGATACATCTTGAGCGCTTCGCCGGCCTCAGGTATCTTCATCTCTTCGAGCAGCGCCGTGGCCATCTGCCTCGAATTCCGGTTATTGTGCGGCATATGGGTATTGATCTGCTCTTCTATTTGGTCGCCTATGGTAAAAACAGGGTTCAGCGCCGACTGGGCATTCTGGAATACCATGGCAATGTCCTTTCCCCTGATACTGCGCAGTTGCGGCATCGGGCAGGCAGTCAGGTCAAGGCCCTCATACAAAACTTTACCTTCCACGATTTTGCCCGGAGGGCTGTCGAAGAGGCGTAATAACGAGAGGGCGGTAACGGATTTGCCGCAGCCCGATTCCCCCACCAGGCAGAGGCATTCGCCCTCATCCAGGGTGAAGCTCACGCCATTGACGGCTTTGACTATGCCCCGGCGCGTGTAGAACCAGGTCTTTAAGTCCTTTACCTCGAGTATCGTTTTAGCTACCAAATTAATAATTTTCCCCGTATTAAATCTTAAACGGACGCCTTCGGGTCGAAGGCATCGCGTAAACCGTCGCCGAAGAAGTTGAACGACAGTACCGTGAGGAAAAGCATAATGCCGGGTTCGACCGCTACCCACCAGGCGGTATCCAGGCTGTGCTGTCCGGTATTCAGGATGGTGCCCCAGCTTGTGCTCATGGGATCGCCCATGCCTATGAAGCTCAAGGCCGCCTCCGCCATGATCACCCCCGGTATCGACAGTGTGGCCATGACTATGATCAGGCTCGCCACATTCGGAATAAGGTGATTGAATATAATCCTGTTATCGCTGGCGCCCAGCGCCTTGGAAGCGGTGATGAAATCCCTGGTTCTCAGCGACAGGGCTTCGCTGCGTATGAGCCGCGCAGCTCCCGTCCACCCGGTCAGGCCGATGACGATCACGATGATGGTGAGGCTGGGTCCGAATATAAAGATGATCAGCACCAGCAGCAGAAAGAAGGGGAAGGTCATCATGACATCGGTAAATCTCATCAGCAGATTATCCGCCCAACCCCCCAGATAAGCGGACAGCACGCCCAGGAAGGTACCTAAAAATATGGCGATCCCCGTTGCCAGCAGACCGACCAGTAGCGATATCCTCGAGCCCGATATCAGCATGGCCATCATGTCGCGGCCCTTGCTGTCGGTGCCGAGGGGATGGTCCGGCCTGCCCGGATGCGCTGTGGTTGCGAAGGTATTGGACTTGATATCATAGATCGATTCCTGCGTGGAAAACCCCAGCGGGGGCAGATTCTTGACATCGAAATCGACGTGCTGCGGGTCGGCGGCAAAGAACGGCCCGAAAATACCCAGAAGCGCCAGGAAAACAATAAAACCCAGGCCGGCCAGCGACAGCTTATTTTTCTTAAGCCTGTCCCAGTAATATCTGAGCAGCCGCCGGTTGATGTAAACGGGCTTTTTGATCCTGTCCCGGCGGCTCATTTTCTCTTCACTCATACCTTATCCTCGGATCGAGATACGTATAAAAGAGATCGGTTGCCAGGTTGATGAACAGCACCAGGAAAGTCCCGATCAGGGTTACCGCAACTACCACCGCATAGTCATTGGCAAAGATGGCATTGAAGGAGACCTGACCCAGGCCGGGTATACCGAACACGATCTCGGTAAGGTAGGCGCCGCCGAAAACCACGCTGCCCAGGTCGAACATAATTATGGTGACCAGCGGCAAGATGGCGTTGCGCAGCACATGTTTGCCAATCACTGTCCTTTCCGGCAGGCCCTTGGCACGCGCCGTCGTTACGAATTCTTTGCGCAGGTTATCCAGCATGGCCGAGCGCGTATAACGCACATAGCCTGCCAGCTCGCCTATGCCCAGCGCCATCACCGGCAATATCAATTGTTTGAGGTTCTCCAGCGACCAGATCGGGTAGTTCGTGTCGTAATAGGTCTTAAAAAACCCCAGATAGACGGCGAAGACCAGAATCAGCATCAAGCCCAGCCAGAAACCGGGGATGGATATGCCGATAAAAGAAAAAATGGAGGCGCCGTAATCGAACTTCGTATTCTGCTTGACCGCCGCCAGCATGCCCAATCCCACACCCAGGATAATGGCAAAGATAGTCGCCAGCAAGATCAACTGGAAGGAGTAAATCCAGTGGGAACCGATCAGTTCCAGGACGGGCAGGGAAGCACTGAACGACCACCCCCAGTTTCCCAGCAGCAGGTTGCCCATGTACGAAAAATATTGTTCCGTGATGGGCTTATTCAGGCCGTATCTGGCCTCGATGGCCTGCTTGACCGACTCCACATCCTGCCCCCTGGCGGCGATGTTGAGGATATACCTGTCAACCGGAGAAGAGGGGCCCACACGCAGCAGGATAAACGTGATGGTCAGAATGCCCCAGGCGATAATGATGCTGTAGATCAGCCGCTTGATAATGTAATTGCGCATAATCCCGTGCCCAGCGAAGCGCCAGCGTGGCCGGAGCGGTCAGCCTGTTAACCGGTTATTCGAAGCGCCACAGATAAGAATTATATCCTATGTTAACGCCCGGCTCTATGCCCGTCACGTTTTTCTGAAAGCCCAGGTTGCTTCGCGTGTAGACCAGGAAGTCTACCGGCTGCTCGTCGGAGATGATGCCGGACAGCTCGGAGTACATTTTGGCCCGCTCCACCTTGTCCAGTCCTTCCTTGGACCTGATCCTTCTGAACAGGTCGTCTACCTGACTATTGAAGAAACCGAAGGAATTGAGGCCGCCGTCGCTGGCATAGAATACGCTGGTGCCGGAAGGCGCCAGCGGGTCGGTATTATGCCCCATTAAGGTCATGTCCCATGTCTCGTCGCTGACCGCCTGAGGACCGTTATTATACCGGGCTTCCTGGTCGCTGCCGGGCACTTTATTCATCATGTAGCTGCGCAGCAGAGTGGGCCACTGAACCCATTTGACCTCGACATTGATGCCGATCGCCCCCAGGTCCTGCTTTATCAATAGCGACAGCGACTCCACCACATCACTGCCGGGTGTGGTGACCAGCAGCAGCTTAACAGGCTTGCCGTCTTTGCCCAGCAGCACATCGTGGTCGCCATCTTTGCCATACGTATAACCGGCTGCTTTGAGCGTCTCGACAGCCTTGTCCGCGCTGTTCAGCGGTGCTACCCCCAGTTTAAGCGAGCTCTGGTCGTTGAACCAGGGAGAACTGGGGGGAATAAAGCTGAAGGCGGGCTCGGCGAAGCCCAGGTATATTTGCTTGACGATGGGGTCCTTGTCTATAGCCATGGAGATAGCCTGGCGGACCTGCTTATTGCGCAGGCCTTCCCAGCCGTTGGCGCGTTCGTTGTAAGAGATGAGGTTATAGCCCCTGGTCGGTATGGTGAAAACATTGATGCGCGGTATATTCTTGAATTTGGCAACGTTTTGCGGCTCAATGCCGCAAAAGTTGATATCGCCGGCCTCGAGAGCGGCCTGCATGACCGCCGACGTCCCGAACTGTTTTATCGTGTATTCCTGGAAGTAGGGGGCGCCGTTGTCCTTCCCCATGAAATAGTCGGGGTTTCTCTCAAGCACGAACTTATCGTTTTTCAACCACTCTTTGAATTTGTAAGGGCCGAGGTTGCCTGTATATGAAAGATCATTGAATTCTTTGGCCTGCGTGAATGCGTCGATGTTGCCCTCGTACTTGGTGGCTATGTATTTGGGGTAGGGAGTGAGGTTATACAATGTATAAATGAACTCGGGCTGCACGGTCTGCCGCGTGACCGTAAAGGTCGTGTTGTCCACCACCTGCGGGGTGACGAAGACCTTCGTGCCCCCCACATCCTCCTTCCAGTCGTCCTTGTAGTTATAGTTCAGCCAGTCCGAGAACATCAGGTTTTTGAGGGTGTATACATAGTCCTCGGAGGTCACCTGCGAGCCGTCGCTCCATTTCAGGTCGTCCCGGATGGTCATGGTATAGACCAGTCCGTCGGGTGAAACGTCGATATCCTTGGCCAGGCAGCGCAGTACGACGTTGAATTGGTTGTCGTAGGTGGCCAGCGATTCCAAGGTATAGCCGACGTAACCAAAGGACGATGCATCCGCCGCCAGGATATAGTTGAGGGTCTCCGCTTCACCCCCGGTCACATCTCCCTCGATGAAGGTACCTTTGGCTGCCGGAGCGGCACAGCCGCCCGCCGATAGTATCAGTAAAACCGCCGCCGCCGTGACTGCTAGCCCTTTGTTCAGTCTGCCGTTAAGCAATTTTTACCTCTTGATATCTAAATAATTTTATTGAAAGTACCAGAACTGGTAGTTATACAGGATATTGGGCCCCGGTTCCACGCCCTTCACGCTGCTCTGGAAGACATAGTTGTCGCTATAGAAGACCAGGAAATCCACCGGCTGATCGTCCGACATGATTTTAGACAGCTGGCTGTAAATCTGTTTGCGGCTCTCAGGGCTCAACCCCTCAGCCGACCTGGCCTTTTTATAGAGGGCACCGACATTATCGTTAAAGTATCCGAAAAGGTTAAACTTGCCGTCCGGAGAGAAGAAGTCACTGCTGCCCTCCAGCGCCAGCGGGTTGGCGTGCGAAGAAAGGATAGCGAGGTCCCACGGTTGGCTTCCCACCGCTTTCGGCCCGTTATTGAAAGAGGGCTGCTGGTCCGAGCCGGGAACTTTATTCAAGAGTCCGGCGTAGAGCATATCGCGCGGGGAGAATTTGGGTGTGATATCCAGCCCGATGCCCAGTAAATTCTGCCTGATTAGGATGGCCAGGTTCTGCTCGAAATCGCTCCCCATGTCCACCGGGAAATTCAGCTTGATGGGGTTGCCGTCCTTGTCCACGAACACCATCTTGCCGTCGACCTCTTTTTGTTCATAGCCGGCGCTTTTAATCAGGTCGATGGCCTTTTGCCGATCCGCCGCCGGGCTCATTCCGTATTTATTCACCACGCTCTGGTCATACCAGGGTGAGTAGGGCGGTATGAAGCTGAAGGCGGGCACGGCAAATCCCTGGTACATGACCTGTATGACCGCCGGTTTATCTATGATCATGGAGATGGCCTGCCTGACCCTGGCGTCCTTCAATCCGGCCCAGCCGTTGTCACGCTGGTTATAAGCCAGATAAACATAAAAGCCTGTTGGGATGGTATAAACGCTGGTAGTACCCTGCGACCTGTAGGTGTTGGCGTCCTGGGGCTGTATATAGGCGGAGGAGATCTGTCCTGCCGTCAGCCCATCGTTAATTTGCTGCTGCAGGCCGGAGGTCTTGATGACGTACTTTTCGAAGTAAGGGACACCCGTTTCTTTGCCCAGGTAATAGTCCGAATTACGCCTCAGAACGAAGCCATCCGAGGCGTTCCAGGCCGTGGGGATATAGGCGCCCATATTGCCGGCATAATTCATATTGACGAATTCAGGCGCAGCGGTAAAATTATCTTTGTTATTCTCGTAGTGCACTGCGATTGATTTAGGATACGGCATAAGGTCATAAATGGTATACAAAAAATCGGGATCGACCGAGCGGCGTACAATTTTGAAGGAAGTATCGCTCAGGCGCTCCGGGCTTACGGGATATGTCTGGTTGTCCACTACTTCCTGCCATTTCGCTTTGTCCGCGCATTGCAGCCAGTCGGCCAGCATAATATTTTTCAGCGTATAAACATAATCGTCGGCCGTGACGCTGCTCCCGTCCGACCATTTTAAATCGTTCCTGATGGTCACCGTATATGCCAGCCCGTCGGATGAGACCTCGATGTCTTTGGCCAGGCATCTCAATTGAAGCTTAAACTGGTTATCGAAGACGGCCAGCGGATCTACTATGAAGCTGGCATACCGTTTAGACGCTCCCCCGTCTGTCGCTATGATCCAGTTCAGCGTCTGGGCATCCTCGCCCAACACCCCCTCGGTAAATGTGCCTTTAGCCACATGCGATTGCTGCTGACCGGCGGTGCAGGCCGGCAGAAGCATGGAAAAAATCGCAATGACGGCAGCCAGGTAAATTATCTTTTTCATTGTTCTCCTCGAAGTGATTTATATATATAACGCCGGATCCTTAATTTTGTTGTATAAATAATTATTCTTTTCGTTTAGCTCGGGGGCCACCGAAGGCGTGGATCGTCCGTATGCCTGAAGGCCATTCGCCTGCATGCGGGGTCCCTTTGGGTATCAAATACTCTTTTCCTGCCTCCACGGATATCCTTTTCCCGCCAATCATAAGCGTATACAGCCCCTCCACGACTAACATATATTCGTCATAATCGTGGGTATGCTCCAACGATACGCCTGCTTGAGGGTATTCCCAGAACGCCATCTGGCTCCCGTCGGCGCCGTCGAACACATAGCCTTCTATCCCTTTGCTCTGTGACCCGGAAGCGATGGCGTTGGCGGAATTCTTCATGAAGCCGGGAAAGTGCTCCAACCCAAAACCCTCTCTGTCTGCGTTTTATTTTTCTCTCTAAAAACGCTATATACTATCATAAACTCATCTTCAAATGAAGCGTTCCCTGATGCCGGCGATGAGTTCGTCCACCTTTTCCTCGGTATCGGCGCCCACACGCGTCAGTGCCTCATCAACCCTCTGGTATTTCCCGGCGTTATAGATGTCATTCAGGTCCTCATAGAGGCCCGCCCTCCTGCCCAGCCTGAAGTTCAGCCGATCCCTGAGTGGCATGTTCAAATATCTATTAATAGCATCCAGGCATTTCTGTCTGGCCAGGGGAAAGCGACCCTCAATCTGGGGCAGCAGGTTCAACACGTGGTCGCTTTTCAATTCTCCCGTGAAATCCAGCTTCTCGATAAATTCGCCGATTTCCCTGACGACTTCATCCTCACGCTGCAGTGTAAATTCGCCTTTTTCCAGCCTGGACCACAGCAGCATATTCTCGCTGACCTGGAGGGTGCGCAGGCGAATGAAGTCCGGATTGATCTCGCTCAGCACGCGTGCGGATTGGGTTGCATGCTCATGCGACCACTGTCTCCCGCCCAATCCCGGCATATAGTATTCGGAGAGCTCGATGCCCGCCTCCTTAATGTTCTTGCCGCCTTTGATATGGTCTTCAGCCGTCGTGCCTTTATCGACAAATTGAAGCACCGTATCCGAGCCGCTCTCCATACCGATGTGGATGCGCGAGAGCCCGGCTTCCCTGATCTCCTTGAGCTCGGCCGGGCTTTTCTTGGCGGCGGTCTTGGAACGGCAATAGGAAGTGACCCTCTCCAGCGACGGGAAGGAATCCTTGAGGGCATTAAGCACGTTCACCAGGTCGGGTGTCCGCATGATGACGCTATTGGCATCCTGCAGGAAGGCCGACGTACCGCCCGCCCACAGCCACAGCGCTACCTGCCTTACGCAATCCCTGGCTGTAACCTGGTTATAAATATAGGCGGCGACCTCTTTCAGCCGTCCGTCCTCACCGTTTTTCGAGCTCAACTTCTTAATGCCGTCGGCAATCGATCTGGCGGCCTCTATGTCTTTGATCACGTCTTCGGCCGGACGCAACTCGAACTTTTCCCCCTTATAGGTATTACAAAACTCACAGCGGTTCCAGGGACAGTTGCGCGTGGCCCTGATCAGAAGTGAATAAGCTTCGCTGGGCGGCCGGATGGGGCCGGTCTCGAAATAGTAGCTGTTGATTTTATCGTAGTTCATGTTCCTATTATTTTAACCCCTATTTTAAGCGGGGGAAAATTTGTCGCTCAAACAGCGCCGAACCTGAAAATGCTACAATTTTAAAACATGAATGAGCTAAAAGGCGCGATAAAGGTGGTCTCCTTCGATGTGGAAGGCACCATTGTCACCACGGATTTCAGCTCTGCCATCTGGTTTGAGATGATTCCGCAGCGCTATGCGCAAAGGTACGGCCTCGATTTCGAAGAAGCCACGCGCAGGATCCGCAGGGAATATGACAGCGTGGGCGACCAGCGGCTCGAATGGTACGACGTCCAATACTGGTTCACCCGGTTTGACCTCGGCCGGGCCGATATAGCCATGGAAGAGTTGCAGAACAGGGTTAACTACTACCCGGACACAAAAGATGTTCTAGAAAAGCTGGGCAAGAGATATAAATTGAGCGTGGCGTCGGGCTCCCCCAGGCCATTCCTGAAGCACCTCCTGCACGGCATCGAACACAAATTCAGCTCGGTTTTCTCCTCGACATCCGATTTCAAGAAGGTCAAGACAGCTGATTTCTACCGGGAAATCTGCGGACGGCTGGGCGTGGAGGCCAGCCAGGTGGTGCATATCGGGGACAATATGCAGTTCGATTTCCTTGAGCCTGCCAGCGTGGGCATACAGGCCTTCCACCTGGACCGCGAGGGCAAGAGCGGCAACCCGGCCGCACTACATAGCCTTTCACAGCTGGCGGACCTGCTCGACGGAGCAGGGTGAGGGGTGAATCCTTAGAGATTAGACCTTGTTTAGGGCTTAGAGTTCGACCCGGTTCCCGGGATATATATTAAGATTGACTACGATGATATAATGAGGTAATCATCGTTAAGGAGGACGTTGATATGGCTATCGCGGGCAACAAATATCCGTTTTCGCAGGAGAATGTTGACAAAACACCCGAATCCATGGGGATTTACGAACTTTTTGACGGAGACACAATAATCTATATTGGGCTAGCTCCCGGCCAGGGTGATACGATCAGAAAGCGCCTGCAGGCTCATAAACGTGGAGATCAAGGCAGCGGCACAAAAAATGCGACCCACTATAAGAGAGAGATCTGCAATCATCCCATAGCCCGTCAAAAGGAAGAACAGGCGGAATTTATGAAAGCCAACGGCAAATTGCCGCGCTGCAACGAGAGCGAGAGAATTCGTTAGAAATAGGAGACGCAGCCCCTCCTGGCAAAAAGGAGGGCGTTGAAGAGGGAACAGGTTCCCTCTTAGAAAACAAAAATTCCCCTCTCCCAGGAGAGGGGCAAGGGGTGTGGGATTAAATTGCCATCCGGCCCAAAAAAGACTATTATTAATTTAGAGGCGTTTACATAACGCTTGATTTACAAATAGTGTATGCCGGTCGTTTGTAAGTGACCGGTTTTTTATTGAGTAAACGGCCTGGGGTGGAGTTTGGCGGGGCGCCCTGAATAGTGCAGGGCGGACTTAAATAGTTGGCAAAAGCATATCCGGGAGGGTAATTCCATGGCAATGAATCAATTTGCAGACATAAGCAAGGACCTATATACGCAAATCAAGGTTGTCGAGAACCTTGTAAAGGGCGATTTGTACAAAGAAGCCCGCAAGCTGCTCTCAGCCGCGGAAGCAACCTGTAACAATCTGGAATCTCTAATGGAGCCGGATAACAGAATACAGACGAACATATTAAACAACCGCAGGCGCGAAATCTCCTGGATTCAAGAGGCTATTCAGCACAATACGGCGAAAGCCAAGGTCAAACCCGTCAGAAAACCTGCATCCAAAACAAAATAGCGGCTTAACCGCTCAAGCAGCCCTGTCCCCTACCCGATCAGCCCTCTTTTTCGCAGCGTACTGCGCCCTGTGACTCCTGGCCGCAGGACAACTGCACGATTTGCAGTTTATTATGGTGATCTCACTGCGGGCATGTTTTACCAGGTGAAAGGTGAACTCACAGCTCCCACCGTGAATATAAAGCCCATTGCAAAAGCCTTTAGTTATATCGAAATTCATTTTTCTCCATCCTGTAATGCTCAACCGGGGACATATATAAGCCCGAAGAGGGCCTGCATATGTCCCCGGTTCTATTTGTCTGTGTCTTTACTTACCTGCCGCTGTAGCTGTGCGATTCGTAGCTTGAGCTGCCGTTCTGCAGTTTCTTAGCTTTTCTGCAACCGGGACAGCGCTTCGGTTCGTTGGTAAAACCTTTAGTGGCGAAGAACTCTTGTTCTCCCGAAGTGAACGTAAAGTTGGTACCACAATCGGTGCACTTAAGCGATTTGTCTTGAAAACTCATCGGATGACCTCCTTAATAAATTTAGCCGTATTCGGGCCATCCAATGCTTAAAATAGAAGTAGCGAGGTATAAGAAGCTTGTAATAACCTAAACTTGAACTATATTGGAAGTATACACCCAACTGTAACTTATGTAAAGAATAAATAAGTATTCGGAGATTATGTAATCATCTATTGACAACGATAATCTTGATGGGATAATAAGTTAACTATGTCAAAATCCAATGGCAATGGGTCAAAAACTAGTGCTTTTGGCTCACCTGGACGATTTGGTCATGATTCTTCTAAATTTTATGCGGGCCGACTTTATGACGGTGTAGTTAAAGATTCGAAAGTCGAATACATTGAAAATCCATTGCCTCCAGAAATAACAGATCGCTTCTTGTGTAAATCAAGCATCAATATGGACGAACTCCCCGATACTTGTATACATCTTGTAGTCACGTCCCCCCCATATAATGTTGGTAAGGAATATGATGAAAATCTTACACTTTCTGAATATCGATCTTTTCTTCGCCAGGTTTTTACTCAAGTTTACAGAGTCTTAGTTCCAGGCGGGCGTCTATGCCTTAATTTGGCAAACCTCGGCAGAACTCCATATATACCGCTGCATGCATATATTACCCAAGATTTGATCGAATGTGGCTATTTAATGAGAGGTGAAATTATATGGGATAAAGGCGGCAGTGCCAGCCGCTCCACAGCGTGGGGAAGTTGGCTCTCCCCGACCAATCCCACTCTACGCGATACACATGAATATATCTTAATTTTTTCCAAACAAGGATTTTACCGTCCGCTACTAGGTAGAAAACCAACCATTACTAGGGAAGAATTCCTGAAATTCACTAAGAGTATTTGGCATCTCGCGGCAGAGCCAGCAATAAAAACGGGACACCCTGCTCCATTCCCTGTCGAACTCCCTTATAGGTGCATTCAGTTGTATACAGCTGAGGAAGATGTTGTTTTGGACCCATTTATGGGTGCTGGGGCGACAGCAATGGCAGCACGGCAATCTAAGCGCCGATTTATTGGCTATGATATTGAACAGAAATATTGTGACATCGCCAAACGGCGGTTGGCTAACTCAGATAAGGAACACAAGAATTTGCCTTTATCTTTCGAGATTTCAAAGTGACCTTGCCTTTTGATGCCATCGCTAAGAATGCTTACGCTAAATTTCTAAGTGTCTCAATCAGTAATTCTCGACTTAGAGATTACTACAATACGTGTTTTCAGCAAAGTATTGACCACTATGGAGCCTACCAATGCTGGGCTTGCATAAACTGCCTCCGACTTGGGAATCAGACGCAAGCATGGGGCAAGCCTCCTTCCAAATGCCCAAACTGTAATTCAGCAACAGTATATGAAATTGCCACTTTTCAAGCGCGCTCTTCGATAGTAGGAAACGCTTTTGCAAGCGCATTTTCTCAACTTATGCAGACTTATTTTCGCCTTCCACTCATACCTACACCCGGAAATACTAGAACACATGATTTCGAAGTAACTTCTAATATAGCCATAGAAACCAAAGGATCACCGATGAGTGTTACCAATCCCGACGGCTCACTTACACTTTTAGGTAGGCCAGGCATGGAACGCTCAGATACAAGAAAAAAAGCTTTTGAAAATGCACGAACCTATAGGCAACGGAATGCCGAGGGCCTGTTCTTTGTTGTCTCTAACGCAATTCCCGCTGATCTCGTAGGATATCGAAATCGTGATGTTACCGCAGTTTTTGATGCCACTAAGGTAGATCGACTGAACGCAATGTTGTTGGAGATTGAAGACAAAATAGATCTAAACATACATAGAAAACGTCGTGGTATCTAAACAAGTGTATATTATTTTAAAACAATGCTATAAATAACTTTTATATTATGAAATTGACGTGCGCTATTTTACCAGGACAATTCTATCTGGTTTCCTGAAACCTCTTTTCACAAGTATATCTCGTTCTTTAAGCAGACAAGCTCGATTATGGGCAATTGTTAAGTCAAATTGTTTATTTTGCCATTCCCTCAAACATTTATAACCATCATCAAAGAAAGGATCGTCATAGTTAGAAATATTCAAACATCTTATTACATCTTTTTTCTTTTCAAATTTATTATTATTTAATTCACCTTCAAATACGATTTCTATACCCACGTGGTGAAAAAATACACATGCTTCAAACTCACAATTAAATGCGAATAGTGGTTTTTGAAGGCCTGGTACGATTTCATTGGTTAAATTCTTTAATGCATTAATTGATTCGTCATTCTCAGCACAGTAAATGTGAAGATGATCCTTGTCAATATATCCTAAGATAACTTGAATAATGTTATTGTACTTTCTAGAATCAGCAAAACGATCATCAAAATTACCCACCGATTCTATGTCAATGATAGTTCCCGCAAATTCAGATTTAATTACTTCATCATATTCTTTCAGCATACTATTGGCCTTGCATAAAGTTATTAAATATTATTTTTCTTTTTTATCTTGATAGATACCCCAATCCTGTGTCCAATCATATTTACTTCTCTCTTTCCAAACCTCATATGTATTTATCCAATAATCTTCAAATTCAATCGCCGTACAGTTATTTATTTTACAGAAATGATTGACGAGATTTGCCCTATTTGAATGCGATTTCTCTAATAATTGTCTTCCTTCTTCAGTGTAACACCAAAAACCAAAATGTTTTATCTTATGACAATTAGAACATAAATGGTGTATTGCAGTTAATTTTTGAATACGATTTACATCATCATATTCCCAGAATTCATGTGCTTCCAACCTATTATTTTCATCACCACATATCCAACATTTTTTTCCTTCGCTAACAAATAGATTTTCCTTTATCTTCGTCCAATCCGAACCTTTGCCTGTTGACTTAAGATAATTATGAATTGATTGAAACCATACAGTGGATGGAACGAGTTCTATAGATAGAATTCTATCTATTTGCATCATATCTCCTTAACTATTTCCTCATAGAATCTGTCTGATATCCATGCCAATAAATTATATATGCTGTTCGCTGCAGTTAATTATATTACATTTATTGATAACGTTAATTCAATATACGTTTTTGATATAATGGACAAGAAGGTACACGGCTTAGTGAATAAGGGAGGGGGGCAAATCAAACAATGAAAGCCATAAACATCTCCATACACAATTTCCGTTCAATTCTTGATGTAAATATTAATCTAAATGATTATTCCTTCCTTGTGGGTACTAATAATTCGGGGAAAAGCAATATTATTGATGCAATACGCATTTTTTATGAGAAGGATTTGAAATTTGATAACCAGGAAGATTTCCCTAAAATGGCCACTTCTGATAAAGAATCTTGGATGGAAATCGAATATAGACCCTCTGCTAGCGAGCTGAAAACTCTAAAACCAGAATATCGCCTTACTTCAAATACTTTTAAATTAAGAAAGTATTTCCAGAGTTCTAATAAAGAAGGGATATTCGCTTACGTTGGGAACAAATTATCAGATTCACGTTTCTATGGATATAAGAATGTCCAGAAGGCCAAACTTGGAGATATAGTTTATATACCTTCTGTAAGTAAAATTGATGAACACACAAAATTAACCGGCCCCTCCGTACTACGTGATCTAATAAACACGGTAATGAAGCGCATCATAGATAAGAGCGCTGCATATAAAAGTCTTAAAATTTCTTTTGATGAATTTGAGAAAAGTATTAAGACAGAAACAACCGACGATGGATTATCATTGAAATTTATCGAGCAAGAAATAACGCAGAAAATCGAAGATTGGGGCGCATCTTTTGAACTCACAGTCAATCCGGTGTTGCCAGATGATATGGTGAAGAGTCTCATTGGTCATCAATTGCATGATGTTGGACTAGACCAGCCGATGTCGTCTAGTTACTATGGTCAAGGGTTTCAGCGGCATCTGATATTCACGTTAATTCGGTTGGCAGCACGCCTTGCGGCACCAGCCGTTGAAAGTGAAAAACAGGATTTCTCTCCTAACATGACATGGATTCTGTTTGAAGAACCAGAAGCATTTTTGCATCCAAGCCAAATAGATATACTAAATGAGGACCTACGTACATTATCCAAGGCCCCTGAAACGCAGGTTTTAATTTCTACACATAATCCTCAATTTGTTAGTCGAAATATTGAGGAGCTTATAAGTGTAATACGACTAACTAAAACTTCAAATGTGACAAATATTTATCAGATTAACAATGTAATACTTGATTCTATTCTAAATCAAAATCTACAGGATTTACCCCAATGGCAAATGGCTGGACTTCCGATAGATCCTGCTGATTTAACACTAGATATGGAAGGCCTTAAATATTCATTATGGTTAGACCCCCGTCGTTGTAGTTCATTCTTCGCCAACAAAGTATTATTGGTTGAAGGGCCAACAGAAACTGCATTAATCAACTATCTAGAAGATAGCGGATATTTGACATGGCGTCATGAGGGTCTCTTTGTGTTAGACACTATGGGTAAATATAACATTCATAGATTCATGAATCTTTTTGGCGCGCTGGGTATTCCGCACTATGTTCTATATGATCAGGATAACGGTCGCTGTCAAGTAGTAGAAAACACTATTTCGAGCTGTAGTAATAGTTACACTAAAGGGATTGACCATTTTATTAACGATATAGAAGATTTCCTTGGAATTCAAAAAGCCTCACGGCAGCATCGAAAACCGCAACATGTTCTATATAGTGTGAAGTGCGGAGCCTGCTCTCAACAGAAACTAACAGATTTAGCGATTAAAATAAATGACCTCGTGAATGCTTAACTTAATGTGCTAATCGACTATTATCTTCCGTATGGCAATACTCCTTCATTGGCACGGCCGTGACCGCCATACAAGCGATTATGGCAAAACATCTACTAGCCTATCTACTGACCTGATTAGCAGAATGGGGCTTCCATGTCCCTCTTCCTCCTGCCACTTAAAGCGCAATCCAATACGCACAGCGGATACCTATATGAGTATCATCACCAAGAATTACTGCACCGTCACAGTCACAGACCTGGTTACGGTGCCGTTATCACTGGTAGCGGTAAGGGTGTAAGTGGTATTTTCAGTAGGGGTTACCTCTGCCGTCTGTTGAAAATTACTGGGTACGCCAACTTCTGGATCGATAGAAACAGACGTCAGGTTCCCTCTGATATTCCACTGTAAGAGCGAGGAACCCCCCGCAACAATGGTGCTGGGGGTTGCGGTAAAACTGGTTATTACCGGCAGTGTACCTGTCATAGCGCCCACCGTAATCGTAGCTGAAGCGGTCGTAGAGCCATTGGCATTGCTAGCCGTAAGGGTATAGGTCGTGGTTGTTACCGGGGATTTCGCCAATGTACCTGACGCATTCACAGTACCGATGCCCATATCAATGGAAACAGACGTTGATCCCGTGACATTCCACTGCAAAGTCGCAGATCCCTCCGTAGCAATGTTGCTCGGGCTGGCCGTAAAGGTTACCACCGGCTTGGCAGTCGCCGCAGAAGGTATGGTAATCGTGGCAGGCGCATTGACAGAGCCATTGCTGTTGGTGGCCGTAAGCGTGTAAGTGGTGGTTGCAACGGGGTGTACCACCCGTGTGCCTGCGGCAGACACAGGACCTACTGTGGGGCTGATAGAAATAGACGTTGCCCCCTTGATATCCCACTGCAAAGTCGCCGTTTCCCCTGCGACAATCTGAGTCGGGTCCGCCGTAAAACTGGTTATGGTCGGCGGGCCAGCCTGTCCAACCGTAACAGCAACCGTTTTAGAAACAGAACCGGCGGCGTTGGAGGCGCTCAGCGTATAGGTCGTGGATGTGGAAATTGTAACCGTCCTGGTCCCCGCAACATCAACCTTGCCTATGCCCTGGTCTATGCTGACCCCGGTGGCACCCGTGACATTCCATTGTAAAGTTGAGGTTTGCCCGGGAATAACCGCGACGGGAGTTGCACTAAAATTGACTATGACCGGCGGATTTGGCGCCGCTATTGAAACTGCGGCTGTTTTGGTCATGACGCCGGCAGCGTTGATGGCATTTAGCGTATAGGTAGTGGATTGAGTCGGTTGCAGGTCCATGGTCCCCGCCACATCGACCTGGCCGATGCCCGGGTCAATACTAACAGATGTGGCTCCTGTAACATTCCACAGCAGCGTTGTTGTTCCACCGGGATTTATCGAAGATGGACTGGCCCTGAAGGATATGATAACCGGAGGCACCGTTGGTGTGGGTTGGCTTTCAGAACAGCCTGCAACGAGGACCAATAGTAATGCCAGCGAAAGAAAAACAAACCTTTTCATCCTGCTTACCCCCGGATCTATGGCCGGTAACATAGCACCGGCCTTATTATTTTTGTTTACAACCGCCTTAAACTTCTCATATACTTATATATCTTAATCATCATTTCGTCAAATACATTAGCTACAAATAAACAAATTTCCGCCCGAGCCAATAATAATCAACGAGGAGCTATAACATGAAAATCGGCAATATCTCCAAGAACAGTATCTGGCTGGTTTGTTCGGCCCTATTGATCTCTATCCTGCTGGCCACTTCTGTTTTTGCGGCCTGTACACAGCCTGCCAACTTTTCTGTTGAGACCGTCAGGCCGGAGGACGTCGGACTTTCATCAGACGCGCTGAACCAGATCGGCACCACGCTGAATGCCGACATAGCCGACGGCAAAATCAACGGCGCCGTGCTCCTGGTAGCCCGCAACGGCAAAACAGCCTATCTTAAGAGCTTCGGAACAAGGGACGCCGACGGTAAGCTGCCCATGCAAACCAATTCGATATTCCGCATCTTCTCCATGACCAAATCGCTCACCGCTGTTTCGGTCGCCATGCTGATGGAAGAGGGTAAACTGGCCCTTACGGACCCGGTCTCCAAATACATACCGGGCTTTAAAGATATCCAGTTGGGGGAGATCGTGAAAGACAAGGACGGCAACGATGCGGTCAACCTGGTGAAGCCTTCAAGGGAGATCACCATCACGGACCTTGCCACACACACATCCGGTTTGGGCTATTGGTTCTTATTGCCTACGCCCATTCAGAACCTATACCTGCAGGCCGGCATGGCCGACCTGGAAGGATTTACCAATGCCCAGGTCTGCGAGAAAATAGTGAAGCTCCCGCTGGCGGAAAATCCGGGGACCCTGTACAGGTACGGCATGAACTACGATGTGCTGGGCCGGGTGATAGAGGTTGTATCCGGCATGACGCTGGACCAATTCTTTGCCGAGCGTATTTACAAACCGTTGAAAATGAACGATTCCGGGTTCCAGGTCGCAGTAAAAGACGAGGACCGCCTGGTTTACCTGGACCCCACATGGCCCCTCTACAACGACCCGACCAGCCCCGACAGGAAATTTTGGAACGGAGCCGCAGGCTCGGTATCGACAGCCACGGATTATGCACGCTTTGCCCAGATGCTGCTCAACGGCGGCCAGCTCGATGGCGTGCGCCTGCTTAAACCGGAAACCGTGGCCCTTATAACTTCGGACCAACTGGGACCGCTGGGCAACCGCAAAGACAGCATGTACGTGCCCGGCCGCGGCTACGGCGAAGGCTTCGATTTTTATGTCCGCGTGGATGACCCGGCTTCAAATGCCCCGGGAAGTGTCGGTGCATTTATAAAGGACGGCATTGCCGGAACCTGCTATTGGGTCGATCCCAAGGAAAACCTGGCTGCGGTCTTTATGATAAGTTCGACCTCCCTCGGACAGTATTACCGGTTTTCCATAGGGCCTGCGATCTACCAGGCCATCACCAAATAGCCTTAAACCGTAACCACGAAAATGCACTGGGATAATGAATACCGGCAACAAAAACATATCTGGGGAAAGGGACCCAGCGAGCTGGCCGTCTTTGCAGTCGACTATTTGAAGCAACATCCGCCGGCGGCTGAAGCCCCGCGCATTATAGACCTGGGCTGCGGGTACGGCCGCGACGTGTTCTACATAGCGCAGAATATACGCTGCAGCATAACCGGCATCGACAAATCGCCGGAGGCCATCAGGATGGTCTGGGACGGCCGCCCTGAAAAGTCGCAAAGTGATATCAGGTTTGAACACCGGGATTTCCTGGAGCTTCCAACTGAAAATAAATACGACATCGTATACACCTCAAATATCTACCACCTGCTCAGGCTGGATGAGAGGGCTAGGTTCAGGGAGATAATTAAGTCAATACTGGAGCCGCAAGGCCTGCTGTTTATGAGCGTAATGTCGTTGCGCGACCCGCAGCATTACGGCAAGGGCGATCCCGTGGCAAACGAGACAAACTCCTTCGTCGACAAGGTCTATCTGCACCTGTGCACCGAGGAGGAGCTGCGTGAGGATTTCGGCTTCCTGACCGTCAGGGAATTGCAGGAAAACCCTTACGACGAGCCCCGCTCCAACGGCGAGACCCATCACCACATGATATGGCTGCTGGCCGGGCAAAAATCCTCTTAACAATTTAGTATAATTAAGCCCTATTTATCGTTGGAGGATGCTAGCATGAAGAGACGCTCCCTGCTGATCGCACTTCTTATCTGTTTGTCCGTCCTGGCTGCACTGTCCGGATGCATCACCGTGACCATCCCACACAATCCGGGATCATCGTCCAATACTCCCTCGACAACCACGTTGCCGCAGACACTGCCGGTGATCACTTCTTTCTCGGCCAGCCCGGCCGCCGTCAATACCGGCGTTGCTTCCACATTGAGCTGGAGCGTCTCAGGCGCCGATACAGTCAGCATCGACCACGGGGTGGGCAGCGTGGCCCTATCCGGCAGCAGGACCGTACTCCCGGCCTCCACCACCGTCTACACGCTGACGGCCACCAACTCCGCCGGCAGCAATATGGCTGCTACCCAGATCGCAGTCTCGACGGCTGCTCCTGCACCCCCTTCAGCCCCCACCCCTTCCAACAACATGGCCGTGATCAACTATTTCGGGGTCAACCCATCCAGCATCCCCACCGGCTCATATGCCTTCCTGACCTGGAATGTATCCAATGCCACCAGCATTAATATTGCGGGGGTAGGCTACGTAGCCTCATCCGGCCGCATACCTGTGCAGCCGTCACAGACCATGACATTTACCCTGACGGCCACCAGTCCTGGTGGAAATACCGTCGCTACAACTACCCTCACTGTCTCCGACCAACCTCAGCAACTGATCTCCAACTACTCCGGCACATGGCTGCTTACCACCACGCGCGGCTGGCAAGGCAAGATGTTCCTGCAACAAGTTGGGAATGCGGTCACCGGCACCTACGAGTACCAGCACGGGCACATCACCGGCACGGTCTCGGGCCTTACGCTGACCGGCAACTGGTCCGAGGAGCCTACCTACGCGCCGCCCGACGATGCCGGGTCCTTCACCATAACCATGGCGCCCGACGGCACTTACTGGTCGGGCACCTGGCAATACTCTCCTACCAGCACCTATAGCGGCGGCGGGTTCGAAGCCTATAGGCAATAGACGCAGCGCCTTCGTATTTTGACCCGCCACCTTCGCCCTGCTATAATACGGCAATAAGTTTCCGTAATATTATGCCGTACGATATGCAGGACGTAGAGAGAAAGACTTATTCCATCCTCAGGGTGCTGGCCGCTTCACCCGAGCCTCTGGGTTCCATCGTCATTGCCCGCAAGCTGCAGGACCTGGGTGTAGACCTGGGCGCGAGGGCCATCAGGTACCATTTCAAGCTGCTGGACGAGCAGGGGCTGACCCGCCTGGCAGGCAGGCGCGACGGTAGGGAGATCACGGAACTGGGGCTTAAAGAGCTGAAGCAGGGGCTGGTCAAAGATAAGGTAGGTCTTGCCATATCCAGGATCGAGCTGCTGGCCTTCCGCACCACCTTTGATATAGATAAACGATCGGGGCTTGTCCCCGTCAATATTTCATTCATTAAGAAGCAAGACTTCCAGAAGGCCCTGCGCCTCATGGAGCCGGTCTTTTCTTCGGGGCTTTCTGTCAGCAACCTGGTCAAGATGGCCCGGGGCGGTGAGAGCATCGGCGACACGGTCGTCCCCGAGGGCAGGATAGCCCTGGCTACCGTATGCAGTATCGTGGTCAACAGCAGCCTTCACCGGGCGGGAGTGCCTATGAACTCAAAGTTCGCCGGACTGCTGCAGATCGAGAACCGCAAGCCGCGGCGCTTCGTGGAGATCATCCACTACGCCGGATGCTCCCTCGACCCATCCGAGGTCTTCATCCGCGCCAGGATGACATCCGTTTCACAGGCGGTCAAAACGGGCAGCGGTAATATCCTGGCCAACTACCGCGAGATACCGGCCATCTGCCGGCCGATGGCGCAAACCGTCATATCCAGGCTGGCCGGGGCCAAGCTCAACGGCACACTGCTGGTGGGACATGTCAGCGAGCCGGTGTGCGAGATCCCTATGGAACTGAACAGGGTCGGTATGGTCCTCATCGGGGGCCTCAACCCCATAGCCGTGCTGGAAGAGGCCGGCATCGAGGTCGAGGCGCATGCCATGAGCACAGTGGTCGATTACAATGAACTTACCGAATTCGAGGAGCTCCTGAATAATAGTAAGCTGGTTTCTACCGCTGCCGGGCGGGCTGATAACCGCAAAGACTTTTAAAGGCAAATATTATGAATAATCACGGTTTGAAAATTGACCTGTTCTGCTGTTCGACGAGCTTCGACCCCGACGAGTTGGCGCGCGGCTACAGCCGCCGCGAGGACCGGCTTAAGGTCATCCCCCTGCCCTGCTCTGGTAAGGTGGATATCCTCTACCTTACCAAGGCCTTCGAAACGGGGGCCGACGGCGTGGCTGTGGTGACCTGCAGGGAGGGCGAGTGCCAGTACCTGGAAGGCAACCTGCGGGCGGGGAAAAGGGTCGAGGCTGTCGATTCGCTGCTGGAGGAGACCGGCCTGGGCAAAGGCCGCATGGTCGTTATCCGGATGGGCGAGGGCGGCGTCAAACAGGTCCTTAAGGAAGTGGAAGCTTTCCGCTCTGGAATTCAGGCTGCGCCCCGCAAAGAATTCGCCGTCGACGAGTCAGAGCTGGATAAAGAGTGATAATTGCCGGCGACGGCGAGATAAGGAAAGAACGAAATGAAACCTGATAGCAAACTGGCAAGCAAGATAGAGGGCAAGGATTTTATTGTCACTGCTGAATATGTGCCGCCCGCGGGGACCAGCACGGCGGCCGTGGAAGCCGGCGCCGCTTACCTGCGCGACGGCCTGACAGCCGTCAACGCCGCCGACAATGTCAACGGCATTGCCATGTCCAGCCTGGCGGCGTCGCTGGCGCTGATGAAGGCCGGCGTGGAACCGGTCTTCCAAATCGTTACTCGCGACAGGAACCGCATCGCCCTGCAGTCGGACCTGCTGGGGGCGGCCTCGCTGGGCATCAAGAACGTGCTCTGCCTTTCGGGCTATCACCAGACCCTGATGGGCTGTCCTGAATCCGCCAACGTCTTCGATATCGACTCCATCCAGCTCATCGCCGCTGTAAAGAAGATGAACGAGGGCTCACTCATTGACGGCAAGAAGATAGACGGAGGCTTCAGCATGCTGATCGGGGCCGTGGCCAACCCCTCACTGAAGCCGCTGGACCTGAATATGATTCGCCTCAGGAAGAAGATAGCGGCCGGGGCCGCCTTCATCCAGACCCAGGCAGTCTTCGATATGGAGGCCTTCAAGCTATGGCTGGAAGCAGCCCGCAAGGAAGGGCTTACGGAAAGGACCGCCATTTTGGCGGGAGTATGGCCATTGACTGGCGCCGGCGAAGCAAAATTACTGGCCAAGAACTATACCGACATCGATATTCCCGCTGAGGTGATAGCTCGTCTGGAGAAGTCCGGCGGCGCCGAGGCGCAGAAAAAGGAAGGCCTGGCCATTTGCATCGAGATAGTTAAGAAGCTCAAAGGCCTGCCCGGGCTGAGGGGCATCCACATCATCTCCCCCGCCAATGAGGCCGCTGTACCGCAGGTCATGGCAGCCTTAAAGTAATCAAGGAAATTTGAATTATGCCTGACAAATATCATATTAAAACGCAACCGGTCCCGGCCCGCCGCCCGCGCATCGGCAAATGCGGCGTGGTGGACTGGCGCGAAGACTGCGCCAGGTGCCATAACTGCGTAAAGAAGGCCTGCGTCTTCGACCGCTACAGGCAGGAAGCGGACTATATCCGCGGCCTGACCGAAATGGACGCCTTCTTCTTCCAGTGCATGGGCTGTTTTTCCTGCGTGCAGCAATGCACCAAGGGCCTGCTGGCACTGTCGGCCAATCCCGTCTATGAAAGGCTGGGCAACAGGTATTGGACCCCCGCCATCATCGAGACCACCTGGTCGCAGGCCGAGACCGCCAAGATCCCCGTCTCCGGTGCAGGCTACCGGGGCAAGTTCTCAGGCCCCGGCTTCGACTCCATGTGGACCGACATGTCGGAGATCGTCCGGCCCACCCGTGACGGCATCCACGGACGTGAATATATCAGCACCGGCGTAGATATCGGCAGGAAGCTCCCCGTGTTGCACTTCACCAAAGACGGGCAGTTGAAAATGCCGCCCCTGGTGGATATCCCCATGCCCATGATGATCGACCTGCTGCCCAAAGAATACAGTCTGCCGCAGCTCCTGCCCGTTTTCAAGGCCGTAGCAGCCGCCACTGGCATCATCATGATCGCCGATTCGAAGGACATCGGCCTGCTGGGCAATGACCTGCAACAGTACCTCCCCAACATCGCATTTTATTTCGGCAGAGGGGCGCCGCTGCTGCGCAAAGATATATTGCAGAAAACGAGGCTGGCCGAGATCAGCGATGACGATAAGACCGACCAGCGCATTAAGGAGCTCAAGAATATCAATCCCAGCATAGTAATCGCTGTGCGGGTGACGCTGGATGCGGCGGGCGTGAAGCGCGCCATCGAGCTGGCCCACCAGCCGCATATCGAGGCCATCCACGTGGTGGCGGATATGAACGGCGACGAGATCGGTGCTAAAAACCCCAGGTTCGTCAAGGATATGGTGCGCCAGATACACAACCCACTGGTGGCCGACGGCATACGCAACGAGGTCACATTGATAGCAGGCGGAGGCATTGCCCTGGCCGAGCATATGGCCAAGCAGCTCCTCTGCGGCGCCGACCTGGTGACCATCAACCTGCCGCTGCTGATCGCGCTGGAATGCCATCTCTGCCATGTGTGCGACATATCGCGTTGTCCCGCCAAGCTTGATGAGATGGACGAGAAATACGCCGGGGGGCGTATGATCAACCTGATCGCAGCCTGGCACGACCAGCTTATCGAGGTCATGGGCGCTATGGGCATTCGTGATGCGCGAAGGCTGCGCGGCGAAGTAGGCCGCGCCCTATTCTTTGAAGAGCTCGAGGAGGCAACCTTTGGCAAAATCTTTGGTTCCCGAAAAAATAGTTAACGAAAACCTGCCGCCCAATACGGTAAAAACGCTCGTTCCGCAGGTGAAGGTGGAGCGCGTCATCAAGCCCGCGCCGCCCCGCTACCGAAACGAGCTTGCCAAGTATATTATCCGCCGCAGCGCCGATTGCATCATGTGCGGCAAATGCGTCGAGGTCTGCCCGCAGGGCGTGCACATCATGAAAGAAGGCTACAAGTATTTCGCCGCCCCGCACCAGCATACCTGTATCGGCCCGGCCTGTCAGAAGACCGACCATTACTGCGTGGACCTCTGTCCTCAGAAGGCCCTGCGCATGGTCGAGAACCCTATGATGAAGCTGCTGGGCGACTACCGCTGGCCGGCCGACCTGATCCTGGCCACCTGGAAGATGGCCGAGACCGGCGAACCGCCCTCACCCGATTACGGATATGATTACGAATGCGGCGCCTCCGAAGGGGGATTCGACCGCCTGAGATTCAAGTTCCCACAGAAACCGCCGGTAGAGCTGTGCGAAGACGAGATTGACACGACCCTGCGGTTGAACCGGCGCAACGACGGCCGGCCACAGATCAAGCTGGATGTGCCCTGGTATGGCGGCGGGATGTCGTTCGGCTCCGTCAGCAACGTAACGCAGCTCTCCAAGGCCCGCGCCGCAACAGCCTTCAACACGTTCACCTGCACGGGCGAAGGCGGCTATATGGAGCGCATGCAGCCCTACGATGACCACACCATCACGCAGGTCGCCACCGGCCTGTTCGGCGTGCGCGAGGAGACCATTCAGCGCGTGCGCATCGTTGAATTTAAATATGCCCAGGGCGCCAAGCCGGGCCTGGGCGGCCACCTGCTGGCCGACAAGGTAACGCCGGCTGTGGCCCGCATGAGGGAGACCGTGCTGGGAATCTCGCTCTTCTCCCCCTTCCCCTTCCACAGCGTCTACTCTATCGAAGACCATAAGAAGCATATGGACTGGATCAAGCATATAAATAGAAGGACCCTGGTATCGGCCAAAGTATCGACGCCCATCGATGTGGACATGGTGGCTGTGGGCAGCTACTCTGCCGGGGCGCACATAGTGCACCTGGACGGCGGCTATGGCGGCACGGGCGCCGCGCCGGATATCGCCAAAAAGAATATCGCTATGCCCATCGAGTACGCCATCGTCAAGGTCCACGACTTCCTAGTCAGGGAGGGCGTGCGGGATAAGGTCACGCTGATCGCCAGCGGGGGCATACGCAACGCCCACGATATAGCCAAGGCCATAGCCCTGGGAGCCGACGGCGTGGTAGTCGGGACCGGCGAGCTGGTGGCGCTGGGCTGTCTGCGCTGCAGCCGCTGCGAGAGCGGACGGGGCTGCCCGCGCGGCATCGCTACCACCGATGAGGAGCTGGCCGCACAGATCAGCGTGGACTGGGGCTCGCAGAGGATCATCAACCTCTACAACGCCTGGCGCATCGAACTGATCAATATTTTAAAGAAGCTTGGGCTGCGCAGTGTGGCCGAGCTGCGCGGACGCACAGATTTACTTATGCACCTGGATTATACCAACGTAGCGGAGCCAAAAAAATGAACGGCGACAGGATAGAGCAGCTTCTGCTTTCCCGCAAAAACCTCTCTGAATCGCTCCAGCCGGCTACACCCGACAGGAAGCTGGAGGAGGAGGGCGGCTGCGGCGTCGTGGGATTCTGCTGCACCGAGCCCGTGGCGGCCAGGCATATCTATGAGCCTTCCAGGCAGATGCACAACCGGGGCAACGGCAAGGGCGGCGGCATCGCGGCGTTGAGCTTTAAACCGGAACAGCTGGGCGTGAGCCGTGATGTGCTGGAGAGCTATTACATGCTGCATGTGGCCTTCCTGGACCCGTCCGTACGCCCGGCGCTGGAGAAGAAATATATCACCCCGCATTTCGAGATCAGCTCGTATCACAAACTGGAATCGCTGGAAGACTGGACAAAGGTGGAGGGCCTGGAGGCCAAACCGCCCGAAGTCTGGCGCTATTTCGTGCGCGTGAAAAAAACGGTGCTCGATTCATTCATAGCGGCCAACAAGTTCACCGGCCTGAGCCTGGACGAGGCCGAAGCCGAGTTCATTAACCAGAACAGCATCAAGCTCAACCAGGAATACTATGCCTCGCTGGGCGAACAATGCGCCTTCGTCATGTCCGAGGGCAAAAATATCATGATACTCAAGGTGGTGGGCTACGCCGAGGCCATCGTAAAATATTATAAGATCGAAGAGCTCTGCGCCCATGTGTGGATCGCCCATCAGCGCTTCCCCACCAAGGGCCGTGTGTGGCATCCGGGCGGCGCTCATCCCTTCGGCGGCATCAACGCTGCGCTGGTGCATAACGGCGACTTCGCCAATTATTTCTCTGTATGCGAATACCTGGCCGAGAGGCACATCTACCCGCAGTTCCTGACCGATACCGAGGTTTCCATCCTGATGTTCGACCTGCTGGAACGTATCTACCACTATCCGCTGGAATACATCATTGAGGCGCTGGCACCCACTTCGGAGCTGGACTTCGACCGCCTCCCGGCGGACAAGCAGCGCATATACCGGGCGGTACAGGCGGCACACATCCATGCCTCGCCCGACGGCCCCTGGTTCTTCATCATCGCCCGCAGCATTCCGGAAAAGAAGAAATTCCAGCTAATGGGAATCACGGATACCGCTATGCTGCGTCCGCAGGTGTTCGCCTTTTGCGACGGCGAGGTGCAGGTCGGCCTGATCGCCTCGGAAAAACAGGCCATAGACGCCACGCTGCTCAGCCTGCACAAAGATGACCCGCGCATCTGCCCCATCGCCGACCGTTACTGGAACGCCAGGGGCGGCAGTCATACCGACGGCGGCGCCTTCATCTTCGACTTGGAGAGGAACGCCCATGGCAAGCTGCGTATGACCTGCACTGATAAGTTCGGCACGGACGTCCCCATGCCCTCCGGCACCGAGGCCTGCGATTTTACAGTTATCTCAAGCAAATCCAACGGCAATATCGGCGGCAGCATCCAGAAGTGCTTTGCGACCGGGAGCGCAGCCTCCGTTTTCGATTACGTTTCGGGCAATATGAAAAACTGGTCCTACGATGATATACGCACGGCCTGCAGCGCTATCGTGGAAATGGCGGCCGATGCGCGGAACACGGCCGCAGCCATAGAGGCGCTCACGCTGCTCAACGACCGCAGGTACGCCTGCGGCGCCAAGAAACGCAATCACATTTTATACATAATACGCGAGGCCCTCAGGCGGCTGTTCGGCGGCCTGCCCAAACTGGATTCCGCCGATAGTGAGAACCCCTACCGCCTGACAGATTACGCTACCCGCAACCTGCTGCGTCCCCCTCACGGTGTCGAGACTACCTTGGTAATCAATGTCAATGGCTTCGAAGCGGAGGGCGACCACTGCGACGCCTCGCTGCTGATGGACGCCTTCCTCAAGGGCTGGAAGCATTTCATCAGCTATAACTGCATCGGGCAGCGCTTCATCGGCTGCGGCCTGGGGCCGGAGACCGAAGGCGTGACTATCGACGTATATGACAGCTCGGGCGATTACCTGGCCTCCGGCATAGACGGGCTGACCATCACGGTGCACGGCAATGCCCAGGACCAGGTGGGACAGATCATCAAGACGGGCAAACTTGTGATACACGGGGATTTCGGACAGACCTTCATGTACGGCGCCAAGGGCGGCAGCGTCTACATCATGGGCAACGGTGCGGGACGTCCGCTCATCAACTCGGTGGGAAGGCCCAAGGTGGTCATTAACGGCACCTGCCTGGACTTTCTGGGAGAGTCATTCATGGCGGGCGACGTGCTCAACGGCGGGGGCTTCGTCATCCTTAACGGTGTCAAGTTCGATGACGAGGGCCAAATGGTTCCTTTGCAGGAGCCGTATCCCGGCAGCAACCTGTTCTCGCTGGCCTCGGGCGGCGCTATCTATATCCGCGACCCGGAACAGCGCCTGGTCTGGCAGCAATTGAACGGCTGCGGGTTCTTCCGGCTGACGGACGCCGAGTGGGACCTGATATTGCCCTACCTCGAGGAAAACGAGCGTTTATTCGGCATCAAGGTAGAGGAGCTACTGACGGTCAACGGTAAGCGCATGGAGCCTTCGGCCGTCTACCGCAAGGTCGCACCGGTCATGGTAGCCGCACTGGGTAGGAAGATGGCCGAGCCCGAAAGTGAAGTCGAAGTTCTTACCGCGTCGGACGGCGAATCAGATTAATAAAGAGTACTAATATGACGATAAAGATTAAGAAACAGTCGGGAAAAGGCCTCAGGCAGACGGTGGAAGAAATGTCCGGCGTCGATATGAGCCTGTGTTACCAGTGCAAGAAATGCACAAGCGGTTGCCCCGTCACCAAATACGTAAAGTCGCCGCCCTCAGAGATTGTCCGGCGGCTGCACCTTGGCGCCGGGGATGAGTTGCTGGAGAGCGACCTGGTCTGGTTGTGCCTGTCCTGCGAGACCTGCTACGGGCGCTGCCCCATGGATATCAACATACCGGCGGTCATCGACACCCTGCGTAGCCTGGCGCTGGAGAAAGGGGCTAAATCGCCCAAGGGCGATATGCCGCTCTTCAACCGCAAGTTCCTCGACATGGTTAAAGCCTACGGGCGTTCCTACGACCTCTCCATGATCATGGGCTATAAGCTGGGCTCCGGCTCGCTGATGCAGGACGTGGAGAAATTCCCCGTCATGCTGGCCAAGGGCAAGATGGCCCTGCTGCCGCCTTCGGGCGCCGAGAAAAAGGTCGTCAAGAGGATCTTCGACCGCTCCAAACAGGCTAAAGGAAAGAAAAAATGAGATACGCATATTATCCGGGCTGCTCGGCCCATTCCACGGCGCGTGACATGCACGAATCGGCGGACGCCATTGCACGCCTGCTGGGCATCGGCCTGGTTGAGATGAAAGGCTGGTCCTGCTGCGGAGCCACCTCAGCTCACCAGACCGACCGCGTCATGGCCGCTTCGCTGCCGGCTGCCAACCTGCTGCTGGCCAAAGAGATGGGGCTGGATACAGTCGTTACCTGCGCCGCCTGCTACAGCCGCATGAAGACCGCCAACCATGAGATTACATCTTCAGCGGATATGCGCGCCGCGGTGGCCGATGCCGTGGGACAGCCTTATGACGGCTCGGTGAAAGTGCGCCACTTCGTGGAGATCTTATTAGAGGACTACGGCATCGATAAGCTGCGCAAGCGTTTCAAAAAGTCCCTCAACGGGCTCAAGGTCGCCAGCTACTATGGATGCCTGCTGGTGCGTCCCGGCAACGTCACCCATTTCGATGATCCGGAGAACCCAACATCGCTGGACCGGCTGGTGACAGCCATGGGCGGGGAAAGCATCGACTGGCCGCACAAGGTCGAATGCTGCGGAGGCGGGCTCAACCTGACCCGCACCGATGTAGCGGTCAAGCTCTCAGCCTCCATCGTAGAGATGGCGGCCGCCTCGGGAGCGGACTGCATCGCCGTAGCCTGTCCCATGTGCCAGGCCAGCCTGGACCTCAGGCAGAAGGATATCGATTCGGCCACGGGCAAAAAACACCACATGCCCGTGCTATATATTACACAGCTGCTGGGCCTGTGCCTGGGCATCCGTGAAAAAGAGCTGGGACTCAACCGGCTGATGGTATCGCCGGCGGGAGTATTGAAGGCGCTGCAGCCTGTATCCTCACATTAAGTTTAATAAGGTTACCGATATGGATAAAACTACTGATAAAAAGACCGGAGCGGTGCTGGTACAGGGCGGAGGCATAGCCGGCATTCAAGCTGCCCTCGACCTGGCCAACTCAGGCTTCAAAGTCTATTTGATAGAGCGTTCACCGGCCATCGGCGGCATGATGTCGCACCTGGACAAGACCTTCCCCACCGGCGATTGCGCCACCTGCATCGTCTCACCCAAGCTGGTGGAATGCGCACGCAACATCAATGTGGAGATACTGACACTTTCCGAACTGGTGGATTTAGAAGGCCAGCCGGGCAACTTCAAGGCTACCGTCAAACGCTACCCGCGCTACGTGGACGAGGTGAAATGCACCGCCTGCGAACAGTGTACGGATGCCTGCCCGGTGAACGTGCCCAACCTCTTCGACCGCAATATGGGCACACGCAAGGCCATCGCCAAGTACTACGCACAGGCCACCCCCAATATCTTCGGCATACTCAAGAACGGGCACGCTCCCTGCAAGGTGACCTGCCCGGCCAACATAAACGTACAGGGCTATATCCAGCTCATCAAGAAGAAGGAATACGTCAAGGCCGTCAATTTAATCAGGGAGAGGAACCCCCTCTCGGCCATCTGCGGACGTGCCTGCAATCATCCTTGCGAAGCGGTTTGCACGCGCAACTCCGTCGACTCGCCGGTCGCCATCAGGCTGCTCAAAAGGTTCGCATCCGATAAGGAGATGGAGCTAGTGGAGGCAGGCCTTATCTCGCTGCCCGAGGAAAAGTCCCCCCCCGCAGGGACCAAGAAAGTCGGCGTAATCGGCGCTGGACCCGCCGGCCTCACGGCCACAGCGGACCTGGCGGACCGCGGCTTTGCCGTCACCGTTTATGAAGCGACAGCGGCGGCGGGCGGCATGCTGCGCTGGGGCATCCCCGAATACAGGCTGCCCAAGAATATACTCGATTATGAGGTTGAACTGATCAGGCGCAAGGGCGTCACATTTAAATATAACTGCAATGTCGGCAGGGATATCACCCTGGAGCAGATACGCCGTGACAACGAGGCGGTATTCGCCGGGGTGGGAGTGCAGACCAGCCGCAAGCTGGGAGTGGAAGGCGAGGACAAGGCCGGCATCGATTACGGCGTGGAGTTCCTCAGACAGGCCGGGGACAAAGATAATCCACCCGAGGTGAAGGACAGGGTCATCGTGATCGGCGGCGGCAACGTAGCCGTTGACGTGGCCCGCACGGCCCTGCGCCTGGGCGCAGGACACGTCGATATGGTCTCACTGGAGCAAAGGCAGGAGATGCCCGCCCTGCCCGAGGAGATAGAGGCCACCCTTGAAGAGGGAATCACCGTACACAACGGATGGGGACCCCAGCGCATACTGGGCAATGGAAAAGTGGAAGGCATCGAATTTAAACTCTGCACCAGCGTCTTCGATAAAGAAGGGCGCTTCAGCCCCGCTTACGATACATGCACCCTTACCAGCCTGAAGGCCGACCAGGTGATTATCGCCATCGGCCAGTCGCTGGACAAAGGGTTCCTGGATAATAAAGACGTAGCCCTCGAGCGCGGCGTACTGAAGGCCGACGCCGTCACCCTCGAGACATCGGTCAAAGGGCTTTTCGCCGGAGGAGACAGCGTGTCAGGCCCGGGCTCCATCATACAGGCCGTGGCTGCCGGCAAACGCGCCGCCGAATCCATCGAACGCTACCTGAAAGGCGAGGATATGCGGACCGCCCGTTTCAGCGACAGCGTAAGGCCGATTCCTGAAGAATTGCTCCCCACCACAAAGGATAAAGAGAAGAAACCCCGGGAGGTGCCCGGCGAAATAGCCGTCGAGGAGAGGAAGCATAATTTCGTGGAAGTCGAGGGAGGCTTTAGCGAAGAGCAGGCGCTGGCGGAATGCGAACGCTGCTTGAACTGCGCCATGTGCTCGGAATGCCAGGAATGCGTGGCCGCCTGCGAACAGAATGCCATAGACCATTTTATGCTGGAGAAGACCGTGCGGCTGGATGTGGGCTCGGTCATCCTGGCCCCGGGATTCGAAGAGTTCGCCGCCGAGAGAAAGGGCGAGTTCGGATTCGGCCGCTACCCGAATGTTATGACCAGCGTCCAGTTCGAGCGGATGCTCTCCGCTTCCGGTCCCTTCGAGGGAAATGTCATCAGGCGGTCGGACGGTGAGGAAGCCAAACGCATCGCCTGGATACAGTGCGTGGGATCGCGCGACTCCAAGTGCGGCAACGATTACTGCTCATCGGTCTGCTGCATGGTCTCGACCAAGCAGGCCCTGATAGCTTCGGACCATTCACCCGACCTGCAGGCCTCGGTTTTCTATATGGACATACGCGCCCACGGCAAGGACTTCGACCAGTATTACGAGCGCGCCAGGAACCAGGGAAATATCAACTATATTAAGAGCATGCCCTCCAGGGTGCTGCAGGTGCCCGGGTCCAAAGACCTGCGCCTGCAATATTATGATGAATCAGGAAAGCTGGCGGAAGCCGATTTCGACCTGGTGGTGCTGTCGGTCGGCATGGAGCCGGGCGCGGCGGCCAGGTCCACTGCAGGGCGCATCGGCATTGACCTGAATGAATACGGTTTCTGCGCCACCGACCGCTTCAGTCCGCTTTCGACCTCCAAACCGGGCGTATTCGTGGCCGGGGCCTTCCAGGAGCCTAAAGACATCCCCGAGACGGTCACGCAGGCCAGCGCCGCCGCATCCATGTCAATGGAGCTGCTGGCGTCCGCCCGCAACTCGCTGGTTACCAAGCGCGTCTATCCCAACGAACACGACGTGACCGACGAGGAGCCAAGGATCGGCGTCTTCATCTGCCACTGCGGCAAGAATATCGCCTCGGTAGTCGACGTGGAACATGTGGCCGAGGTGGCTGCACAGCAGCCCAACGTGGTCTTCGCCACGCACACCATGTATACCTGCGCCGACTCCAATTTGAATAATATCCGGGACATGATCCATGAGCACCGTCTCAACAGGATCGTGGTCGCCTCCTGCACACCCAGGACCCACGAGCCCATCTTCCGTGATACGCTGCGCGAGGCGGGGCTTAACCCCTATCTCTTCGAGCTGGCCAATATCAGGGACCAGTGCTCATGGGTGCACTCGGCGGAGCCCGAAAAGGCCACGGAAAAGGCCATCGAATTGATGAAGATGTCGGTGGCCCGCTCGCGCCTGCTTTCCCCTCTGGTTGGCACCTCCTTTGCCGTCAACCAGACCGGACTGGTCATCGGGGGCGGCGTCAGCGGCATGACTGCCGCTCTGGCATTAGCCAACCAGGGTTTCAAGGTCCACCTGGTCGAGAGATCGGAGAGGCTGGGCGGCAATGCGCTTAACCTAAACTATACGCTGGAGCTCGACGACGTCAGAGCCTTCGTCTCGGGGCTGACAGGACAGGTCGAAAGACATGAGAACATCACCCTGCACCTGGAGACCGAGGCCTCCGGAGTGGCAGGCTTCATCGGATCTTTTGAGGTGACCCTTTCCAGGGAAGGCCTGAATAAGGAAGTAAAATGTGGAGCCATCATAGTGGCCACAGGCGCCGGACCGGCAGCGACCCGGGAGTTCCTCTACGGGAAGTCCGACAGGGTCCTCACACAGGTGGAGCTGGAGAAAAAGCTGGCTAGAAAGGCTATGCCGCTGAAGGAACACAATATAGTCATGATACAGTGCGTGGGCTCACGCAACGACGAGAGGCCCTATTGCAGCCGCATCTGCTGCTCGATGGCGGTCAAGAACGCCCTCAAGATCAAGCAGCAGGACCCCACCACTAATGTTTATGTGCTTTACAGGGATATCCGGACCTATGGTTTCCGGGAGAAATATTATAAGCAGGCGCGTGAGGCTGGCGTGGTATTCATCCGTTACGAGCGCGATGTACCGCCGGTGGTATCCGACGGCAGAATGCTCACGGTCACGGTCAACAGCCCCGATTTCCCGGAAGCTGTGGAAATAGAGGCCGATAACCTGGTGCTCAGCACTGCAGTGGACGCGCCCAGGGACAGCCGCAAGCTGGCCGACATGCTCAAGGTGCCGCTCAACGCCGACGGCTTTTACGTGGAAGCGCATGTGAAGCTGCGCCCAGTGGATTTCACCACCGAAGGCATCTTCCTGTGCGGCCTGGCCCATTCACCCAAGATGATGGACGAGAATATATCGCAGGCACGTGCCGCCGCAGCCAGAGCAGCCACGGTACTGTCCAAGACCCTGCTCGAGGTAGGCGCCCAGGTGTCGCAGGTCGACCAGCAGAAATGCATTTCCTGCATGACCTGCACCCAGGTCTGCCCCTACGGCGCTCCTACTGTGAACGCTGACAGGAAGGCCGAGATCATTGCAGCCAAGTGCATGGGATGCGGCATCTGCGCCGCAGAGTGCCCGGCCTGCGCCATACAGTTGAACCATTTCGAATCGAGGCAATTCAAGACCATGCTGGACGAGCTTTTTAATGTCCCGGAGGAAGAAACTACTAAGCCGGTGGGAGCGCCGCAGTAAAGAAGTGGAAATATGAACTCGAATAATAAAGAAATCACCGTCGTCGCCTTTTGCTGCCTCTACTGTGCTTATGCGGCCGCCGACCTGGCCGGCTCTATGCGCCTTCAGTACCCGGCCAATGTCAGGATTGTTCGCACGCCCTGCACGGGCAGGTTGGAAGTCGAGTTTTTCCTCAAGGCCTTCGAGAGCGGCGCCGATGGCGTGCTGGTGGCCGGCTGCGAAGAGGGGAGCTGCCATTTCAAGGAAGGCAATCTGGTAGCCAAGCGCCGCGTGAACTATGCGCGTAAGTATTTAAAAGAGAGCGGCCTTGAGCCGGAGCGCCTGCGCATGGTCAACGTCAGTTCCGCCATGGCACGCCAGCTTACCGATCACATTAAGGATATGGTTGAGACGGTGCGCAAGCTGGGTCCCAGCCCGCTCAACAAAGCCAAAAGACGACAGGAGATAAAGTCATGATAGTCGCAGAGAGAAAAACCATCCCCGAAATAGTCGATATATTAAAGGGGCATAAAAACATACTGGTGCTGGGATGCGGCACCTGCGTTACCGTCTGCCTGGCTGGCGGCGAGCGTGAGGTCAGCATCATGGCCTCGGCGCTGCGCATCGCTTCCCGCGCCCAGAACCTGGGTTTCAAGGTCAGCGAGCTGACTATCGAACGTCAATGCGACAACATCTTTATCGAGCAGGCCGCGGAAGCCATTGAGAAGGCCGACGCAGTATTGTCCTTGGGCTGCGGGGCTGGCGTGCAGGCCATAGCCGAGCGTTTCGCAAAGAAGCCGGTCTACGCCGGGCTCAATACCAAGTTCCTTGGCATCCTGGAGGAGAGGGGCACCTGGACCGAGAAATGCGCACAGTGCGGTGATTGCGTTCTGGCCGAATACGGCGGCATCTGCCCCGTGACGCGCTGCGCCAAGCATCTGCTGAATGGCCCCTGCGGAGGTTCGCGTGAGGACCGCTGCGAAGTGAATCCCGAGCGAGCCTGCGCCTGGCAGTTGATCTATAAGAGGCTCAAGGATATCGGACAGCTCGACAGGCTGGAGAAGATATCCATGCCCAAGCAGTGGAGCACCAGCTTGAGCGGGGGTCCACGCGTTATCATCCGCGAAGACCACCGGATTTGATTTCGAACGCCTTAAAGACTGCTATTTGGTAGCCACGTAAACTGCGGCGGCGCCGCAGAACAGCCTTTTGAACGTGGCCTGTTTGAATCCCGCTTTGATAAGGAATTCCTGCGCCT
>JBEKVW010000009.1:0-37145 GCA_049513695.1 Dehalococcoidia bacterium | reverse complement strand
GGGCGGATGCCCACCATAAAAAGGGGTAAATCGTATGAATGAAGAACAAAGAATAAAACTTCTGGAAGAAGAATTAAAAATATTGAAAAATGAGGTCAAGACGATCCTGCTGGATATCCGTGAGCAGTATCTCAATATACAGAACCCCTTTAATTTCAGCATGGTACCGAATACCGGCACACCACCTGCCGGGCCCGATCAAAAAGACAAGGAAGGGGAGGTACCACCGGATATATTTGATTTAGGTAAAGATGGCAACCAGCCGTCCGCAGACGCCGGCCTTGACGATCCAGATTTGTCCTTCGGTAAGCCGTTTGCCGACCTCGATGCCAGTAAGCCGGGCCCGGGCGGCCCGACCGATGGTATGCCCGAATTGGGTCCTTCTGCTGACTCGCAAGCTGGGCCTACGGAGGGGTCGCCGCCTGAGGATGAAAAAGAGGCGGAAGAGGAGCCGGCACCGAAGCCAAAGGGCCGCGGCAAAAAGAAAAATGTTGCCCCGGTTGAAATGGAAGCCGAGCCTGAGATAGATGAAGCTATTGATGAAGAAAAGGAAGAGCAGCTCAACGCTAAAACGGGCTCCCCGAAAAACGGCAAGAAAAAGGGCGCTACCGCTACCCTGGCGGGCAGCAGGGCCGACCTGGTAGTAATTGCGGGCATGACACAATGGATTGACCAGGCGTGCGGAAAACTTGGTAAAGACAGGACGGAGGCTCTGGTGGAGATGTCGAGCGCCATGGGCCGTATACCGACCAATATAAAGGATGTGCTGATCAGGATGGTGCATATTTCAAGATACGAATCCACTTCCAAGCAGTCTCCGACGGCGACCGATTACCTGGCCACGTTGGCACAGTTGGAAAGTTTGATGGGAGGATCCGAGGAACACGACAGCGCCCTGCTTTCCATGTTATCGGTGATGAAGGAGTCAAGGCGTGGATAAGGTGATGGTTACCCTCCTGCTGATAATAGGAGGAGTTGTCTGCAGTATGGTGGTTATCAATGCTATTTACCCCGCTATAACGCAGAGCACGGGTGCTATAGCCGATGCCACCGGAAAAATCGATGACAGGATCAGGTGTAAGATCGAGATAATCGAGATATCGAACAGCGGCAGCAGCGTTTATGTGTGGATAAAAAATGTCGGGGCATCAAGGATACTCGGAATACAAAATAGCGATGTATTTTTCGGACCTGAGGGGAATTTTGCCAGGATCCCTTTTGGCAGTGTGGGATCAGATCTTCCCTACTGGAGCTATTCAATTGAAAATGGGACTGAATGGGCGCCGACTGGCACAGCCAAAATAACAATATACTTAGCCTCCGCACCTTCCGGTTCATACTATTTTAAATTTGTGCTGCCCAATGGGATATCTGACCAGGATATTTACAGCGCAAGCCTAGGAGAGCCATGGAGAATTTCGCAATCACACTTGTTTGCATTGCCTTATTGATAGCGAGTGCGGTTTCCATGTCCATGACTGCGCTCAATGCTGTAAATACGATGTCGGATGCACTGAGACAGGAGGAGGCGCTCTCGAGGGACATGCTTAATACCAGCATTGCCTGCGAAAACGCTACGACAGCACCCGGCGGCAATAGCGTGACCCTCTATATAGCTAATACCGGCAACACGTCGCTGGCTAATTACGCAGCCTGGGATGTTATCGTGCGGTATCAGGATGAGAACACTTACTGGATACCCTATTCAGTGGCTACGCCGGGATGGACAACCGGTGCCTTTTTTTTTCCAGGGCAAGCCGGAAATATACCAGCCCAATATTTTGAACCCGGGTGAAACGATGCAGATAGTGATTAATCTGTGGCCCTTAGCCACTGAGAATATGACCAACCTGGCCACGGTGGTAACGCCGAACGGCGCCCGGAGCCAGATTGCATTCGGCTGGTAGCCGTAATAGAGAGGCATAGTTTTAAGAGGATAATATGACAAAAATATTGGCATCGGATGAAGATGTACGGTCGCAAGACGAAATAATTTGTACGGGGCACTCCGAGATCGATAAGCGTCTCGGCGGCGGGATACCCGTTGGTTCGTTGACGTTAATTGAAGGACAGTCCGATGCAGGCAAGTCGGTACTGTCGCAGCAGATGATGTGGGGTGCACTGAACACCCGCCACAGGGTCCTGCTTTTTACAACGGAAAATACCGTTAAAAGTATGCACAGTCAGATGGAGAGTTTGGGACTGAGCATCATCGATCCCCTGCTGCTGGGCTGGATAAAGATATTTACGGTAGAGCCATCCAAAATGAAGGCTATGGATACGTTTGCCACGATTACAGCAGGGATTATGGCCTATCCCACCTATAAGCTGATTGTCGTGGACTCTCTTACCCCGGTAATTGCCCATACGTCAGTAGAACAAATTATTGAGTATTTTGAAAAATGTAAAAAAATGTGCGATGGCGGCAGGACCATTATCAATATAACTCACACATATGCCTTTGATGAACAGGTGTTGATCCGGATCAGATCGGCTTGCGATGCACACTTAAGACTCCGCATTGAGGAGGTGGGCGACAAATTAGTCAAGGTTCTGGAGGTAGCCAAAGTACGTGGCGCTGACAAGAATACCGGCAATATCATGAGCTTTGACGTGGACCCCGGCACAGGCATGCGTGTCATGCCGCTGGGCAGAGCCAGGGCCTGATGGATTGTAAAGAGGTTTTACTATATGCCTGAAATACTACTACCTTTCCCGGTTCCGGATGCTGCAACCAGGAAAAAATCCGATGGTTGCAACATCTTAAGCCTGCTGTCTAAACCGACGCAGGCACTTGTTGCTAAGAATCCGCACCTATTGGAATATCTGCAGATGATTCCAATAGATAATTACGGCCTGCCCAAGTTTTATGACACTTTGGACCGCAGCCTGGCGTCTAACCCCAACCCCAACCTTATTTATCCGGTTAAGGACGGCATATTTACCCACATTTTGTATGACCATGGCGACGGCAGGAATACCTATATACCTATAGAGCCGATACTGCTGGACAATATCGATAGGCTAATGCTGGAAGTTGAGAAGCGGCTGCTTGAGATGTCAGAAAGGCTGGGGAATTTCTCCGTCATTACTATGGATGAAAAACGGGAAGCCTTCCTCAAATGTATTGATGATATCTGCGTGATAAAGGGGCAGGGCGCCGGCGCACCGGTTCGGAGGAGGAATATTGACATCCAAAAAGCTAAAGATACCGACCAGACGGCAGCATCTATGGCGACTCTCTCTATCTCGGATAGGTTGCGGAACGGCAGGTCCAAGGCTACCACCGGGCTCATGGATAAGATGTCCTTTAACAGCAGGGTCAAACCACTGGAAGTAACTGCTCGTGAGCTGGATGAGATCAAATACCTCATTTGCAGGGACAAAGTCGGCCTGGGAGTGCTGGACCCCATCGTCTACGATAAATACGTTGAAGACGTGAGCTGCAGCGGGCTGGGGGTCATCTTCATAGAGCATAAGATCTTTAAGAGCCTTAAAACGGTGGTGAATTTTGCAACAGCGGAAGACCTGGACCAGTTCGTTATGCGGTTGGCAGAACGCATTAAGAAGCCTGTAAGCGTGCACAGCCCCATCGTCGACGCCACCTTGCCGGACGGCTCACGCATAAATATTGTCTATGGCAGTGATGTATCCAAGCGCGGCTCTAATTTCTCCATCAGGAAATTCAACGATACGCCGCTCTCGGTACTGGAGCTTGTAGATATGGGTACTCTGGACTACAAGATGGCGTCATACCTTTCTATCACCATCGGTGAAGGCATGAACTGCTTTGTATGCGGTGAAACAGCCTCAGGGAAAACTACATCGCTTAACGCCGTAACTACATTCATTCATCCCAACTCTAAGATCGTCTCGATCGAGGACACGCCGGAGTTGCAGGTGCCGCACCAGAACTGGATCAGGGAGGTGGTATCCAGTGGTAAAGAGGACAGCGGGGCCGGTGTGACAATGTTCGACCTGCTTAAAGCAGCCTTGCGTCAGAGGCCCAACGAAATAATAATCGGAGAAATCCGTGGAGCTGAAGGGGCTATAGCTTTTCAGGCTATGCAGACAGGCCACTCCGTAATGGCGACCTTCCATGCGGCATCGGTGGAAAGGCTAATACAACGTATGACCGGCAGTCCCATTAATGTGCCCAAATCTTATATGGACAACTTGAATATAGTCATTATTCAGCAGGCCGTGAAGCTGCCCAGTGGCAAAATCGGCAGGCGTATGACCAGTATCAATGAAATAGTGGGCTATGACCCCGTACAACAGTCATTTACCTTTGTGGAAGCATTTCGCTGGGACCCGATAACGGATACATTTTTATTCAGCGGCGATGGGAACAGCTATATTCTCGAGCAAAAAATCGCCCCCATGCTGGGCATACCGCCGCACAAAAAGCGCCGAATATATGCAGAGGTCGATAGGCGCGCCAAGATACTTGAGAAGCTAGGTGCCCAGGGAGTAAAGAATTTTTATGATCTCCTTAAAGTCATTGCTAAAGCTCAACGAGAAGGGCTCTTCTAGAACCGGCGGCAACGGCAAGGCCAAAGGTTTCGGATACGGTTTTGATGACTCTTCCGACGGGAAGATCAAACTGAATACCGATCTTCTGAAGTGCGATCTTTTCTGCCATATTACCTACCTGTCCGCGCTGGCGACCTCGGACCTTTCGCGGTCGCAGATATTCGATTATGCTTCTCAGCTTAACTTTACGTCCTCGATTTACTTGCGTAAGGTGCACTTCCTGGCAAAAAAGTTAAATTATGATTATTCGGAGGCCTGCCGTATGGTAGGCGAAACGACCAAAGAGCCCGAGCCCAAAGCGCTTCTGCTGCGTATGGCGGGCGCCATGGCATCGGGCGAGAACGAAGCCGAGTTCTTAAAACGCGAAGCGGAAGTAATGGGCGCAACCTATGGTGAAGAATACGAGGCGCACGTGGAAAGCCTTAAGAAATGGACCGATGCCTTCACCGCCCTCATCATTTCAGCTTCACTGGTTGTAGTCATAAGCGTGGTCTCGATATTGATTTTCCCCATGGCACCCAGCTTCATTGCAACCCTCACGTTTTTAATGCTGATATCAACTCTGTTAGGCTGCTGGATCATGTACAGGGCTGCTCCCAAGGAGATCAAAACCCATAATCTTCCGCAGACGTCCAGAGCCCAGGAATTAGCCAAAAAAGCACTGATATATGTGTCGGTTCCGCTCATAGTGCTGGCCATCCCCATATTATTTTTAATGCAAGCCGGATTAGGGTGGTCCCTTATCGTAGTTGCGCTTATCATTGCCCCACCTGGAATTCTGATCTGGTGGGATGACCGCAGGATAGATAAATATGACATGGATATCGCCGGGTTTCTCAGATCCTTGGGGGGCATCACCAAGGTGATCGGCACTACGGTCATTGAAGGCATCTCGAGGCTCGATTTCGGCTCGCTGGGGTCGCTGAAAAAGCCGGTAAGCAGGATGAACAACGCACTTAAATTCGGCATCCGCCCTGAACTTTGCTGGCAGAAGTTAGTCTGCGAATCGGGAAGCGAACAGGTCAACAGGAGCGTGAGAATTTTCTGCGACGGGATCGCGGTTGGCGGAGACGCCGGCGCCGTAGGCAACCAGGCGTCCATGTTTGCCATGAAAATTGCTCTGCTGCGGGGCAAAAGGAAAATGGTGTCCTCGGGATTTTTCTACCTGGTTGCCACTATGCATGTTACCATGGCCGTATTGCTGGTCGGCATCTACCAGATCATGTTGAATTTCTCAAATGCGATGCAAAAAATGCAGACTAACGGCATGGAAGGTATGAGTGCCATAGCGCAGTTGCCCACCTTTTCCTTCTTCTCCAATGGCTCTGCTTCACTGGGGATGCTCTATATGATGTCGACGGCCATGTTGCTCATGCTCACGATAGTCAATCCTGCCGCCGTTAAAGTGGTCGAAGGGGGACATAATTACAAATACCTCTATCTGGCGTCGGTCATGATGCTCATAACCGGCCTGGCGATGGTCTGCGTACCTGACGTGGTCAAAGGAATGTTTGGCAACTTGACGATGGTTCAATAAATGAGGAGCAAACAGGAGTAAACTGTGGATTTTTTCGAAGTTGGCGTGTATTTGCTGATCATCGTAGTTGCCTCAGTGTGCGTTTTTGGCCTTATGTGGCTTCTGATGAGAAGTATGAAACCTGTCCGACCTTTGTCTAAAAAGGAAATCGAAATGTTGAAGGCTGCAGGGCAGACGAATATACCCAAGTATATGCAGGTAAAGCGTGTCAAGGCGGCCAAGGGGAAAGACAAAGGTAAAGGTAAAGATAAAAATAAAAATCGAGATAAGGATGACAAGCTGCTTAAGCTGAAAGACTTGTCGGACGACAAGCTGTTGCCTGAGAATATCCAGAATGCTGAAGAGGCATCGAAGAAAGCTAAGAAATCGTCCGGGGATAAAGACGAAAAGAAGGGTGCATCATCGGTTTCTGAGGAGGCCGCACCGGCCCCTTATGAAGAAGTTTCAGAAATAGCATTGCCTGACCTACCCACCATGGACACGCTGGTGGAAGGAGAGGAAGAGACTCCTGAACAGCAGAACATAGAGGAGTTAATGAGCGTTTTTGAATTGGAGGAAGTGGAGGATTCGTCCACATCAGACTTGGCCGCCAACCTCTTCGATGTAGATGTCGAGAATATAGAACACCTGGGCAATGAAGTGTCGGAATTTTTAGGCGGAATGCGTTCAAAATAAGAAGGAGGGAGCCATGAACCATAACAATATGAAATCAAAAATGGAAGCTTTGAAGGGCTATTTCCTTTATATAAGCGACGTCCTGTTGCGGGCCGTTCGAAAAAATGAACTTGCACGCAACTGGTGTGTAATTAGGCTCCTTTTGGTCATAACCGCCATGGGAATTGGCACACTGGGTTTCCCCAGGTTAAACGTTCCGGCAGCGGTTGCGGACAATATAACGGGCTCACCCAGTATCGAGGTCATGCCTAGTGAAGGTACTGTCGGCAGCCATATTTATCTCAAAATAATAAATTACCAGCCTAACAAGGACATCATTGTGACGTTTGGCTCAGGTACAATCATCGGTACAGGGATCAGCGTCGGCACGCAAACTGTAGTTGCCGCTAAGACCACTACCGATGCATCGGGATACGGCGTAGCCGATTGGGATCTGGATGTATTTCCCGCCGGAAGATATATCATCATGGCCGACGACGGGGTTAACAAACTGACCACCGGTTTTAAGGTAGATCCATCTATAGATCTGGGGAATGTTGTCAGTGGCTTTGTAAATGATGTTGTGGTGATCAAGGGTAAAGGCTTTGACGCACAAAAGTTGGTTTATATAGGCTTGGACGACCAGAAAATTGTAACCACACAGACGGATGACAAGGGCCAGTTTTATGATGCTAAACTTCAGATCCCTCCGACCGTGCGCGGCAATCACGATATCAAGGTTCAGGATACTGAAAACAACGTCGCCACAGCAGTATTTAATATAAGACAACAGGTGACCTCTATGCCGGCAAATGTTGCCGTGGGAGATAACATCACAATAATAGGAACAGGCTTCCAGGGTGTAACTGATGTCCTGGTATATTTCGATGACAAGGATGCCGGGGTAGTGCAGACTGATTCCAACGGCGGCTTTATGACCAGTATTAAAGTGCCGCCCTGCGGAGACGGTGCGCATAAGATAAAGCTCGATGACCAGATTAATAAGGCATACAAGGATGTAGCTGTTTCTTCATCATTAAGCGTGAACCCCAATAACGGGTTTATCGGTATGCAGGTAGGGCTTCAAGGCGCCGGCTTCAGGCCGGGATTCCCGGTCAGTATCAACTACGATAATGTCAAGCTGGATGGGACTACAGTGCAGGAGACGGGGAGTTTTATCCAAAGCTTTAAAGTTCCTGTGAGCAGATTCGGGACGCATACAATTTCGGCATCGGACGGCATTAATACGCAGAACGTTATTTTCATAGTAGAATCAACTCCGCCCCTGGCGCCCGCAACCACTTTGCCGGCCGAAGGCAGCAGGGTAACTAAGGATGCACACTTTGAATGGCAGATTGTCACTGATCCCAGCGGCGTTTCGTATACTATTGAGATTGCCGGGGATCCCAAGTTTACCAGCGTGATAATGTCCCAGGCCAATTTGTTGACCAATTACATAGACGTTACGGACGACAGCAAAATGCTGCCGGGAAGGGATGCACCGTATTACTGGCGCGTGAAGGCAGTTGACCGAGCCTCCAATGAAAGTGCGTGGTCGCCGGTCAGCTCGTTTTATAAAGGGCATACCCTTATTACGATCCTAACCAACATGCCCGACTGGGTAAAGTATGTATTGATCTGTTTGGGCCTGGTGCTGTTCGGGTTTATGTTCTTCTGGATCGGCCATACTATCAAGAGGTTAAGGAGTTTAGATGACGAAGACGTCGACGATGAAGGCGCTTATGCCGGCAGCCAGTACGGTTATAATTCCGGAGGAAACGATTGGAAGCAGCGATGAACTGCAACCGAGATTGATATAACGCTGAACCGCTATTCGGCGTACTAACGGTGAGGAGAAAAAAATGGCTATGGATGTTCTAAAAAAAGAGGTGAAAATTCAGTTCAGACAGCTGGAAGCGCTGATTCTTTTCATGGCGGGAGCTACGCTAGCATCCCTGCAGATTATACATTTTGTGTTTCTAAATTCAGGTATAACTGTGACTATTTTCCAGATGCTGCTGGACTGGCTGTTCGGCATGTCCATTATATCCTTGCTGGTGCATTTCAGCTTCCGCGAAATATATAAAATACATAATGAGCTTGTGATCCAGCGTGAGCAGGCCAGTAAAGCGGAAAAAAGGATCCAGCATATAATCGATACAACGCAGGATGTTATTTTCACGCTGGACAGGGACGGGAATTTCACTTTCGCTAATAAAGCCATTGAAAGTCTCAGCGGTTATAGACTGGACAAAATCCTCACCAATAATATACAGGATATACTATCACCCGAATACAGGCCCTTTATTTTCGAGCAGCTAAAACAATACAAGGATATCGGCGGCCGCCATTTATATATCGATGTTATGAAGAACGACGGAAAAAAGACACCGGTGGAAGTAAGTTTCATGCCTATTAAAAACAGGGGCAATGAGCTGACAGGCTTCCAGGGCATCGCCAGGGATATAGAGGAACGCAGGGAGATAGAAAAGGCGCAGAAAGAAAAGGAGCATTGTCTCAAAGCTATAGCAAGGGTTGGCCAGGTGCTATTGGAGAACAGGAAAGATATTCCCTATAAGAAGATACTGGAGATTTTATGCAATACATCCGAGATTCACAGCGCATTTATCCTGCTGAATGACTTACCCAATTCGGCCAAAGTATCCGATATCCTGTCTAGCAAGGCTAAATCACGGCAACCTGTTACTACTCCGGATGGATTGCAGAACCCCAAGCTCTATGTCAACTATATAAACGGAGGGAACAATGGGAGTGGGAAGGCTCAACCCATGCCTGAATTCATGGGAAGCGATGGACTCGGGCAGGGCTTTATGAAACTATCTAAAAAAGAGGGCGCTATCATCAGTTCATCCAACGGTGACTTGTCCAGCCTCATTCTTCCCATCATGGTTAATTCCGAATTTGCAGGTGTAGTCGGTTTTGATAAAAAGGCGGACTCAAAGGGATGGAAGCCGGTGGAGATCAATTTGTTGGCTACATCCACCAATATGATTGCGCAGGCACTGGAGCGTCAGAGGGTGAATGCCCAGATTAAGCTCCATTTCATCCAGCTCACCAAGATGATATCCAGGGCTATGTTTGCTGTGGATCCCTACACGGTGAGCCATCAGGAGAGGCTGGCCACCCTGGCGGTCACCATCGGCGAGAAAGCCGGACTGAATAGTGAAGAACTCGAATGGCTGCGCGTAGGAGCGCTTCTGCATGATATAGGCAAGGCTGCCGTACCCAATACTATTCTGTCCAAGCCCGGCAAATTGACCGATGAAGAATGGGTACTCATCCGCTCCCATGTAAAACGCGGACATGAGATGCTGCAGGATATGGACCTGCCGGAAAATGTGATGGATATGGTATTGAACCATCATGAACGGCTGGACGGAAGCGGGTATCCCAACGGTATCCGGGGCGATAAGCTTAGCACTGAATCCCGCATACTTGGTATCTGTGACGTAGTGGAAGCAATGAGCTCACACAGACCATACAGGCCGGCCCGTAAGAAAGACGAAATCATCACCGAGCTTAAGAGCGGCAGGGACCGGATTTACGATCCGAAGGTTGTAGATCTCCTCATCGATGTGGTTGAAAGAAACGAATTTGATTTCGACTTCGCAAATGTAAAAAAGTAGCCCTGAAGGATAAAACTGTCGAATAGAATATGACCCTGGAACTTTAGCTGAAAAATACGACAAAGTTCCAGGTAACGATGCCCATATAAATTATGGACAGGAAGGATGCTGCGGTGAAAGCGACCCTGGGGTAGCGCTTATAAACGAACCATAACAATGGAAGCAACGCTGCAGTGCCCAGCAGTTTAACCGCCAGAAAGCTCCCGCTGTTAATGAGCGGCTCCATTATACGGTTGGCTTCCACGGCAAAGCCACTCCTCACGAAGACTTGTGTCATAATCCCGTCCCAGAGCTGGAATTGCGCCAGCAGTAGTAGCGCAAACAGCATATGTCCCTGTCCTGCACGGTCTACGGAGGCGGCTCTCATTTTTTTCCCATCTTCTATCATAATATGGCTCCTTTGAATTATGAGCCGCAAGGGTCCAAAAATCAATCCGGATGGGTCGTTAAAATGAGCCTTTTGGGTCAGTCGGTACCTGAATCAGACGGATATAGGTTCAAGCTTCCAGTTGCAGGAATTAGTTATCTGTTGAAAAACATTTCCCAGAAGGGCACCTGCATGGTTTTAAAAGTGGTTCTGGTTTTTTCGGTGGGCTGTTGAATGTTGGATGTAACTAGATGATCTGAGGTTCTGGTCACATTTTCTGTTTCATTGTCCGACCACGTCAGGGTTGCTGTGAAATGGCAGTTCTGGGCAACGGCGGGACCGTTTATGACTATAGCTATCTCACGGCTTCCATGGGTGTCAAATTCAATGATTCGATTATCCTCATAATTAAGCCACAGATCTGAAATGCCAACCAGGGGTCGGGCAAAAGTAAATTTTGTATCTGCTGAATTAACCCAATTGTTCCAGCTGCCGATACCCTGTAACCTTGCGGCAGCATACGACACGTTTTCGGCAGCCGAAATGAGCGGCGGCGGCAGTATTTGTCCGCGCTCGCCGAAATCGTACACATAGACCCGAACAAACTCGTAGTAGCTCGGTTTAAGAAATAATATTTTAACGCGGGATTCGTCATGTTTGGGCAGGCTATACCCGTAGTACCACAAGTGTATTAACTTGTTGAATCCAAGCTCAGGGTTGCTCCAAACGATATATGGTGTGAGAAGTTGCTCACCGGATATAGTCCGCATAACGGGAATAACATCGCTATAAGTTTCGGAATGGTTTTCAGAGACTGTTGCGTTTTCCCAATAGGTTTCTTTAACAGGGTAATTGACATCGACGCATCCTGCTGCAATGCTAACAATAGTCATCAGCACTAAGATAAAGATAACGGACAATCTGCGATCGACTACGTTCTCCCTCACTTATCAGCTCCTGCCGGATGGGAATTCATACTTGTTTGCTTCATAGCTATCAAAATCAGTGCTCAGTAAAGAAAGTTTCCCATATCGGAACATGCTTTATTTCATAATAAGTCCTTTGCTTCACAACCTGATAAGGTACCTGTTTCTGTACGGTTCTCTCTTTATTAACCGGGCCGTACACCGGGGTATTAATGGTCCACAGGACAAAAAGCCTGATAGTGGTGTTCCATTTATTTCCCGGCCCGGAGATTATAATGCCTATTTTTTGTGCTTTACCGGCATCCAGTTGTATTAACTGGGGATTATCTTGATTGGACCAGAGATTGGTCCTGGCGCCCAGGAATTTCGCCCGGGTTATCAAAGCGTTGGCATTTTCCAGCCACCTATTGGACGCCGTGCCGTTTATGACGTAGCTGCTCGTGTTATCCGTTGTGGTTTCTTCGCCTGCAATCGGCGGTTCTGGATAAGAAAGATGGCCCGTCTTAGTTACATCGAAAACACTGATCGATTCCATCTCGTACTGCGGCGGTTTCCAGATTTCGATCTTCAGGCTAATGTTATCGTAATTGTCCGGATCGGTTATATCGTATCCGTAGTAGAACAGGTTCCCTAAATTATTAAGGGTAACGTCGAAGGAAGTCCAATTGGTAAAGGAAGGCAGTTCATATTCACCTGAAGAAACACTGGTGTAAGTTTCATTTTCGGTATAGGATTCTGTTATATATTCGGTCCTGTTCTCGGTAGCGTTGTAATCTTGAGTCATAGTGTACTCTTTATTAACGCATGACAAGAGTATGCCCGTGAAGGATATCAGAGCTATCAACAGGGTATTGCTAATAGATTTCATGTCCATAAATATAATATGGCCAATACGTATTCTCCTAATAGCATAGATTTGGCAATCTGTATTGTCAAAGCGGATTCCTATCAGCCATTTGTCAGTACCTTATCATCCGGTAGTATTACTACCTTCGATAAAGAGAATCATACCGCGGGTTATGTCAATACCGGACTTATTGTGGTTCACGTCCGGGCGGCCAAGGGGCATAATAATGACATAAAGAATCAGGAGGACACCATGGATACTAGAAAAACATTCAACGAAATATTGAAAACAGACGGCAAACTCAGGTTGATACTGAGTGGAATGGTGGTGGATGGCACTCTTCTTCTGGCCGTAGTTATTGCATTGGGCGTGGTATTGGCCCTGTAGGCAGGTTAAATCATCCGGAATTATTAAAAAGGCGGGTTACCCGCCTTTTTAATTTATGTACGATGCGGCCCGCTTAGTACTAATGTCACAGACAGACTAGTACTCATACGCTATTGTATTTAGGTAGTTCACGTTTTAGAATAGGTTCGAAATAGATTAAGGAGGGAGAAAAAATGACTGCCATGAGATCGGTTTTTGGAATGGTAAAACACGACTGGAAAACACAGGCTCTCTTCTGGTCTATGTTGGTTTGCATAGGACTGATTATTTCCATGATGGTGTTACTAAGCCGGATGGTCTGAATATAGCGGTTCTCCTCCCGAAGCAAAGGGCGCCGGGCACTGAGGCGCCCTTTGCTTATTTAGTGTCCGGAGTCTGAGGTATTTTAGCTGCGCTGCCTGAGAGGCTTGATGGAGTCAGCTATGATTGAGAGTGATTTCGGCCCCCTTCTCTGTATCTTGCCCTTAACCTCCAGCCACCCGGTGCGGAAGAGGTATTTGCCGCATTTTTCCTGGACATCGCTGAATACGGTCACATCGGCTACACCGGTGCCGTCCTCTATGATTACATAGACCACCCGCTTGCCGCTACGCGTGGGTGGAGTCTGGTAGCGGATGACCGACCCCGCCAGCTTAACGGACCGGCCGGTTGCCAGGGCCGGCAGGTCCTTGATGCGGGTAAAACCTTTATCCAGGTTGCAGAAGTCCAGCGGATGCGCCGAAAGGTCGAGCGAGAGTATTTCTCGTTCGGCGAGGAGGCTCTCTCTTACGGCCTGGGTGCTTCGAGCAAAGGATTGCTTCGCTTTGCTCGCAATGACAAGGGTAGAATCATATTGGCCAGGCGTGTCCCCGATAAGGGACGGGTTGCTCGGTGTGGTGCGGCGCTTGAATTGCAGAAGGGTGGGTATTCCTGCCAGCATCTCCTGGCGCTTGCCGAAGGCGTCAAGAGAGCCCACCTTCACCAGGTTTTCCAATATGGGCTGGCTGGCTTCCACCCTCATGATAAAATCCCTCAGAGAGGTGAACCTACCTTTTCCCCTCTCATGAATTAGAGAAGCGACGGTTTCTCCGGTGATCCCCTTGACCTGGCTGAGGCTGACACGTATGGCGCCGTCCTCCACTGCATAGTGGTCGAACGACCTGTTCACGTCGGGCGGCAGCACGCTGACACCGCAGCGGCGGGCATCCGCCGCCAGCACACGTGGCGGATAGTAGCCCATGGGCTGGTTGGAGAGTATGGCTGCCATGAATTCGGCCGGGTAATGACATTTCAGCCAGAGTGTCTGATAAGAGAGCACTGCATAGGCTGCGGCATGCGCCTTGCAGAAACCGTAGGCGGCAAATGCGGCCAGATGCCCGAAGACCTCTTCCGCCACACTGCGCTTAACCCCGTTCTTCACGGCGCAGCGGATAAAGGAAAGGCGCATCTTTACCATCTCGTTTTCTGTGCGGTCATGGGTCATGGCACGCCTGAAGCCATCGGCCTCGGCGTAACTCATGCCTGCCAGGTCGTGGGCCACGCGCAGCACCTGCTCCTGGTACAGGATGACGCCCAGCGTTTCACCCAGGGCGCCTTCAAGGCTGGGATGTAAATATTCCACCGGTTCCCTGCCGTGGCGGCGCTCCAGGTAGACCTTGTCCATGCTCGTCTTGAGCGGGCCCGGACGCACCAGCGAGAGCGAGACGATGATATCATCGAAGTTCTGAGGCAGCAGCCTGCCCGCCATCTCTCTCTGCGCCGGCGATTCGAGCTGGAAGACCCCGATAGTTTTACCATCGCGCAGCATGGCGAAGGGAGCAGGATCATCTCGCGGGATTTTATCGATGTCAATGTCGAGGCCATGGCCCTGCTTGATGCTGCGGACCGCTTCCTCGATAACCGTCATGGTGGGCAGGGCCAGAAGGTCCATCTTGACTAAGCCCAGCCTTTCTATGTCGTCCTTGTCGTACTGGCTGATGATGTCGCCGCCGCTGGAAGGCTCGAGGGGAACGAGATCGGAGAGCCGGCTTTCCCCGATGAGCAGCCCGCCGAGGTGCACGGAGAGGTGCTTGGGGAAGCCGTCTATGGCGGCGCAATATCTGAAAAACTCTTTAAGCTCAGGCCTTTTATATACGGAGCTACCTTTCAGTTCGGGCAGCGTCTCAGCTTTCTCCATCAATTTGGAGGCTGACAGCCAGTGTATGCCCTTGCAGGCTTCCTCGATGGTGGCCTGTGGTATTTGCAGGGCCTTGCCGGCATCACGGATGGCGCCGCGTGCCATGTAGGTATTGATGGTGGCCACACAGGAGACATTTTCAGCGCTGTATTTGCGGTAGATATAATCGCGCACCTCATCCCGCCTCCGGCGGTCGATATCCAGATCGATATCCGGCGGCTCGTTGCGCAGGGGGTGCATAAAGCGTTCGAAGAGCAGGTTGTAATGAATGGGATCGGCGATGCTGATATCCAGGGCGTAGATCACCAGGCTGTCCACGGCGCTGCCGCGTGCCTGACAGCGTATGCTGCGCGCCCTCGCCCAGCGCACGATATCCCATACTACCAGGAAATAGCTGCAGAACCCGAGCTTTTCGATGGTATCGAGCTCCATCTGCAGACGGTCGGCCAGTTCCTGCGTCAGGTCGCCGCATTTCTGCACCGTGCCGTTGTAAGCCAGCCTGCGCAACATTCCTGCGGCGGTTTGACCACCGGGGAGGTCGAACCTGGGAAAGCGCGGCCTGCCCAATTCGAGATCGAGGTTGCAACGCGAAGCTATTTCCAACGACATGGCGGTGGCTCCGGGGAAATCCTTGAAGAGGCGCTCCATCTCCGCCGGCGATTTAAAATACTGCTCCACGGTGTGCGGCCCCGGTAACTGCGTGACGGGCACGAGCAGCTGGATGGCGTTGAGGAGCTCATGGATGCGGTAATCACGCATGCCCAGGTAGTGGATGTTGTTGGTTGCCACGACAGGTATCCCGTGCTCACGCGCGAAGCTGGAGAGCAGATAGCACATGGGCGCTCCCCGCCGGGATGGATGGCGGATCAGTTCGATGAAGAAGTCACGGCCAAAGATCTCACGATAAAAGCCGGTGGAACGGGCAGCGCCCAAAGATTCACCTTTGCTGAGAAGCTGCGGCACTTCGCCCAGCCTGCAGCCGGAGAGGGCTATGAGGCCCTCGTGGTAACTGCCGAGCATGCTGCGGTTGGCGGCCGGCTTATCCGGGCTTTTGCTGCAGTGCATGGCGGTGAGCAGGCGGCACAGGTTGGAATAGCCTGCCATGTCCTTGCAAAGTAGCGTGAGGTGATAGCCGCCTTCAATGTTTACCTCTGCCCCGATGATCGGCTTGATGCCGAGCTTTTTGGCGGCGTCGTAGAACCTGATGGCGCCGGTCAGCCGGTTGTGGTCGGTGAGCGCCAGGGCGGGCATGCCGAAATGTCTGGCCTTCTCCAGGAGCTCCGCCGGGCCGGCCACACCGTCCAGAAAACTGTAATAGGAATGGACGTGGAGATGTACGAATGACATGCTTATGCCTCGAAAAATCAGTCGAGCAGACGGCGGAGGGACCAGCCAGAATCACTCTTGCAGAGCTCATAAGTACCCGGCCTCTTGCACTCGGCCGTGACACGGAGGAGGATGCGCACAGGTTCGCCGTTCCACCATTCAGAGGGCTCGCGCCACCAGGAGAGGATATCTATCACCCGGTATAAGCGCTTCCGCCAGATAAAGGCAGTAGGCCCGGATTCCTTGCTGACATGAACGGTTATAGGCTCGTCAATAAGCTTGGACACCGCACTTCACCCCCTTTCCTCAAGTGCGCACAGAGATTATAATAGAACAAATGTGCTAATGTCAAATGGGGGTTGACAGGGGTTTACCTCCAGGCCGGGTTGCGGTCGTTGTTGGACTGGCTGTAGGTCAATCGCTGAACGCCGGTGCCGTCGGCGTTCATGATGAAGATATTGTCCTTCCCGTAGGTGTCAGACGCGTAGGCAATCTGCTTGCCGTCGGGCGACCAGACCGGGCCATAGTTGTTATCGAGGTTGGTGGTAAGCTTTTTGGCGTTGAGCAGGGGGAAGGGGGAACTGCCGTCCATCACCCAGATATCTCCTTTGGCAGCACTGCCCCTGATGAAGACGATCTGATTGGTGACCGGGGACCAGTTGGGCCCGGTGCCGTCCACATTGAAGAAGAGGCCGAATTTTTTCTGGTCTGTGCCGTCGGCGTTCATGATATAGAGGATGGGTGAGATGCTGGAGCTATCACGGTTGGAGGCAAAAAGGATCTTGGAGCTGTCGGGCGACCAGGTAGGGGCGCTGTTCCATCCCAGTATTTTGGTTTCATCGGAGGTGTTGTTGACGGTGCCCCAGGTAGTGCTGTCGGTAAGCTGTTTCATCCCGCTGCCGTCGGCATTGATCACGAATATTTCATAGCTGGTATCGCCCACCTTATCGTGCACTTCGCTGACAAAGGCGATCTTTGAACCGTCAGGTGACCATCTGGGCATGCCGTCCCATCCATACCTATTGGAGACCTTTTGCCGTCCGCTGCCGTCCTCGTTCATGGTCCAGATCTCGTAGTCGTCGGACTGATCGGAAGCGAAGGCAATTTTTTTGCCGTCGGGTGACCATGCGGGCAGGCCGTCGACCGTGTAGTTATCGTTAGAAGTTGCCCTGACATCGGAGCCGTCGGGCTTGATTGTAAAGATATGCGGGGTTACATCGCGGTCGGAAGCAAAGGCTATCAAACTGGGCAGTCCGGAGGGCTTATAGTTAGCCGCAGGCCGGAAGCACGAGACCAGAAATAGTGAGGACAGGGCCACCAGGCTGATGAGGCAGGCGATAATTACCGGCTTGGAATTAATCATGTGGTGTCACCTCGGGTTGAAGAATTCATTGTGTCTTGAAAAGTATAATAACGGACTATGATATTGGCAAATTATGATCGCAACGCTTTGTCGAAGCTGAAATTCAGGCAATAAAAAAACCTCCGCCGAGGGAGGTTTCCTCAATTGTTATATATAATTATAACAGATAAAAACTGCTGATGTCAAAGATTTACACCTGATGGTTTAGAAGGGCTAAAAATGCTGAACTGGGCCCATCCTCACATGAAAATGTTGAACAGGTAGCCTATCAGGATAATGCCAGCCGCCACAACACCGATAAAAACGCCGATCAACTGCCACTTAAGTACCTTGCGTAAAATGATGGTTTCCGGCAGGGACAGGCCGACTACGGCCATCATGAAGGCAAGAGCGGTGCCCAGCGCAGCTCCCTTTTCCATCAAAGCCTGGACTACAGGTATGATGCCGGCGGCATTGGAGTACATGGGGACGCCGATCAGAACAGCTGCGGGCACGCTCCACCAGGCGTCTTTGCCCATGAACGAAGCCAGCAAACCTTCCGGCACGTAGCCATGGATTAAGGCTCCTACTGCTATGCCGGCCAGGACATAAGGCCAGACCTTGCCCACAATTTCACGCACGGCGTTCAGGCCATAGCGAACGCGTTCTTCAAAAGACATGTTTGTACTGGGGGCATTGGCTTCCGACATCTTTATATCGAATACCCAGCTTTCTATATAGCGCTCCATTTTCAGCTTACCTATCACCCACCCTGCCGCGATGGCTATAGCCAGCCCGGTGACAAGGTAAATCAGTGCCACCTGCCAGCCGAACATGCCGTAGAGCATTACCAGCGCCACCTCGTTGACCATGGGTGAGGCGATTAAAAAAGACAGGGTTACGCCCAAGGGGATGCCCGTCTCTACAAACCCGATGAAAAGGGGAACAGCAGAACATGAGCAAAAGGGTGTTACAATGCCCAGTCCGCCTGCAAGGATATTGCCGACGAACTCGCGTTTCCCGGCTAATATCTGGCGTGTGCGTTCGGCCGAAAAGAAAGATCTGATGATGCCAACTATGAAGATGATGAGGACCAGGAGCAGGATGACCTTTGGCGCGTCATAGAAAAAGAAATTTAGGCTGGCGCCCTGATGGCTCGAAGCCGGGAGCTTAAAAAGGTCGTAAGTAAGAAAGTCCGCCGCTGGCTGCAGTCCCCAGTACAGCAGCACCCACAGGGCTAGGCTGACGCCCAATAAAATATAAAGTCTGGACCTGTTTGCAGGCTTCCCTTCCTGCTTTGCTGTGGTGGCTGGTTCTATTCCGCAACTGCAGCTCTTGATGTTATCTAGTTGTCCTCGCTCCGCCATATTACATTCCGTATGTGCCCATATTGACATCACAGCCCCTTTCCGCTATATTTCTATATAACTATATAAACATATTATTATATAGTTATATATTAGTCAAAGGTTTAAAAGAAAATGCGTAATCTGGTCGGAATTTTGAAGTCGTTATCTGATGAGACGAGGCTGAGGATACTCAACATGTTATTTGAGCGCGAATGTTGCGTTTGCGAGATCATACAGGTGCTGGGCATGTCGCAACCGCGCGTTTCCCATCATCTGGCTGCCATGTATAACTCCGGACTGCTTAAGATGAGACGGCAGGGCTTGTTCGCGCTTTACTCGATCGATTGGGATGGCATCGATAAAAATGCAGCCGATATCGTTAGATCGGTCCGGAGGGGGATGGTGCAGAGTAAGATCGGTCAGGATGACCTGCAGAAACTGGCAAGAGCTGAGCGTATATTGCCGGAATGCGCCCGGCAGGCATAGGTTAGCAAACAAGGAGGCTTTAGATGCATATTAAGGTTCTAGGGACGGGGTGTGCCAAATGCCACAGCCTGCTGAAGAATGTTAAGGAAGTAGTGGCTGATTTGAAGGCAGACGCTGTGGTGGAAGAGGTAAATGATATGAAGCAGATAATGCAATATTCAATCTTGATGACTCCGGGGCTGGTAATCGATGAAAAGGTCGTCAGTTCAGGATCTGTGCTGAGCAAAGACGCGCTTAAAAAGCTTATTAATTCAGCTTTGCGAGGACAAAAGGAAGGATAAATATGAGAAGATTCTGGATTTTTGTACTTCTAACCCCCCTTGTAGCTATTTTGCCGTTGGCGGGATGCAATGCTCCGCCGGCATCCGCTCCGGTTAAGAGCGATGTCCCGGTCACAGATACTTCAACGCTGCTGGTAGATAATTCGACTTCGGTCAGCTTGACCATAACGCCTCTTCCGATCCCGCCCGATAAAGTGGAACTGGTCTATTTCCATTTAAAGGCGCCCTGTCATTGTATGGCTTTGGTGGGCGACAGTATAGTATATGTCGTCGACACATATTTCAAGGATGAGCAGGCTAATGGTAAGTTAACATTTACATCGGTTGTCTCCGATGACCCTGCCAATATCGACCTTGTCAAGAAATATGACACGCTTGTCTTTGCCTTATTTGTCACGGAGAGACGCGGGAGCATGGAGAAAACTTATACGTTGGATGATATCTGGTTGATGACCGGTGACGAAAATAAAGATAAACTTGTAAACTATATCAGGGCTAAATTGACCGATATACTGGCAGGCACGAGTATTTAATGGATCTTCAGGGATTGGCAGACAGTCTGCATGTACCGGCGGTATCGGCTTTTCTTCTAGGTGTTATGGCCTGCCTCGGACCCTGCACCCTGGCTACTAACCTGGCAGCCCTGGCTTACATCAGCCGGAAAATTTCCGACCGAAAATATGCTTTTACCAGCAGCGCGCTTTATACGCTGGGCCGGATGATAACTTATAGCTTGCTCGGAACCCTGATAATCTATGCAGGGTTAAGCATACCGGCTATCGCTAACTTTCTACAGCAGATTGGTGGACTGGCAATCGGTCCCTTTTTGATACTTGTCGGCGTTATCATGCTGTTCCTGGATAGGATCGACCTGGGCGAGCATGATTCCAGGTTGGCCAATGCTGCCGGCAGATTTGCAGATATGGGCGTGATGGGTGCGCTGCCGCTGGGTCTTGTGCTGGCGTTGGCATTTTGCCCGTATAGCGCCGTGCTATTTTTTATGGTCCTTATACCGCTTGCCCTAAAGACTACGGGCGGCGTTGCTCTGCCTGCTATATTTGCCCTGGGCACGGGCCTTCCTGTTCTGCTATTCGGCACGTTGCTATCGCTCGGTATCGCAGGCGCGGCTAAGTGGATCAATGCTATCAGTCGGGCGGAAAGATATATCAGGGTCGCCATGGCGTCACTATTCATCGTAATAGGCCTGGTTTATATCGGGCTCTGGTTGAAACTTTATTAAGGGCTGTCTGCTGCATGGACAAAGTGCTCTTTGTATGCGTTGGGAACTCGGGCCGAAGCCAGATGGCGGAGGCATTTTTCAATTTTATGGCTAAAGGTAAAGCCCTGTCTTTTTCGGCCGGTACCATGCCGTCTGACCGGGTAGACCCTGTGGTTGTAGGGCTTATGAGAGAGCTGGATATAGATATAAGCAATAAAAAGCCCAAACAGCTGACTGCCGAAATGTTGAAAGATGCGAAAAGGGTTATCACTATGGGGTGCAGTACTGAAGGTGTTTGCCCCGCAACCCTGGTAGAAACGGAAGACTGGGGATTGCCTGATCCGAAGGGTAAGTCTAAAGAAGAAATAAGGAAGATCAGAGATGAGATCAAATCCAGGGTTAGCAAGCTGCTGGAGGAAATTGTATAAAGAAGGTTTAAAGCTGATATGAAGGAGAATGAAGTGTCCTGCACCACAGAGAAAAGCACCTTAAAATTGTCGGTGCTTGACCGTTTCTTGACGCTATGGATTTTCCTGGCCATGGCAATCGGGGTGGCGCTGGGTTATTTCATACCGGGAGTTGCTAATTTTATCTCTATTTTCCAGGTGGGTACGACCTCCATCCCCATTGCTGTAGGTCTGATCTTGATGATGTATCCTCCCCTGGCCAAGGTTAAATACGAAGAATTGTCCCTGGTCTTTCGAGACTGGAAAATACTCGGCCTGTCCCTGGTGCAAAACTGGATTATCGGGCCCATATTAATGTTCCTGCTGGCCATACTTTTCCTGAATGGATTTCCCGACTACATGGTGGGGCTTATTATGATAGGGCTAGCGCGCTGCATTGCCATGGTGATCGTCTGGAACGAGCTCTGCAGGGGAGATAACGAATATGCTGCCGGCCTGGTAGCCTTCAATTCCATCTTCCAGATACTGTTTTACTCCATTTATGCCTATATTTTTATCACGGTATTGCCGGGATGGTTCGGTTTGAAGGGAGTAGCTGTGAATATAACCATCTGGCAGATAGCGCAGAGCGTTTTGATCTACCTGGGTATCCCGTTTTTCGGAGGTATGTTAACCCGGTTTATTTTGCTGAAGGCACGGGGGCGCGAATGGTACGATACCAAATTTATACCCAAGATCAGCCCGATCACGCTGGCAGCTCTGCTGTTCACTATCCTGGTGATGTTCTCGCTCAAAGGCCAGATTATCGTTCAGCTACCACTGGATGTTGTGCGCATCGCAATCCCACTACTTATATACTTTGTGATCATGTTCCTGATCTCTTTTTATATGGGCAAGAAGATCGGCGCCGGTTACGCAAAGACGGCCACCATCGCTTTCACTGCTGCCAGTAACAATTTTGAGCTTGCCATAGCTGTTGCAGTTGCAGTATTTGGAATAGGATCAGGTCAGGCGTTTGCCGCGGTGATCGGCCCGCTGGTCGAAGTGCCGGTCCTTATTGGACTGGTCAACGTATCTTTATATTTCAAGCGCAAATATTTTGGTCAGGAGTATTAAAGGTCAGCGCGGTAAAATGAGCTAATAAATAAAGGGGCCCCGACTAGTCAGAGCCCCTTTGATCATTTCGATCCTTGCTCCTTCCTACTCTCCCCTTCAGATAAGCCTGAATCTCTGCTTTATCGCTATAATGCAGCCTTCCGGCTACAAATGGAGAGCTCGGAAGTTTTACATGCTCTCCCGTTCTGCACGGTCGAAGCTTACCTTAACCCCTCCGGCACAGGAGAGCCAGTCACAGGAAAGTGCCATTCTACGAACATGGCCTGTTTTTTGACCATCTACCACCTCCGTGAGGACGAGTGCCTTTTATTGTCCTCAACTTCATGCTAGCACCAATGATCGGGAGGGTCAAAGCCCCATCCGGCTAGTTTGCAGTATACATTAGGGTCATACATAATTAAGCGGATATTCAGATGAAAAAGCTGTTGCTCGGGCTGTCTGACGATGAATTGAAGCTGCTGGCGGTTGAAGCTGGGGAGAAGGAATACCGGGGCAAGCAGATCGCCGATCTGATCTACAGGCAAGGTTGCGGGGAAGTTGCGATGATGTCCAATCTGCCTGCAAAATTCAGGTCATGGCTGGACAAAGATTATGAGGTGGGCCGTTCACAAATTGTAAAGACCCGCAGAGGCAAAGGCAGGACTTTTAAGGTACTGCTGACGCCTGCTTTCGGTGATTCGATCGAATCGGTGGGCATGGCCTACGAGGAACGTTTTTCCTGCTGTGTTTCCACGCAGGTTGGCTGTGCCATCGGGTGTTCATTTTGCGCCACGGGGGCCGGGGGATTTAAACGCAACCTGGCTGCGGGTGAAATAATCGACCAGGTGCTGACGGTGGGTGAGGTTGCCTTTCGTGAAAAAATGCTTCCAACGGGAGGCAGGGTCAGTCATGTGGTGTTCATGGGCATGGGCGAGCCCTTGATGAATTATGATACAACCCTTACGGCCGTTAATCTGCTAAACTCAGAGCTGAATATAGGGATGCGCAATATCACGGTCAGCACCATCGGATATATCCCCGGCATCTACAGGCTGGCCAGGGAGCATCTGCAACTGACGCTGGCCATATCCCTGCATGCTTCCGACGACGTCTTACGCCGAAGATTGGTACCTGGCATGTCCCGCTATTCGCTCAAGGAAATAATCGAGGCAGGGCGCGATTATTTTAAGGAGACCGGCCGCAGGGTAACCTTCGAGTATTGCCTCTTAATGGGAGTCAACGACTCTCCTTCTGAGGCGGCCAGGCTGGCTGCATTATTGAAAGGCATGAACTGCCATGTAAACCTTATTCCACTTAATCCTGTTGAAGGGAAAAACTACAAACCGCCGCGGGCCGACCGGGCTGCTGATTTCCGCCGGGTATTGGAAGACGCGGGTATACCGGTGACGCAGAGGGAACAGCGCGGAGCGGGGATAGAGGCCGCCTGCGGTCAGTTGCGCCGCAGGCTGGGACAGTAATACCGCCAAACCTTCGGTTTTATAAGGCGATGCACTTGACATTCCGCTTCACTGTGTTACAATTGACCAGTCAATCAATGATATAGGAGTCCGGGCGGCGGGTCCCTGCAGTTTTTTACTGCGCGCCGGGAACGGAGCTTTTCGCATGGAAGAATATCCCTGGTTTAAGCATTACGGTAAAGATATCCCCCACACGTTGCGACCGTATCCAGAGAAGACGATGATCGATGTGGTTGATGAATCGGCACAGGCCAGACCGTACAGGGCGGTATTCTTTTTTAAAGGCACCAAACTCCTTTATGACGATTTCATCCGCCTCAGCAATGCTCTCGCAATGGGCCTCTCAGCATATGGCATTAAAAAAGGTGATCGCGTAGCCATGTTGCTGCCCAATTCGCCGCAAATGGTGATTGGGCTTCAAGGTATATGGAAGGCGGGCGCTATAGCGGTGCCCCTTGATCCCCTATCTACAGAATTTGAGTTGCGGCATATTCTGAATGAAATTAATCCGGCTGCCGTTATTGTTTTAAAACCGTTTTACAATGCCGTTAAGAAGCTGCAGGCCGGGACAAATATTAAAACCGTCATCCCGACCAGCATCAAAGATTATATGCCTGCCGGTTCAGCTTTTATGTATGCGCTGACGCAGGAAGGGAAAGATAACAGCCGTATCAGCCTTGCAAAGGGAGATATCTTTTTTCAGGACCTGATCGGAAAGTATAAGAATGCAGAACGTCCCGCCATATACATCAGTTCTTCCGATCCGGCCGTGATACTTTTCAGCGGTGGCACCACCGGCCCTGCCAAGGGAGCAGTCGGCACTCACCGGGCGCTGATGATGACGGCCACGCAAATTAATGCCTGGCTATACCCGGCTATTTACGAATGGGATGACCGGGTGATGCTCTCCATGCCGATGTTCCACGCATGGGGTCTGGCGGTGGCTCTTGGGACCGCCATGGTCAATCATTCCTCCTGCATCCTGATCTCGAACCCCCGCGATTGGGGCGATATTACCAGAAGCATCAAAAAATACAGGCCTGCCGTTATGATGGATATCCCGGACTTCTATACCAACCTGTTAGAGCATTTGCGGAAGGGGGCCAATATAAAGGGTCTGCGTGTCTGTATTTCGGGAGTCGACAAACTGCCGGATGAAGTAAGCACGAGATTCCAAAAAGCGACCGGCATCCGGCTGATAAATCATTACAGCCTGACAGAAGCTATGGAGGCACCAGTGATGGCGCCTGTTCCGGGTATGGGAAAAGAGCGCTCTGTGGGACTGCCTTTGCCCGATGTGGTGGTCAAACTGGCCGACAAGGATACAGGGCGTGAATTGGGTAGAGGAGAGCCGGGTGAGGTCTATATCAAGGCGCCCAACCTGATGCTGGGATATTGGAACCAGCCTCAAGTAACTGCTTCCGTAATGTCGGACGGTTGGCTGCATACTGGTGATATCGGATACCTGGATGACGACGGTTACCTTTTCCTTAGCGGTCGCAAAAGGGACCTGGTTAAGGCAGCCGGCAATAAAACGGGAAATAAACCATAACATATATTTTTAGGAGGTGTTACATTGGCAGAATACAGGTGGTTTAAAAACTACGATGCGGGAGTGCCGCATTCACTGGAGCCCTATCCGCAAAAGACGCTGGTAGACTACGTGGATGAAGCTACCAAAGAACATCCTGAAGCTACTTTTTTACATTTCAAGAAAAGGAAAATGTCTTATGCAGAGGTATCCAAGCTCAGCGATGAATTCGCTGCCGCACTGGCTGCCAAAGGTGTCAAGAAGGGCGACCGGGTAGCGCTATTGATGCCCAACTGCCCTCAGGCCATAATCTGCCGGTGGGGCGCCTGGAAAGCGGGTGCCATCCTGGTGCACATCAATCCGATGTACACGGAAGCGGAATTGCAACATGCACTCGAAGATTGCGTGGCAGAAACCGTAGTGGTTTTAACACCGTTCTACAATATTTTGAAAAAAGTTCAGCCTCGCACCTGCGTTAAAAATGTCATCGCTACCAACATTAAGGAATATCTGCCGCCGGTGCTCAAGGTGCTGTTTACCCTGGCTATGGAAAAGAAACAGGGCCACCGCATCGAGCTCCAGGCTGGAGACTTCTGGTTGCAGGACCTGCTTAAACAAAAAGCCGGCGCAAAGCGGCCGGATGTGAAAGTTTTACCCGGCGACCATGCATTAATACTTTTCAGCGGGGGTACAACGGGCCTGCCCAAAGGCGTCATAGGGACGCATCATTCACAAACCATTACCGGCCTGCAATTCAAAGCCTGGGTCGGGGCACTCGCCGAGCCTTATAAAGATGTGATGGCCATGTTGCTGCCACTCTTTCACTCTTTCGGTACCTATGCTGTGATGAGCACGGCCGTCGTCAGCCACATGTCGCTGTCGCTGGTAGCCAACCCTCGTGACCGTGATGATGTGATCGCATCAATCGAACACGATAAGCCGTCATATTTCCCGGCGGTGCCTGCCATGTTTATAGCGTTGCTGGAGCATCCCAAGGTCAAGGCTGGCAAAGTCAATTTCCATTCCATGAAATGCTGCAATTCGGGCGCTGCGCCGCTGCTGGCCGATACTAAGAAACGTTTTGAGGAGCTTACCGGCGGACGCATAGTCGAAGGCTACGGCCTTACCGAGACCACGATGGCCTGCACCTGCACTCCCTTTGCTGGAAAATGGAAGCAGGGTTCGGTGGGTATGCCCCTGCCCGATGTGATCATCCGCATAGGCGATATCGAGACAGGCGAAGGCGAGATGCCGGCCGGCAAAGAGGGTGAGATCATCTTCAGGGCGCCGCAGCTCATGGTTGGATACTGGAAGAAGCCCGAAGAGACTAGAGAAATGCTCAGGGATAACTGGCTGTACACCGGTGATGTAGGCTACATGGATGAGGACGGTTATGTCTTCATTACCTCTCGCAAGAAGGAACTTATTAAACCCAGCGGTTTCCAGGTCTGGCCGCGCGAGGTTGAAGAGGTCATCAGCAAGCATCCCGCCGTATCCGAGGTGGTGGTGGCCGGTATACCGGATGCCAAGCAGGGCGAAGCTGTCAAGGCTTGGGTTGTGCTGCGGCCCGGTATGAAGGCAACAGCGGAAGAGATACAGGCCCTGTGCAAGGAGACACTGGTGGGATATAAGGTTCCCAAGTTTGTTGAGTTCCGCGATTCACTGCCCAAGACCATGGTAGGCAAGGTTCTCAAACGCCTGCTGGTTGAAGAAGACGCAAAAAAAGCCAAGGCATAAAGCGGAAATTCAGTAAAGAGAGTTAATTCAACGGCCCCCGGGAATTTTTCCGGGGGCCGTTTTATATTCGGAGAAATGCATCTACAGAGGTGGCTCGCCAACCATATCATCGCACCAGCAAATCAAGCTGCCTTCCATAAATTTGACGTCCTTCATGCCGGCTCCTTTGAGGGTGCAGGCTGCCTGGTAGGCACGGCTTCCCCTGCGGCACATTGCAACGATCTCCTTATCTTTCGGCAGATCCTTTATCTTTTCGCGAAGCCTGGGTTGAGGCAATAACCGTGTTTGAGGCGATTCTATTCTCGTTGCTTCAAACTCGCCGCTGCTCCTGACATCAAGCAATGTAAAATCCTCATTTTTATCCATTTTTTCTTTTACTTCTTTGGGCTTAAGCCCTTGGATTCTCCCGGCCATTTTATTCAGCACCAGGTTGGCTAAATGGTGCAGGATATCGAGCGACGAATTATAGGGTGGTGCATAGGCGAGGTCGAGGTTGGCCAGCGTATCGACCGTCATGCCCATGGTGATGGCGGTTGCCAGCACATCTATTCGCTTTATGACTTCTCCAGGCCCTGTGCCCTGTCCGCCCAGTATGCGGTGTGTTCCGGCGTCCACAATCAGCTTTATAATTACTTCTTTGCTGCCGGGATAATAATCCGGCAAATCCAATCCCGGAATCAGGCCGGTTACCACACCATAGCCCGCGTTTACGGCCTCTGTTTCGCCCAGCCCGGTACGCCCTACATTGAAATCGAAGACCTTGACGCAGGCCGTGGATACGATGCCCGGCCAAATTTGATCTCCGCCTGTCATATTGGCCGCTATGACATGGCCGTGTTTATTGGCCGTAGAACCCAGAGGCGTAAATACTTTTTGGCCTGAGATGAAATTGACATTGGCCACACAATCGCCGCCGGCGTATATATCCGGATCGGTGGTCCGAAGGTGCCGGTCGACGACTATATCCCCGAACGTGCCGATCTCCAGCCCGGCTTCCCTCGCCAGCTTTGAATTAGGGCGAATCCCTATGGCAAAAATGACCACATCAGCTTCGATGCTCTCTTTATCGGTAATCGCGCGTTGGACCCGGCCCCCTTCTTCCTCAAATGCCACAATCCTCTGCCCTAGTTTAAGGGTAACCCCTTTGCTTTTCACATGTCTGGCAATGAGGTCCGTGATCTCATCGTCAGCGACGGCAGCCAAAAGCCTGTCCAGCGCCTCGACAATAGTCACTTCGAAGCCCTTGGTAACCAGGCTTTCCGCCATCTCCATGCCGATCAAGCCCGCTCCTACGATAACGGCTTTACGCGTAAGTGAAGAGGTCATTAACGCTATGATTTCCTCTGCGTCGGGTATTTTTTTCAGCACATGGACCCCCTGCAGGTTGATGCCCTTTATAGGTGGCACGATGGGGTCGGCGCCGGTGGCCATTACCAGCTTGTCATAATCGAGCGTGTATGTTTTACCGTCCGGCAAATTGGTAACGTGCACTTTATGGGCTGAGCGGTCTATGCTGTCTGCCCTCGTATGTATCAGGACATCGACATTGCTGATCTTTTTAAAAGCCTCCGCGTTACGTACCATCAGCTCGTTTCCCGATTTCACCAAGCCCGAGACAAAATAAGGAAGTCCGCAGGCGGCATATGATGTATAAACCTCATCCTGGACCATGGTTATATTGGAATTTGCATCCAGCCTGCGTGCCCTTGCCGCTGCTTTAGGTCCGCACGCACCTCCACCGATTATTACGAAATTTTTCTTAATATCCATCACCCTACCTCATAGAAAATTTAGACTTGAATGAAAAGATATTATCCGCAGATATTGAAAATAATCTGATTTTTAGTATATTATATTTCCAAGGGAGTAAATTAAAAAATATTGTACAGGGATGCCCCGGGCTCGATAGTGCACATAAAAAAAACATGTGCAAATATCTGGTCGGTATAATTATAGTTATTTTGCTGTTTAAAGAGGTCGGCTATAAATTATAAACGAAGAGGGTTAATAAATTTTTCAATGGCACAGCCCGTTTTCTTATATGGAAGCTGTGCCTATTTTTTTTATGGATAGTGGTAAAAGACCGGTAGAGAAAAAAGTTAACCGTCAATCGGTTCTGCATGAAAACCTGCGCGAACGCAAGATAGATCCGCCCGAGATAAAGGCCGAAGCCAAAGAGCCCGATATCCCACAATTTATCCTCAATCTCATATATAGATCGGCAGACTATGTTTACCTGGTGAGCGCCGATGCGGCGTTCTTGATCGTCAATGATGCTGCCTGTCAGTCCCTGGGTTATTCCATCGAAGAGCTGTTGAAGATGAAGATGAGTGACATCGATGTGATTCACGATGTGGCCGCCTGGGATAAGATGTTTAAAAAGATCAGGGCAACCGGATCAGTGAGGATTGAAACGCTGCAGCGCAACAAAGAAGGCTATACCTTCCCGGTTGACGCAACTATAAATTACATGCTGCATAACGGGAAAGAATATTCCCTGATTGTGGGTCGTGATATCGCAGAACGGAAAAAGGTTGAGGAAGCGCTCAAGGAGAGCGAATCGAAATACCGCAGACTGGTGGAAAGCGCCGGGGCCGGTATGGCCACTATCAATGTGGCGGGATATATCAATTATGTGAACAACACCCTGTGCCAGATGATTGGATATGAGCATGAAGAATTGATAGACAAGTTATTCGTGGATTTCCTGCATAAGGATGACGCTGACCAGATTATTAAGCTCTTCAGTGGAGCTGTTAAAGGGAATGGAACCAGGGCCACACTGGATTTTCGTGCCATCCACAAGAGCGGCCGCATTGTATGGTGCAATACCAGTCCAACGGATATTGTTTATGAAGATAAGGTTATAGGATTCAGTCTCATTATCCATGATATAACCGAGCGGAAATATCTGGAAGAAGCCTTAAAGGAAAGTGAAAAGAAATACCGTGCGATCGTAGAAGACCAATTGGAGTTGATATGCAGATTTATTCCCGATGGCACGATTACCTTTGCCAACGGGGCTTTCTGCAAGTTTTACGGCAAATCAAGCAGGGAAATCGTGGGGAGAAGTTATTTATCTATGATAGATGAGCATCAATACCCGATATTTACAGCCTCGATAGAGGAGCTGTTGACCGAACCCGACAGGGTTATTTACGATATTCAGCCTTTCGTCAAAGGCAACAGCACAAGGTGGATGGAACAGACGCTACGTGCGCTCTCCAATGAAAAGGGACAGGTAGAGAAGTTTCAGGTTGTTTTGCGAGATATTACGGACCGCAAGAAGGCGGAGCAGGCGCTGAAAGAGAGTGAAGAGCAGTATCGCATCATATTCAACAGCATGCATGACGGGTTTGCGGTATTTGAGGTAACTTATGGTGAAAACGGCAGTGCGGTTGAAGCCCGTTTTCTGGAAGTGAACCCGGCCTTCGAGCAGATTACCGGGGTTAAAGCCAATGATATCATCGGTAAGACCATGTGGGAAGTATTTCCTACTATGAGATTGCTTACAGCAGAGATCTGGGAGAGCATTGTGTCGGAAGGCAAGAACATGCATATAGAGGAGTTCTACTCTGCCACCCTCGATAAATATTTCCGTGTTAATGGCCTGAGTCCCAAACGTGGCAGGTATGCGGTGCTGTTCTCCGACCTTACCGAGCATAAGAAGATGACGGAAAAGCTGGTCAGGGCCGACCGGTTATCATCGCTGGGTGAGATGGCTGCCGGCCTGGCCCACGAGATCAACAATCCCCTGACAGGCGTGATCGGATTGTCACAGTTGCTGGTAGAAAAGCAGGATATCCCCGAGACCGTTAAGGAAGATGCAGGCACTATTTGCAGAGAAGCAAACCGTGCAGCCAGCATCTTAAGCGAGTTTCTCATCTTTGCCCGCGGGCAAAAGCCGCATAAGCAGGCAGCAGATCTCAATGCCATAATCGAAAGCGTAATTAAATTGCGCCGCACATATATGAAAAAATCAGGCATCGAGGTATCGACGCAGTTTAGCGATGAATTGCCGGAGTTGATGCTGGATGTATCGCAGATGCAGCAGGTTTTCCTGAACATCGTCCTCAACGCCGAATATTTTATGTACGAAGCTAATAAGAAAGGCTCACTGCAGGTGAGCACCCAGCGAATACAGGATATGGTAAAAATGGTGTTCAAGGACGATGGCCCCGGAATTTTGCCTGCCAACCTGACGCATATTTTCGATCCGTTTTTCACCACCAAAGAAATGGGCAAAGGTACCGGGCTGGGCCTCAGCATCAGTTATGGTATCATCAGGGAACATAACGGCAATATTTATGCCGAGAGCAAACCAGGCCAGGGGGCATGTTTTGTAATCGAATTGCCCATTGCCGCCGCATAATATCCCATCTTATTCCTATTGCCGCATTTTGCCCGCTTGAGCCACCGAAGCTATACTTAGGAATAGCCAGTTAGGTGATAGCTAAGATATGAAGCAAGCCATCGTCTACGGTTTTTTCAGTGCCGCTGCAATTGTATTGGGCGTCTGTTCTGCATGCCTGCCTGTGACGACTGCTATGAAACCGGCCGTGCCTCCCAGGCCACAGGTGCTGGTTTTCACGGCCGAACCGTCTAATATAGAGAATGGCAATTCCGTAAAATTGGAATGGGAAGTTAAAGGGGCCGACAATCTAACTATCGATAATGGCATAGGAACGGTGCCCCTTAAGGGCAGTATTGAAGTTAAACCCGACACTATAACGGCTTATAACCTCAGGGCCAGCAACGCCGGCGGCACGATCGGCTATGCTGTGATCGTTAATGTACGGCCGGTAGTGAAAATCGCCAGCCCGGCCAGTGCCGCCAGCACGCCCACCCCTACCAATAATCAGCCGGACTTTCCCTTGAGTTTACTTCCGTCCCTGGACAAAAACGAAACCTACGTTTTCTTTAACGGCGCCGTAATGGTTGGCGCCGACAACCATTACATTGTTTTGCGCAATAACCCGTCCGCACACAACCCTTCATGGGCGGAGCTGAAATCCTTCCTGCAAACGGACCAGACCGATAAGCATCCCTATCTTCCTGGCAAGTTCACATGTGGCGATTTCGCTGAAATGCTGCACAATAACGCCGAAGCCGCAGGGATCAGGGCGGCCATTGTCGCTATAGAGTTGCAGCCTGATGCCGACAATGGGGACCTGTCGAATCACTCCCTTGACGCCTTTGAGACCACCGATCGCGGTACGGTTTATATCGACGACGTTTCATCCTCACAGGGCTTTTACGCCGATAAAATAGTCAATTTGAAAGTGGGTGAAGAATATGCATCGTCACCTGTTTTCCCGCAGACCGGCCAGATGATTATCTGGCCGGATATGGGGAAAGTCGTATCTATCGATGTATTTCAATGGTAACCGGATAAAAGTGGGACTGCAGCCTGGGCTGTGGCTCCATGGTATATGCAGGAGAAATTTATCAACTTTCCGTGAGATAATATTCCCATGTAGAATCGGAGGAGCACTGACTGAATATGAGCAAATTTATCGAAAAATTAAATAGTTTTTCTAAAAAATCCACGCCGGCCATGGGTTTCAGGAAGTCTGCGGAAGCAGTGATGCAGCCGACCATACTGGTCGCAGTCGAGTCCACAGGGAAGTCCGACGAGGAATTGAAAGCCCTGGCCGATGCAGGCGCAGCAGCAGCCATTGTGGATTCGGCAGGACTGACCGCCAGCGCCCTGACCAAATGTCTCAAAAGCTGTGGCAATATGGTTATAGGCCTGCTGATAGCCTCCACCAAGTATGCCAACGGGGCAAAGTTGATGACCCCCGATGTTGATTTTATCGTATTTGATTTAAGCCTGCCGGTGAAAGCCTTTGACGGAAAGGAATTCGAGGCGGCAGGCAAAATATTATCAGTTGATTCCGGTCTCGAGGCCAGCCTCTTGAGGACTATAAACGACCTTTATCCATCTGCTAATGCGGTTTTGATTGACCTGAGAGTCGCTCCTTTGACATTACAGCACCTGATGAACTGCCGGAAAGTGGCGGATTTCACAGGACAGCATGTTATAGCGCAGGTCCATAAAACTTTGACACGGGCCGAACTGATGGCCCTGCGTGACAGCGGTGTAAAGAGCCTGGTATTACCCGCCGATACGTCCGCAGCGGAACTGAACAAGGTTGTAAACGATATTTCTGAGCTTCCGGCTCCGGAAAAAAAGAAAGATAAAAGTGGCATTGCGCTGGTTCCCAGGATCGAGGTGCAGGCTGCCGCTAAAGAGGATGAAGGCGGCGACGATGATGACGATTAAGGCTGCCGTGTGGCCAGGCCTCGCCATAGAGTAGATAGCGATGTCACAAAACATATGGATTTACCTGATCTCCGCAGCCGGTGTCTCTCTGTCAGGTGTGATGCTGCCCGGACCGCTGACGGCGGCAACCATAGCCAAGGGATATCATGAGAAAAATGCGGGCGTATTCATCGGTTTGGGGCATGGTATCATTGAAATACCCATCATCGCCCTGATATATTTCGGGTTCGCAACGTATTTAACTATTCCCCTGGTCAAACAGGCTACGGGTGTGGCCGGGGGGCTGCTGCTGGTTATCATGGGGCTGATGATCTTTCTTACATTTAAAAAGCCGGTAGCAGGGTCCGTTTCCCTGCCGTATAGCTCACTTGTAACGGGGATAGTCATGACGGGTGGCAATCCATATTTCTTCCTGTGGTGGGCTACTATAGGAGTGGCGCTGATAACCGGCGCCGTGGCCTTCGGCATATACGGGTTGGTGCTCTTTACCCTGGTACATCTATCCTGCGATATTGTATGGGAACAGATTGTCTCAATGACGGTTTTTAGAACGAGGCATTTGTGGACGCCTGGTGTGCAGAAGGTAGTATTTGGAATATGCGCTCTGGTTCTGGTGGGGTTCGGGATATGGTTCGGGGTTTCCGTTTTCCTCTAAGAAGGTTAGCAGCTCTGCTGTAAGGCCTGAAAGTATTTGCCTTCAGTCTTGATGGATGGGGCTATCACCAGCCTGGTCTTCTGGAATTCCTTGATGTTGACGGCCCCGCAGACTCCCATGGCATTGCGCAGGGCGCCTATGAAATTCTCGCTGCCATCTGTGACCGAGGTGGGGCCGAAGAGGATCTTTTCCAGCGAACCTTTGATGCCGGTCGTGATGCGCGTCCCCCTGGGTAGCGTAGCGGACGGCTGTGACATGCCCCAATGGTGGCCTTTACCCGGAGCTTCCTCAGCGCGCGTGAGTATGGAACCGAACACTACGGCGTCGGCGCCGGATACGAAGGCTTTACACATGTCACTGCCTATGCGGATGCCGCCGTCGGTAATTATAGAAACGTACCTGCCGGTATCTTTAAAATAGACATCGCGGGCGGCCGCGCAATCGATAGTGGCGGTAACCTGCGGTACTCCGACACCCAGCACTTCCCTGGTGGTGCAGGCCGCACCCGGCCCGATACCTACCAGCAGCCCGTCGATGCCGGTCCTCATCAGCTCCAGCGCTGCACTGTATGTGACGGCGTTGCCGACGATCACTGGAACTCGGAGTTGCTTGCATAGATCGGTGAAGCTGAGGCCGCGATAGCTTTTGGAAATATGGCGTGCCGTTGTGACTGTGGATTGAACGACTATGATATCCGCGCCGGCTTCTTCTGCAATGGGAGCCAGCTTCTTAGTCGTCGCCGGGATCAGTGAGACAGCGCAAATTGCGCCGGCCTGCTTGATTTTCTTGATTCTCTTGGCAATGAGGTGGTCTTTAATAGGCTCACCGTAGATCTTTTGCATCAGGGCGGTTACCTGGCCGGCTGGGGCATTGATGATCTCTTCCAGCACAGATTTAGGATCTTCATACTTTACCTGGACGCCGTCGCAGTGCAACATTGGTAGTCCGCCGTATTTATTGAAGAGGATGGCAAAATCGGGATCCACGACTGCATCCATAGCAGCAGCCACGATGGGTATGGGGAAGGTAATATCGCGTACTTTAAATTCTATATTGGTCTGGTCGGGGTTTACTGTTACATCGCCGGGCACAATGGCCACTTCATCGAAACCGTATGCTCTTTCGAGTTCTTTGAATTTAGGTACGGACATATCAGACCTCAAAGATGATGTTGCAGAATATATCAAAAGTAGCTATGTTAAGTCAAGCCAGTCCATCACTAAAATGGATTGACGCTTCAGTAAAGTCCAACGTATACTGTCTGCTATGAATGACTCCGATTTGCTGAGGCTGGCCGACCTTAATCGCATAGAATACTGGCGAGAGAGCTTAAACTGGATCCCGGGTACCGAGATTTTTGAAGATCAGGATGCGGTCTTCATAAATTCGGTCGTGGATTTTCCAGCCTGCAATATAGTATTGACCCGATCACAGGGAACCGCGGAGGTGATATCGCGGGCACGGGAGTTCTTCAGCCAGCGTAAGCGCTCCTTTGCGCTGCTTCTCAGAAGCCACGGTGACCAGGACGCTATCAACTTCTGCCGGGAAAGCAAAATGCTTATGATTTCCGATAATGCCGGCATGGTGCTGGAACAGCCGGTGAACAAGAAAAAGCTGCGGGATGAGGCTGAACTACGCTGGGTGGAGAATGCAAAAGGGTTGGAAGCCTTCGCTCAAGTAACCGCTGAGGCATATCAGGACCTCGGCCTTCCGGCGGCAATCACTCACAAATATTTTGCCCTGGCGGACCGTGTATTAAGCCCATACTCCATTTGGGCGGTGGTCTATTATCAGGACGAACCGGCTGCGGCCGCCATGGCTATCCTTTCCCACGGGATCGCAGGAATCTATTGGGTGGGCTGTGCAAAGAAGTCGCGTGGGCTGGGTCTGGCCGCCTACTGTACGCAGGAGGTGGGCAACGCAGCATTCGACCTGGGGGCTCGCAAAGTGATCCTGCAGGCCAGTCAGTTTGGAGACCCCGTTTACAGGAAATTGGGCTACCGGGAAATAACCCGCTATCCCTGGTTTATTTGTTCGGGCAAACAGGCTCTTAAGTAGCCCTCGAGTGCGAATTAAGCTATAATTATCTGGTTATTGTGCCTGTCTTATATGTCGTAGCCACGCCCATCGGAAACCTTGAAGATATCACACTGAGGGCACTGCGAGTGCTGGGTGAAGTGCAGCTTATAGCTGCAGAAGACACCCGCACTGCACGTAAACTTTTAAACAGGTACAACATAAACACCAGGCTGACCAGCTATTTCGAGCATAATAAGAGGATGAAATTGCCTGCCTTACTTGGAATGCTGGACGAACAGGACATCGCCCTGGTATCGGAGGCCGGTATGCCCGGCATAAGCGATCCGGGCTATGAGCTGATCAAAGGAGCTATTGAAAAGGGCTTCCGCGTAGAAGTATTGCCGGGCAGTTCGGTAGTTACAACTGCCGTAGCGGCATCAGGGCTGGCAGCTTCCCAGTTTATTTATCTGGGCTTCTTGCCCCGAAAGAAAAACGAGAAGAAAAACCTGCTGATGTCCATAAGCGAAGAACCACGAGCCATAGTTTGTTTCGAATCACCCTACAGGGTTGCCGCCACGTTGCAGGCCATACTGGACGCACTGGGCGATAGAAATATCGCTGTTTGCCGGGAGCTGACCAAGCTGCATGAGGAAGTTTTCCGCGGCACGGTAAGCGAGGCGGCACGCCATTTTGCCAAACCGAGGGGCGAATTTACATTAGTTATTGAAGGAACCGGCGAGATAAAAAAATCATTACGCAAAGCCAGGGACAAATTTAATAAGGGAGACTGAGCATGCAGCAGAGATTCCGCAGAGGTGCAATTTCCATTGGTCCTCTTACCTGTAACGGCTGTGACCGTATTATGCAGGATGGTGAAG
>JBEKVW010000008.1:0-38364 GCA_049513695.1 Dehalococcoidia bacterium | reverse complement strand
CACGAATGTTACGATCGGGAACTTAACTAGGAACTCTATGATGCCAGTATTGGTATTTTGCACCTTTTTTATCATAGAGACACCACAAAAATTAATATTCCAAAGGCAGCAATGAAAGAGGCAACTATGGCAGCACCTATGAGCGCAGATACTAGCCCAACTATATATTCATTACCGTCCATGACTATCCTCCTATTTATTATTTCGACAGTTCCCGGGCCTACCGTCTTCAATCGCTGGTCCGGGACCGCCGAATTGCGGGGCTTTTATGCCCGGATGGTGTCCACAATAAGCATTGAATTCAATACTATAATCAATTCCTGCGCCGATATTTTGTTAAAGTGCTTGGTAAACGTTTATCCAAGACAACTTGCCGTTGCCAATTTTATGATCTGGCGGGAATTCGATCCTGTAAATATTTCAGGCACATCTCCGGGTAATTGGTGGCAAGGCCCTGCAGAAACCTACGTCCCGGCTTTTTATCACCCGTCAAGACCAGGCACAGCATCGATGGAGATATGCCCAACTTGGCTGCCAGTTTGGCGTTGGTCAGCTTCTCCTGTTGCATTATGTTGTAAAGCTCGGTCTCTAATCTCATGTTTACTATATTAAATAAAAAATTTACTAAAATCAATATACAAATGGACATTTTTGACATGATTTTTAAAAAGATTTACCATGGTAAACTGACAGCCGGGGGAAAGGTAGTATAGATATATGTTAGGAGATTTTGTAAAGGACACCCGTTTCAAGAGGGGCCTGTCTCAAGCGGAGCTGGCTAAGCTGGCTGACATGTCACCTTCCTTTATTTGCCGCATTGAGAAAGGCGATTACAAATCGGTTACCGTGGCTTCCCTGCAAAAATTGTCCCGTGCCCTGAAAGTCAGCATGAATGACATGAGCAACCTCGTTTTAGATAAGAATCCCAAGGAGGATTTGCTAAAGAAAACGCCATATGAGATAATAAGCGAGCTTTCGCTTTCTTTGCCGGCGATCGTGCCTGTATATGCGGAAATAAATAGCAGGCAGATAATTGAATATGTTTTTGTACCAAGGGAGTTGGCGGTAAACAAGGGGAAGGAGATGAAGCTGGTTGGGATTAAGGCAGCGGAGTTGGAGTACGGCAACGTGGTACATATAGGTGACATAATTATTTGTGGTAAGGATGTGCCGGCCTCACCAGGTGATCTCTGCCTGAGGATGGAAGGTGAAGAAATGGTGGTTGCTCCCTATAAAAAGAAAGACGATTACTTCGCGGTCATCATTCAGGTAGTCAGGGTCGTCAAAAAGCTCAACTAAACCTCAACCCCTTCTATTAAGCAAGGTCCTCAGGTTATCTCTTATCTACCCGTTCAGACCTAATGTAAATCCATTACCGAATCGATCGCCGGTGGTAACTGTCTCTGAATCGTGATCGTTGAACCCAGGGCGGGCTTTACCTGAACCGTAAAATACGTATTTGCTGTCAAATTGTCGGACATCGTGTGTCCGGTGCCGAGATCGTTAAGGTCTATAGTTATCTCGAACTGCTCGCCGGTTTCCAGCAGTTCATTGCCATTGCTATACCCCAGGTCTTGCTTGGACCATTTTACATTGTTAATGTAAGTTTCGGCTGTGGTCAGGCTGATGACACATTTATTATGTGCGTTGGCCGTGCCATCACATGGAGTCATGTCAATAGGATTTCCGGCGATAGCGTTCTTGACTGTAAAAATGATTTTGTCAACCGTAGTGTTATCCGCGCTTTGGGCAACTACGGAGCCCGAGATTTCCAGGTTGCTCTTGGCCTCATTGAGGCCGGCATAAATAGTCTCCTTGCTTCTTTCAGCGGAAAAGAGGCCAGCGCTTAGAATCGCGTAGCCGAAAACGGCAGCAACGGTGACAAATGCGATCAGAATAATTGCAGTTTCCAGCCCTGTCATACCGCTCTGTCTGCGGTGCATATTAGACGTGGCACTGATCAATTTCCTAAACATTTCTATATTTCCCCCGCCGAGGTTTTCTAAATTATAGCCTCACTACGCAGGCAATACAGTACCCGGAGGTTTAATATAGGTGAGCCAAAGGTCTCTTTTTTATGAGCAATGAAAGGAGGGGACAGGCAATTGTGAGACAAGCGTGAATACGGTTTTAAGGTTTAATTTGGTTATACGAAGGGCCTATAACTCAATAACGGTTGCTTCCTAATCACCGGGCCCCAGCGAGAGAAGCCCAATGACGGGTCGATTGAAGCAACCGTTATTGACGCAGGGAAAACTAATGCAGATCCATCACGGCTTCTATAGCCGGAGGTAGCTGCCTCTGGATGGTCATGGTGGACCCTACCGAAGGCTTAACCTGAATGTTAAACTGATCATTGACCGTCAGGTTTTCAGAAAGCGCCTTTCCTACTCCGAGATCGCCCATGTCGACAGTGACTTCAAACTGCTCGCCCGTCTCCAGCAGGTTATCGGCATCGGCCGCGCCGATGGCCTCTTTGGTCCACTTGACGTTATTGAAGTAATCATTCTTAGTTGTCATGCTGATAACGCATTTATTTTGCGCAGTACTAGTGCCATCGCACTCCGTCAGGTCGATGGGATTGCCGGCGATAGCATTCTTCAACGTGAACTTTATTTTCAAGAGCGATTGGCTAACATTATCTCCCAGGCCTATTACGGATCCCGATAGCTCCAGGTTACTCTTGGCCTCAGCCAAGCCGGCGTAAACCGTTTCCTTACCCCTTTCGGCGGAAAACAGGCCTGCGCTGAGGACGGCATAGCCAAAAACCGCGGCCACAGTTACAAAGGCAATAAGTATTATGGCGGTTTCCAACCCCGTCATGCCTTTTTCCCCCTTGTGCATGTTGGATAGAGTTTTCATAAATTTGTTAAACATTTTCCCTCCGTTTGCGTGTCGGTTTCCAAGTATAAATACCATAGCTTTTCCAATCGACTGCATTCAATTATATCTGCGCAGACTCAATAATCAATGACCTATACGTCCTGACTGAACCCGTACTTTAGTCCCGGCATAGATCTGAGTGGGGACGTTTCTACGCATTTTGGCTTAACACTATTAAGGTATATATGCGCTTTTGTGCAAATGTAAATTAAGTCTCATGACGGATGGCACCGCAAGTCACGCATGTTAAATTGAAAGCGTAGAAAACAAAAAGGCAAAATCAATAAAGGAGGTAAAGACAATGGCTGCAATAAAGATTGAAAATAGGAAGCTCAATGAGGTTGAGGAAGAGGCGAAGCTGAACTTCTGGGCCGGCAAGGAAGCATGCTGGGATACATGCCATTGTCCCGAAATGATAAAGGCGGAGTGCCCGGCTACTAAGTACCAGTTTCTGCCCTGCTGGGAAATAGAGGGAACTTACTGCAAACTGGATGACAGGGGGGCGACGGGGAAGGATACCAGCATCTGTGAAGTGTGCCAGGTATACAAGAAATACGGGGATGGGAAACCGATCAGGTTGAAGCTGTTCGGCCGGGGCCTGGACACCATGCTGAAAGACCTGGAGAAGGTGGTGCAATAACATTTAATAATAGAGAAAGTACTCACTGAATAAAAGGGCTGGAGTGACGCACCAGCCCTTTTTTTATTCTTTTACGGCTGAAGAATATAACACGCCCACCCTTTAAACTTTTCAGAAAACGGGGCCAGTGGGATAGAATGAATATATATGCTATCCTACAGGTTCATTAAAGCTGTTACGTTGGTATTGGTTACAGTTGTTGCCGTGAGTTGCTCTCCCAGGATTGCTTCATCCGCTCAATATCCAGCCATATCTTACGATCCCAGGAGCCTGATCACGGTCGATGATCCCGCAGTACACACAACCTTAAGGGCAATTCTTTCCGATAACACCGATGTTAGGACGGATTTCAGGCGCATACAGGACTGGGTGGCTGCCTATGTAGTCTACGATCCGGATACTAAAGCATACTGGCAAGCACCATCCGAGACCATCGATAAAAAGACCGGTGATTGCAAGGACTACTCCACTTTGCTGTGTTCCCTCTGGCGCGCTGACGGAGTGCCCGCCTCGGATGTCTACGTAGCTATCGGGCAGAGCCGGGACAGCAAACTGCATGCATTCCTGATCGAAAAATATCTGAATGGCAAGTGGCAGGTCATCGAGCCGCAGGTGGGTGGGTTCATCACCTCGGACCTGAGCGCTATCGACACCGCGGAGAAATATGCCATAACCTATTTATTTAATGATATGGAATATGGCAGTGATACTGCCTGGATTTATCAGAAAATCAGGGGCTTAAGCGCGGCTGCCTCACCGCAGTCGACGCATACTAAAAAGCCCCTGCCGGTTGTAAAGTCCTTTATCGCCGATCCGCCCAGTATTTATTTGGGTAAAAGCACAATGCTGAGCTGGGTGGTCAACGGAGCTATCTACACGGGTATAGATCAGGGTGTAGGAGGTGTCGATCCTGTAGGCATGGCAGTCGTCTCGCCCAGGGAAACAACCCTGTATAAACTGGTCGCATCCAATTCCGGAGGTTCAGTTACCGAGAACTTAACTGTCAAGGTTATAAATTTAAATACAGCACATAATTCACAACCTGAGTTGAGCGTGCCGCAGGATACGGAACTCCCATTTTCCATCGGCTTCGCCGGTTGGTACAGGGAAGGTGAACCTGTTAACAATGTAAATGCAGGACAACAGATAAGCGCCGTTATGAACCTCAAAGGAGGGAGCCCGGGTCAATGCATAATGCGAATTTGGCGTTCAATAGACACCGGCCATGATGAAATAGTGGCGCAGTGGGGATTTAAATACAATGGTGTCGAGGGCTCCGGGCAAACTTCTTTCGCGCCGTCTTATGCGGTAGGTGAATCCGGCACACAGGGATACTATGCAGACCTGGTGAAGGATGGGGCACAGGCCTGGTTGATGCCGGATGGCTATCCACCGCGCTTGACGGTTGCACCCAAGCCGGGATATGGAGGGCTTTCAGTGGGCTTCGTCGGTTGGCGTTCAGGGGCGGACAATGTAGACACTGCTAAAAAAGGGCAGGCGCTGGCGGCGGCTATTACCTTGAGCGGTGGAGACAGCGGACAATACACGCTTAATGTGAGGAGGGATGCGGCGGGCCTGTCGGATGATGCCGTTCAGCAGCTTGCCTTCTATTATGATGGCAGCAGCGCCGTCCAGGGACTAATTTTTGTACCTCCCTATGCAACAGGGGAATCGAGCACGCGCGGATATTACCTGGACCTTTATAAAGACGGTAAGTTCATTTGGAGCCTGAGCGGCACGTACCCGCCGAGGTTGATTGTTACGAAGTAAACCTGAATTAGAGTCTGAACGATATGAATTAGCACCCCGATAAATGTAAAATAGGGCGGTTAACACGGTTGGCCAAGGTTACCTGCTCTTCTGGATGCTTTCCAGGACGACCTCAAAGTACTCGACTTTCTCTTTTTTGAGTATGTCCTCGATCTTTTTCTTAATATCCAGTGATTTGTTGGCCACTTTGCTGGGCTCCTCATCCGGGAGGGTAATTCGTACTGCAATATGAACGTCATTCGGCCTTGCGTGTGTCATGTTAACTGACCTCCTTTACTGGGTATTGCGTCTAATTTAATGGATCTCAAAGAAACTTAGCTTATCCAACCTCTCAAAATTATGGCGGGAATCAATCCAGCGGACGGTGCCTGAACGACCGCGCATCTCGATAGATTCCGTGGAAGCCCCGCCTCCGAAATAGCGCACTCCTTTAAGCAGCTCGCCGCTGCTTATACCGGTGGCGGCAAAAAACACATCATCGCTACTAATAAGGTCTTCGGTATTGTAGACCATATCAACATCGACCCCCGCTGCCAGGCAGCTTTTTCTCTCCTTGTCGTTGCGGGGCCAGGCTTTACACTGGATGCCTCCACCAATGCAGCGTATAGCTGCGGCCGAGAGTACTCCTTCAGGCGTGCCGCCGATGCCCATCAGCACATCGACTTCCCTTTCGGGGAGGGCTGCCTCGATGCTGGCCGCCACATCGCCGTCGGTGATCAATTTGATCCGGGCGCCCACTCTCCTGATTTCTTCCAGAAGTTCTTCGTGGCGTGGCCTATCCAGGACGACCACCGTGACTTCGGATATCCTCTTTTTCTTGGCATCCGCTACATTATTAAGGTTCTCTTTGATCGAGGCGTTTACATCGATACGGTCTTTGGCCTCGGGTCCGGTGGCGATCTTTTTCATATAATAAAATTGTCTGGGGAAATGCATGGTGCCCCTGGCTGAGAGCGCTACCACGGCAATAGCGCCAGGCAGGCCCCTGGCCACCAGCCTTGTTCCATCGACCGGGTCAACGGCGATATCAACCTTCAACTCGGAGCCATCGCCTATATGCTCTCCAATATACAGCATGGGTGCATGATCTTTTTCCCCTTCGCCGATGACTACGATTCCATCCATGCGTACGTAGCCCAGGGTATAGCGCATGGCCGTTACCGCCGCCTGGTCCACCAGGTTTTTATCCCCTCTGCCCAGGAAGCGGGCTGCACCCAGAGCCGCCGCTTCGGTGACACGCACCAGTTCCATAGCTATATTGCGCTCGATAGGTCGCTCAAAATGATTGGCTTTTATATCCATTACTCAACCTCATCCCTAAATAGTTGACGCGCTTCATCAGCTAGCTTAAGCGTACTGACTAGATAACATTATTGCACCTCTATCTGAGTGATGCAAAAGATCGGTATATGAACTGAAAATACGTGGAATTGTGCAGAATTTAAACTGGTCGGGGTGGTCGGATTTGAACCGACGACCACCTGAACCCCATTCAGGTGCGCTACCAGGCTGCGCTACACCCCGGTGTCTATAAAGCGAAAATATGTTATCATATTGGGCGATTGCGGGCAATGTGAGTTGCCTCAATTTTATTTTATTCACGAGAGGTTTCTGAATTGGCTGGAAAACATCGTAAAGAAAAAGTTGAAAGGGCTCCCACCAAACACCAGATTTCAAAGTGGAAGAAACAGGAAAAATTGTCCCGCATTATCATGATTTGTACGGTGGTGGTAGTTGTGGCGATCGCAGGAATCATTGCATATGGTATTTACAGCGAGCAGGTTTTACCGTACGACAAAACTGTGGTCAAGGTGAATGATAAATCTTTCAGCATGGACTACTATATCAAAATGCTGGATATAATGACCAAGGGATCCACTTCTGACATGCTTAAATACTATGTCGATACTGCCGCAACTGCTATCGCACAGACCGAAGTGCTTAAAGAGAAAGCGGCGGCCGAAAACTTAACTGCCAGCGACGATGAGATCAATAAAGAGCTCGGTCAGATGAATGTAACCAGTAGTGATGCAGCTACGGATATGGCCAGGGCCAGGGTCCTTACCGCCAAATATTTGGAGCAGCAATGCCTCCCCGAGCAGCCGCAAACTGCTGAACAAGTTGAAGTTGAAGCTATGCTCCTCGAGACCAAGGCCATGGCACTGGACCTACAGCAAAAAATGACTGCTGGGCTGGGTGACAATTTTACGCAGGCGGCTGCCAAGCTTTCAATCGATTCTACAACTCAGAGTAAGCAAGGATATCTCGGTTGGATAGCGAAAGGTTATGAAGATTATGCGCTGGGGAATCTGAAAGATGTGGTATTCAAGGACTCTATCTTTAACCTGGAGCCCGGCAAGGTCAACGACCCCATATATGATGACAATGTATCCAAGCCGTTCGGCTACTGGATAGTCCAGGTCATCGAGAAGGATGATACAAAGGGCTATCATGTCAATGGTATGTTGCTTCCGGATAGCGACTTGGCTAATGATATTCATGCAAGACTGCTTAATGGCGAAAGCTGGGCTACACTAGCCAAGCAATATTCGCAGGATGCCAGTAAGGACAATGGCGGGGATATGGGCTGGATTGCTCCCGCACAGACAACTGGTCATGGTATGCTGGATCGCATTTTACCAACGGTCGATCCAGGAAAGATCAGCGATGTAGTACGAGATTCAACTGTTTTAACCAAGGGTGGTTACTGGCTGGTGGAGGTGCTAAACAAGAGCGTTGACCGTCCATTGGATGCTGCTATACGCCAGTCGTTGGCCGGGAATTGTCTGGATACCTGGATGCAGGGCCTTATGAGTGATGCTAAGGTAGAGAACCTTCTCGACCAGACCCAGAAAGACTTCGCTGTCGCCAAAGTTACCAAAGAGAGGGGTCAATAGATTTTGGTTAAAAAACGGACCATCAATATAGCATTACTGGGCATAGGCACGATCGGAAGCGGCGTGGCCCGGGCGCTTACGGCCAAAAAGAAAACGCTGGCCCGTCAGGCCGGCAGCCTGCTGGCTCTTAAGATGGTAGTTGACAAGGATACCTCCAGGCAGGGCACCCTTGGTCTCGATAGAGAGATATTTACCACCAATTATAAAAAAGCCGTTAATAGCGATGATATCGATATCGTTATCGAATTGATCGGGGGCGAATATCCTGCCTACGACTATATCAAAGAAGCGCTGTCAAAAGGCAAACATGTAGTAACGGCCAACAAAGAGGTCATGGCCAAACATGGCGCCGAGTTGCTCTCCATAGCCCAGCAGCATCACGCGGGATTACGTTTTGAAGCGAGTGTGGGGGGTGGTATACCTCTCATCTCACCATTTCAGCGTGACCTGGTGGCCAATGATATACAGGCTATCTACGCTATAGTCAACGGAACCACCAATTATATACTCAGCAAGATGGCGCATGACAAGATCGATTTCGGTGTTGCCCTGAAACAGGCTCAGAAGCTGGGATATGCCGAGGCCAACCCGGCCAACGATATAGGCGGACTGGATGCCGCATATAAGCTTGCCATACTTACGTCGCTGGGCTTTGATATGGACGTAAATTTTGATGAAATCTATTTCGAAGGGATAGCCAAACTGAAATCGTGTGATTTCCGCTATGCAGCGGAGTTCGGCTATGCTATAAAGCTGCTGGCTATTGCCAAGCGGTCAAACAACCTGGTGGAAGCCAGGGTTCACCCAGTGCTTATTCCGGCCGAATCGCTGCTGGCCAAGGTCGACGGTGTTTACAATGCCATTTATGTGAGCGGCGATCTTGTGGGCAACGTACTTTTCTACGGCCAGGGTGCCGGACCTTTGGCTACTTCCAGCGCCGTGATTGCCGATGTCATAAATATAGCGCAGAATATTAATACCCGGCGTGATAATGCTCCCAGGTTCGTCCCGGAGAAAACTTCGGGAATCAAGCCCATGGCGGATATAGAGACCCGTTATTATTTCAGGATGAATGTTCTGGACGAGGCCGGTGTGCTGGCGCAGATCTCGAGTGTGATGGGTAGCCAGTCTATAAGCATCTCCTCTGTCATGCAGCAGGAGTCGGACCCTTCCAACAGGACGGCCGAGATCGTAATCATGACCCACAAGGCCCGGGAGAGCGCAGTGCAGAAAGCGATGAAGATGCTTAACAAACTGAAGGTAGTCAAAGAAATCAGCAATTTTATCAGGATAGAGGCTATTTAACCATGATCAGAGGAGTTTTGCAGCGGCATAAAGAGTACCTGCCCATCACTTCTAAAACGCCCATGATCTCACTGGGAGAGGGCGACACTCCGCTTGTGAAATCGGTAAACCTGGCCCGGGAATTGGGGGTTGGGGAACTATACTTTAAGCTGGAGGGCTGCAATCCAACCGGATCGTTTAAAGATCGGGGCATGGTTATGGCCGTGGCCAAAGCCATCGAAGGAGGTAGTAAACAGGCTATCTGCGCTTCTACCGGGAATACCAGCGCTTCGGCTGCGGCTTACGGTGCCCGCTTCGGGCTCAAGGTCATAATCCTGGTGCCGAAAGGCAAGATAGCGGTGGGTAAAATGGCCCAGGCCATCGCCTATGGCGCTGAGATTTTATCGATCGAGGGTAACTTCGACCAGGCGCTTAAAGTCACCCGCATCCTGGCCGATAAATACCCCATAACCCTTGTCAATTCACTTAATCCTTTCCGAATCGAGGGTCAGAAGACCTCCTCTTTCGAGATAATAGACGATCTCGGCAGCGTGCCTGATTACCTTTTCATACCTGTGGGCAACGCCGGCAATATAACCGCCTACTGGAAAGGTTTTAAAGAGTGGAAGAGCAACGGCAAGGTAGATAGGACTCCTGCAATGATGGGCTTTCAGGCGGCCGGGGCTGCTCCCATAGTCAATAACATGATTGTCGAAAGTCCGCAGACTATTGCCACTGCCATACGCATTGGCAACCCGGCAAGCTGGAAGAATGCCGTGGCAGCCAGGGACGAATCAGGAGGGGTCATCGAAAGCGTTACAGACGATGAAATACTGGCAGCCTACAAGCTGATGGCGTCTAAAGAAGGTGTGTTTGGCGAGCCTGCATCTGCGGCACCCCTGGCGGGACTGGTCAAGTTGATTAAGCAGGGCAAAAGCTTCAAGGGCAAGAAGATAGTCTGCATAGTTACCGGCAACGGCCTCAAGGACCCGGATATCCCTACCAAGTATGTTGAACCCTTCCCAGAGCTGCCGGCAGATCTGGAAGTGATTGAAAAACACCTTGGCCTGAAGAAATAGATATCCTATTCGCAGAGGAGGACCGCCATGTTGAAGGGTGTTGCGGAGAATGCAGGTGAATTCTATCAACATTATCCCCGGGCCGCTACCATTGTCACGGTCAACAGCAACGGCAGGAAGAATGCCATGGCTGTGGCCTGGCATTGCCCTGTTTCTTTTAAACCGGCGTTGTACGGCATAGCGGTGGCGCCGAAGCGCTATACTTATCGTATGATATCTGAGAGCCGCCAGTTCGCTATCAACTTCATGCCTTATGAGAAGGCTGAAAGCATCGCCGAGGTAGGGGGCAGCAGGGAAGTTTCACCGATAAATTTACGGAGTTCAATCTGGCCGAAGACCGGCCCACCAAGACGGATGTGCCTATATTAAAGGACGCTTACGCTGCCTATGAATGCAAGGTTATCGATGACCGGCTTTTCGGCGACCATGCCTGGATAATCGGAGAGATAGTAGCCGTGCATGTAGCAAGGGATGTATTCAAGGAAAACGGCACACTGGACCTGAACCTGATCAGGCCGGCGCTTTACCTTGGCGGTGAGACCTATTGTTCGGGGGACAGGGAAAGCATACGGGTTTATGACAGGGAGAAATACGGGAAGCGATGATTCCAATAGTGGTAAACGGGTAGAAATAATGTTAGACGCGGATAAAATTAAGAAAGCAGTACAGGAGATCATTCAGGCCATAGGGGATGATCCTAAGCGGGAAGGCCTGGTGGATACGCCACAGCGCTTGTCTGAAATGTACACTGAGCTCTTCTCCGGCATCAGTATGGATGCGGGCGAAGTACTGTCGACGGGATTTTCAGCCGGTCATCACGAGATGGTAATTGTAAGGGATATACCTTTTTACTCTATGTGCGAGCACCACTTTTTGCCATTCTATGGGGTGGTAGATATCGGTTATATACCCAATGCCAATGGATGGGTGGTAGGAGTAAGCAAGCTGGCAAGGGTGGTCGAGATATTCTCGAGGCGGCTGCAGCTCCAGGAGAGGATGACCAAGCAGATCGCGGATGTGATTATGCAGTCACTGAAACCGGATGGCGTGGGCGTGGTCATTCAGGCGGAGCATTTGTGTATGACGATGCGGGGGATTAAGAAGCCGGGCAGCAATATGGTTACTTCCGCCATGCGTGGCATCTTTGAAAAACGCGCTGTAACGCGTGCCGAGTTCCTTTCCCTGGTCCGGGGCAAATAACTTTGCTTCCGGGTCAATCACAATAACTATATTAATCTTCGCGAGAGAGATCAACCACAATATGGAGAACAAGAAATTATAACTTGCCGGCTATGCCCAAATAAGCAAAATAGATAGCGAATACAACAATGGTAACCAACGCTACGGCAGCCGCAAATATCACCACCCGGAAAACTTCGAATTTCCGGCCGAGAAAGCCGCCGAGTGAAAGTACAAGGCAGGATAAGAGCACAGTAGCGAAGATATAAGTCGCCGTTTTAGGATCCGGCATGGTAACCTCCTCTTAAGTTATTCATTATCGCGAAGAATTAATCAGTGAATCAATAAACAGCAGTGCTGCAATAATAACAATGCAGATGACAATCAAGGTAATCCAGAAAATTGGCCTATGCGTCATGCTGGTCCTCACATCGGTCTGCATGATAATTACCCTGGGGGGGCTGGTATCCTGCCGTATCGGCTTGACCGGCGGAGCGCTTATCATTTCTGCTTTCTCCATGGCCTGCTCTATTTGTAAGCTCCAGATGAATGCTGTGCCGCAGGTAGGGCAATTGGAGTAGCGGTTATTTATAGGACTGCCACAGACCGGACAGTTGTAAGAGAATCTTTGTTTGCAATTGGTGCAAACAGGTTCACCTAAAGCATTGAAATTGCCGCAGACCGGGCATCGAAAGCTCTGGATCATGCTACAAATACAATAACATATTAGATATCAGCTCGCACGGGCAATAAAATAGTAGGCGGCATAGACAGTAAAACAGACAACTGCTATCAGCGCCAGCACCCCGGCAAACGTGACCAGTTTACCCGGTGTGATCTTCTTGCCGATGAATGCACCCAGAGCAAGCATAACGCAGAAGCCTAAAATGGCGAACAACGTCATAGCCAGTGATTGTGCATTAGGCATACAAACCTCCTGTCATAAAAATGACTGCTACTCTTATTATTATTCTCCCATAATCTGAAGGATGATTTCACGCGATCGCGGCCTTACGTCGAAATCGAGAATTACTATCTGTTGCCAGGTCCCGAGCGTCAGCCTTTTATGAACAAAAGGAACGGTAATCGACGGGCTGAGCAGTGAAGCCCTCACGTGCGCATGACCGTTGCCGTCGCCCCAAGCCTTATTGTGTTCGTAACTTATATCCGAAGGAATGATGCGCTCCCACATAGCCTTCATATCCATCACCAGGCCGGGTTCGAACTCAATAGTACTTACACCGGCTGTGGAGCCGGGTATAAAGACGGTTACGGTACCGTCATTAACGCCGGAATTGTTGACTTCCCTGGCGATTTCGGATGTAACGTTTAATATTTCGCCCTGCCCCTGTGTATCGATTTGAATCCTTTTGCAACTGACTGTCATATCCTGACCTCCTGCCATATTATATCGTTTATATCAAATACCGGTCCCTCTTTGCAGACCCGTTTTATGCCCTGCCTGGTGCGTATGCTGCATGAGTAGCAGGCGCCGACGCCGCAACCCATGCGAACTTCAAGCGAAACCTGGACAGGTTTCTCGACCGGCCAGCTATTCATGTGTCTCTGCATTGTTTCATACATGGCCTGCGGGCCGCAAGCAAAAACCTGGTCGACGTCATTTAAATACTCCGGGATCAGATCACACACCGGGCCCTTCTTTCCGTAGCTTCCGTCGTCGGTAGTAAAGACCATATCCGCGCCTTTCGGCAGCAGGCTTTGCGGGTACAAACCCGACTTAGTACGTGCGCCGATCAATAGTTTGACGCCTCTCCCGGAAGACAGCGCTGTTTCAGCCAGAAATTTCAAGGGTGCTATACCTATACCGCCTGCCACAATCAATATATTCTTAGAAGTTGAACCTATGTTAAAACCGTTCCCCAGGGGGCCGATCAAATCCAGCTCATCGCCTTCTCTAAGATCGCAAAGCTGTCGGGCACCGCTTTTATGCGCCAGCCGGCCATCGATCGGAGGGGCGATAAGCAGACTAATAATATCAAAACCGTTTACAGTGTGTATGCTGATGGGCCGCCGCAGGACCATATCTCCGCCACATTGTAGCATGAAGAACTGCCCCGGTTTGCCACCTAAGGCAAGTCCCGGCGATCGGACATGCATAAGGAAAAAGGAGGCCCTCTGATAGCTCAACAGCTCTTTATTGTATAAGACTTTACCTTTAATCTGCTTCAATTGATTTGATAAACTTCCCTCAATAAATTAACCCAAATAGTCGGATAAAGGTTTAACATTATACGTTCCTTTGCTGCGCGTCAATGCTCTCAGTGCTGCCCTGGCAGTGTCCAGCGATGTAAAGCAGGGTATCCTTCTTTCAACTGCTGTCCGGCGTATATGGAAACCATCCTGCAGGGCCACGCGCCCACCCGTGATGGTGTTGACTATGCCGACTATCGCCCCGCTATTGATAATATCGATGATATCCGGGCTGCCTTCGCTCAGCTTTTTCTCTATGGCTGTCACTTCCATGCCGTGGCTTTTAATCATGGCTGCAGTTCCCTCGGTGGCATAAAGATGATAGCCCTGCGAATAGAAACCGGAAATGATCGGCAGGGCCTCATTTTTATTCTTATCGGCGATGCTGAAAAGCAGGTTGCCTTTGGGAGGGAGGATCAGCCCGGCAGCCATCAGGGCTTTGGCCATTGCCGCTTCAAAGTTGTGATCTATGCCCATCACTTCTCCGGTCGATTTCATTTCAGGGCCGAGATAAGTGTCGACCCCGATCAGCTTGGACATGGAAAAGACCGGGGCTTTAATGCCGACCAGCCTCTGTTTTCTATAAAGCCCGGTGGTGTACCCCTGCTCTTTTAAACTTATGCCCAGCATCACCTTGGTCGCCAGACGCACCATAGGTATGCCTGTTACCTTTGAGATGAAGGGGATGGTCCTGCTGGCACGGGGGTTGACTTCTATAACATAGACGGACGATTCTTCATGATGCTCACCGGGCATGATCACGAATTGTACGTTCATCAGCCCCCTGACCTTGAGTCCCAGTGCCATCCGGACGGTATAGTCCACCAGCGTATCGACTTCCCTCGTCGTCAGGTTGAGCCCGGGGTACACGGCTATGGAATCGCCGCTGTGCACCCCTGCCCTCTCGATATGTTCCATGATCCCCGGTATGAGCACATCCGTGCCATCGCAGATTGCATCGACCTCCACCTCTTTTCCTTCGAAGTATTTGTCGATCAGGACGGGATGTTTGCTGCCGAGGTCCAGGGCGCGGTTCATGTATTTGGTCAACTCTTCATCGCTGGTCACGATCTCCATGGCCTGGCCGCCCAGCACATAGCTTGGCCTTACCAGCACGGGGTATTTAAGCATGGCGGCGGTATTCAGCGCCTCTTTAACTGAGGTAATGCCTGCGCCCGGCGGCTGGGGAATGCCCAGACCGTTTAAAAAGCTCTCGAATCTTCGCCGGTCCTCAGCTATGTCGATGGCTTCGGCGCTGGATCCTATAATGGAAAGTCCGTTCGAAGCCAGGGGCTCCGCCAGATTGATGGCCGTCTGGCCACCGAACTGGACAATGGATGGGCAGCTAATAAAGCGGTTGCCCAGGGTCGATTCATTTTGAATTATATTTCTGACGCTCTCTTCGTCCAGCGCCTCGAAATAAAGCCGGTCGCTGGTATCGAAGTCGGTTGAAACGGTTTCCGGGTTGGAGTTGACCATGATGCTTTTATAGCCGCTTTCCTGCAGAGCCCAGGCTGAATGTACGCTGCAGTAGTCGAACTCGATACCCTGGCCGATGCGGATGGGCCCGCTGCCTATGACCAACGCCTTTTGCGCATCCAGTGGCTCGGCTTCATTTTCTTCTTCGTAGGTGCTGTAGAAATAGGGCGTTTCGGCATCGAACTCTGCGGCGCAGGTATCCACCATTTTGTAGACCGGGCGTACCTGCCACTCCTCCCTGAGGTCCCTCACCTGGTCCGGCAAGCGATCCGCCAGGGTACCGACTTGCGAGTCGGAGAAGCCCAGGCGCTTGGCTTCCCATAGCAGGTTTCGGCTGAGCGGCTCGGCCAGCAGCCTCTTTTCCATATCCACGATATTCCTGGCTTTATAGATGAACCAGGGCTCTATGCCCGTGCGTACTGAAATATCCTCAACCGATTTTCCACGTCTGAGTGCAGCCATGATGGCCCACAACCTGAGGTCATTGGGATACAGGGGGTATGAATCAAGTGTGCCGTCCTTGCCCCAGTCGGCCCCTTCCCACAGCAGCGATTTTTTTCCTAATTCCAATGAGCGTATGGCCTTTTGCAGCGCCGCTTCGAAGCAGCGGTCAATGGCCATTACCTCGCCGGTGGCTTTCATCTGAGTTCCCAGGTTACGGTCCCCGGTGGTGAACTTGTCAAAGGGCCACCTGGGTATCTTGACCACGCAGTAGTCGAGCGCCGGTTCGAAAGCTGCCATAGTCTTGCCGGTCACCTTGTTGGGGATCTCATCCAGCCTCTTGCCGGCCGCTATCTTGGCGGCTACCCTGGCTATGGGATACCCAGTGGCTTTACTTGCCAGAGCCGAGCTGCGGCTGACCCTGGGATTAACTTCTATGACGTAGTACTCGCTACGCTTCACATTTAGCTGGTCGGGCGCCCACTTGGCAGCTATCAGCGGGCTTGGCGTCAATGCGAACTGGATATTGCAGCCGCCCTCTATGCCCAGCGCCCGGATGATCTTGAGGCTGGCGCTCCTCAGCATCTGGTACTCTTTATCGGTCAATGTCTGACTGGGAGCTACCACGATGCTGTCGCCGGTATGAATGCCCATGGGATCTATATTCTCCATATTACAGATGGTAATGCAGTTGTTGGCGGCATCCCGCATGACTTCATATTCCAGCTCCTTCCAGCCGAACAGGCAGCGCTCAACCAGGACCTGGTACGTCATGCTCGAGGCCAGTCCGTTTTTAACGATGCTTTTCAGCTCATCCGTGGTACGGGCGATGCCTCCTCCCGTGCCCCCCAACGTGAATGAAGGGCGGATGATCAGCGGCAGTCCGATCTGCTTGGAAAATTTAACGGCTTCGTCTACTGAGTTAACGGTGGTGCTTTCCGGGATGGGTTCGCCGATATCCTGTATGAGCTTCTTGAAGAGCGAACGCTCCTCAGCCTGCTTTATGCTTTCCAGCGGGGTACCGAGCATTCGCACATTGTACTTTTCCAGAATTCCGGCCTCGGCCAGCTCGACGGCAAGGTTGAGGCCTGTCTGCCCTCCAAGGGTCGGCAGCAGCCCGTCAGGCCTTTCGCTGGCAATGATCCTGCTGACCACGTCGACGGTGAGCGGCTCGATGTACACGATATCGGCTATGCCCTGGTCTGTCATGATCGTGGCCGGGTTGGAATTTACCAGAACGGTGACTATGCCCTCTTCACGCAGCGATTTGCAGGCCTGAGTACCGGCATAGTCGAATTCGGCGGCCTGCCCGATTATGATGGGTCCCGACCCGATAACCAGGACCTTGGAAGGTTTAGTCATTTAATCTTATTTCCTTTCTTTTAACATATCCAGGAACCGCTCAAACAGATAAATATTGTCCTGCGGCCCGGGGGACCCTTCGGAATGATACTGGATCGAGATGATCGGCAGCTTATTGTGGCGCAGCCCTTCGACCGTACCGTCATTCAGGTTGATATGGCTGACTTCCAGGCCGCCTTTGAGCGTTTCCAGGGCTATGGCATAGCCGTGGTTCTGGGTTGTTATACGAACGCGTCCTGTTTCCAGGTCACGCACGGGATGGTTGGCTCCCCGGTGGCCGAACTTCAGTTTAAATGTATCGGCGCCCAGCGCTCTGCCTATCAGTTGATGTCCCAGGCAGATGCCCATAATAGGGACTTTGCCCAGCAGTTCTTTAATATTCCCGATGATATCGCCCAGCAAGGCAGGATCACCCGGTCCCGGCGAAAGGACTATGCCGTCGGGCTTGAGTTTCAATATCTCTGCGGGCGGTGTTGTAGCAGGAAGCACTGTGACCGAGCAGCCCAGCCCGGCGAGTATGCGGGCTATGTTATAGCGCAGCCCCGTGTCGACTATGGCAACTTTGTATTTTACGGGCCGGCCGTCATCGTTGGCCCAGGCATATTTATGGTCAGTAGTTACCTCACGAACGAAGTCGGTCACGCCGTAGGTGGGGATCTTCTTCAGCTCGCGCATGCACTCGGCCACTGTAAGCTCGCTGGATATCATACTCATCATCACGCCCAGCGACCGGATATGCCTTGTCAGACTGCGCGTATCTATGCCGCTCAGGCCGGATATGCTGTTGGCTTTAAGATACTCGTCCAGTGTAGTTTTTTTTTGCCAGTGGCTGGGCACCTCGCAGTATTCCCGGACTACGAAGCCCCGGACCTGTATCTTGCAGGACTCAAAGTCCGAATCGTTGATGCCGTAGTTGCCGATCAGCGGGTATGTGGGCACTACTATTTGTCCGGCGAAAGACGGGTCCGTCAGCATTTCCTGGTAACCGGTCATGCTGGTGATGAATACGATCTCGCCGGGCGTCGTCGACCCTGCTCCGAACGATGTGCCCTCATAAAATGTCCCGTCCTCAAGTACCAGGACGGCATTCTTTGAATTTGTCATTTGGATATCCTTACCGATTTATCGATGTAGGCGATCTCGCCAGCATGAATTGTGCCTGCAACCATGCCCTTGAATTGCTGACCTTTGAAGGGAGTATTCTTGCCCTGCGACAGCATGTTGGCCTCATCCAGAGTCCATTCCCTGGAGATATCCAGCAGTGCTACGTCGGCACGTGATCCGGCTTTAAGGGTTCCTGTGATGCCGTATTCATGCTGCAGGACGGACGCCGGCCCGCAGGTCAGGAGGGCTATCAAGGTATTTAATTTGATCTTTCCCGAATGAACCAGCGTCATCAGGGCGGCAAAAGCGGTTTCGAATCCGCTTATCCCGAAGGCTGCCAGCTCGAATTCACATAGTTTATCCTCACTGGCATGGGGCGCATGATCAGTAGAGACTGAGGTAATGGTCTTGTCGTTGATGCCCTGTATTAGGGCTTCAATGTCGGCCGCAGTTCTCAGAGGGGGGTTGACCTTGGCATTGGTATCGTAAATCAGCGGAACGTCCGGTTCCGCCGGAGAGGCAATTATGCGCTCCTCGGTGAGCGTGAGGTGATGTGGTGTGACATCGGCGCTGATTTTCAAACCCCTGGCCCTGGCCGATCTGATAATATCCACTGAACCGCGGGTGCTTATATGGGTCAGGTGCAAAATGGCGCCCGTCATCTCTGCCAGAGCGATATCGCGTGCTACCATGGTTTCTTCGGCTGCTGCTGGGATCCCTTTTATGCCCAGCCGGGCTGCTACCCAGCCATCGTGAAGATGGCCTCCCCGGGAGAGGTCGAGATCCTCGCAGTGGTCGATTATCGGAATTTCCAGCCCGGCAGCGCAGCGCATTGCCAGCAGCATCAGTTGCGAGTTGCTGACAGGGCTGCCGTCGTCGCTGAAGCCAGCGCAGCCGGCATCCGCCAGCTCCGACATATCGGTCAATTCCTTGCCCGCCCTGCCCTTGGTGATGCAGCCGACCGGTAAAACGGTTATCAACGGCGCCTGGGAAGCGGCCGTTTTTCGAACGAAATCGACGGTTGCCGCGTTATCCAGCGGTGGGTTGGTATTGGGCATGCAGCATACGGTGGTATATCCGCCGCGAATGGCGGCTGCCGCTCCGCTGGCTATGGTCTCTTTCTCTTCGAAACCCGGCTCCCTGAGGTGGCAGTGAAGGTCGATGAAGCCGGGGCAGGCCACCAACCCATCGGCCTGGATGATAACCGCTGCGGGCGCCTTCAAATTTGCGCCCGATGATTTTATCAGCCCGTCTTCTATTAAGATGTCCATTTTTTCATCGATGCCCTGCGAGGGATCAATAATGCGTGCGTTTTTAATCAAGATAGATTTGGATATCATTGGTTTTTCACCCCCGCCACCAGATAGAGGAGTGCCATGCGTATCGCCACCCCGTTGGTAACCTGTTGTTCGATCAGGGAACTGCTGCTATAAGCTACATCGTGGCTGATCTCAACGCCTTCATTCATGGGCCCGGGATGCATTACGATGGCATCGGCTCTGGCTTTCTTTAGCCGCTCGCTGTTGACTTGGTAAAGCCTGATATATTCCCGGATCGAGGATATGAACCCGCTCTGCTGCCGCTCCTTCTGCAGCCTGAGCGGCATGATGACGTCTGACCCTTCCAGAGCCCGGTCGAGGTTGTGTTCGATAGTGACATGGTCAAGGCCGCATTTATCAAGCATTTCAGGCATGCCCTGGGGTATTAATGTCGTGGGGGCGCAGAGCACCACATGCAGTCCGGTCGAGCGCATGCCCCAGATGTTGGACCTGGCGACCCTGCTGTGCATGATGTCACCGATGATTACAACCTTGCGGCCTTTCAGATCGCCGAGCTGTCTTTTAATCGTGTAGAGGTCCAGCAGACCCTGGGATGGGTGCGCATGGCAGCCGTCGCCGGCATTGATAATGCTGGTTTGGAGGTGCCGGACGGCTATATAGGGTGCGCCCGAGCAGGGGTGCCGGATTACAATGGTATCGACTTCCAGCGCCTGTAATGTGCGCAGGCTATCGATGAGCGATTCTCCTTTGGCCACGCTGCTTCTGGCCGCGTCCAGGCTAACGGTATCGGCGCCCAGGTATTTAGCCGCCAGCTCAAAAGAAGCACGGGTCCTGGTGCTTGGTTCATAAAACAGGGTTGCTATAGTCTTGCCGCGTAGCGTGGGTACTTTCTTTACCTCTCGGGCCAGGACTTCCACCATACCGTTGGCTATTTCGAAGACCAGGGTGATCTCCTCAGGTGAGAAGTCGTCCAGGTCGAGGACGTTCCTGTGCCGCCATAACCCGATGGAAAGAGGCGGTAAAGATTCCTGCCCGGCCGTGCTCAACTTCGGTTCATTTAGGCTCATTATTTTCTCCATCCAACCTCCTGACCGCCACTTTATCTACGGCATCCACCTCGCTGAGGAATACTTTTATCTCTTCATTATGGGCTGTGGGTATGTTTTTGCCTACGAAATCGGCGCGTATGGGCAGTTCCCGGTGGCCACGGTCTATTAATACTGCCAGCTGGATGGTCTGCGGCCTGCCCAGGTCCATTAAGGCATCCAGCGCTGCGCGGATGCTTCTGCCCGTATAAAATACATCGTCCACCAGGATCACCTGTTTGTTAGTAATATCAAAAGGCAGGTAGGTTTGCTGGACGACGTGCTTGAAGCCAAGGGAGGTGACGTCATCGCGGTAAAGCGTGATATCCAGGGAGCCGACAGGTATATCGACCTGCTCCATAGAGCGGATTATCTTGGCCAGGCGCTGGGCCAGGGGTACGCCGCGGGTTTTAATGCCTACAAATGCGATGCTTTTTGCGCCCTTATTGTGCTCCAGTATCTCATGGGCGATACGAACAAGGGCCCTTTCGATATCGGAAGAGTTAAGCAAAATCTTTTCAGGCATAAAAAAACCTCTCGCCGCGCTGGCAAGAGGTCAATTACAAGCGAAAACTTGATTTTGTAGTATGATGAATTTACTTCATCATTCCCTTGCCAGCCTCGCTGGGCTGACTTAAAGGTTTATTTTCTAGAAGTATACCATAGGTATCGGCGTTTAAGCAAAATTCAGATTGAACAGCGTGAAAGGTGTGGCTGTGTTTGATTATCGATTAGTTTCAGATAAAATAACAGGCGGTAGACGACGGTTATCGAATTGACATAACATTATACCAGGGAGGACGAATTGAAATTTGAAGTAAAGACAGGTGATATCAGCAAGATCAAATGCGATGCTATAGTCGTGAACCTGTTTGAAGGAGTAGCCAAACCTGGCGGCGCCACCGCTGCTGTGGATGCTGCATTGGGAGGAGTCATCAGCGGTTTGATAAAGAACGGTGAGTTCAAGGGCAAAGCCAACGAGGTCCACGTATTGCATACCCTGGGGAAAATACCTGCCAGGGTGGTAGCCGTCGTCGGGCTGGGGAAGAAGGAAGATTTTAAGGCTGATATCGTACGTAACGTTATGGCCGAGGTGATACGCTCACTGGCCGGGCACAACTGCGATTCGGCAGCTACTATATTGCATGGGGCCGGCGCAGGCGGGCTGGCGGCCGCGACGGCAGCCGAAGCTATTGCCGAGGGGAGCATGCTTGGCGCCTACAAATTTAAAAAGCACTTCACCAAAAAAGATAACGGGCACGATTTAAAAAACGTCATCTTGCTGGATAAAGACGCATCGAACCTGAAAGCCGCTTATAGGGGAGCCGAGACCGGCAGGATCATTGCCGAATCAACCATGCTGGCCCGCGATATGGTTAATGAGCCGGGCAACCATATGACCCCCACTCATATGGCGGATATAGCTAAGAAAGTGGCGGAGGAATGCGGTCTCGACATCCTGATTATGGAACGCAAGCAGATGGAAAAAGAGGCCATGGGCGCTTTACTGGGCGTGGCGCAGGGCACCAGCCAGCCGCCCAAGTTCATCGTGCTCGCCTACAGGGGCGACCCGGCCTCCAAAGACACGGTCGGCTTTGTCGGCAAGGGGTTGACCTTTGATTCGGGAGGGATCTCCTTGAAGTCCCAGGAATTTATGTCGGATATGAAGGGAGATATGTCCGGCGGCGCCGCCGTCATTGCCGCTATCCGAGCAGTAGCCAAACTCAAATTGAAGATCAATGTGACGGCCATAGTTCCCGCAACTGAGAACCTGCCAGGCGGTCGGGCGCTGAAGCCCGGTGACGTATTAATAGCATCCAATGGAAAGACGATCGAGGTGGTCAATACGGATGCTGAGGGGCGGCTTATCCTTTCCGATGCTTTGTCCTATGCCGTAAAAAAGGGGTTTTCACCTCTGATCGACCTCGCCACGCTGACAGGGGCCTGCCATGTGGCGCTGGGTGATCTGTATGCCGGGGTGTTCAGCAATAATCAAGCACTGGCCGACAAAGTTGTTAAAGCGGGCAAGGAAGCCGGAGAAAACCTATGGCAACTGCCTTTGCCGGAAGAGTATAAAGAGCTGAACAAGAGCGATATAGCCGATATAAAGAATTCCGGTGGAAGGTATGGCGGCGCCATCACGGCAGCGTTGTTCCTTCAGGAATTTGCCGGCGTCAAACCGTGGCTGCATATGGATATTGCCGGGCCCTTCATGTCGGAAAAAGATAAGGGGGTGCTGGTTAAGGGGGCAACCGGTTTTGGTACCAGGACCTTGATAAGGTTGGCGATAAATCTAAGTAAATAGGGGAGGAAAACAGTGAAGATCAAATGGATGGGACATTCATGTTTCCTGCTTACATCAGATCAGGGAGTCAGGCTCCTCGCAGACCCGTTCCACGCTGATTCGAGCTCCGGGCTGAAATACGGCGAGGTCAAAGAACCTGTCGACCTGGTTACCGTCAGTCACGATCATTTTGACCACAATAATACTGAGGCGCTGCCGGGAAAGCCGGAGATATTAAAAGGACATATTAACAAGACGGTAAAGGACGTATCCATCTTCGGCATAGCTTCATACCATGACGAGACGAAGGGCAGCCAGCGGGGAGCCAATACCATCTTCTGTTTTGATGTGGATGGGGTTAAAGTCTGCCATCTGGGGGACCTCGGCCATGATTTAGGCAAAGATGAGATAGGGAAAATGGGTCAGGTGGATGTCCTGCTTATTCCCATAGGGGAGGTGTTCACAATCGGCGTGGATACAGCGGACAATATCTGCCGGCAAGTTAAACCCCGTATGGTTATCCCCATGCACTACAAGACCGATCAATGCGGCTGGTTGAAATATGGGGTGGAGGATTTCATTAAGGGCAAGAGTAATGTTCGCAAGCTTAGCGCCAGCGAAGTAGAGATAAAAAAGGAAACGCTGCCTCAGCAGATGGAAATCATCGTTTTAAAATATACGTGCTAATCCTGCTGACACATATCAGGAGACAACTTTTCGAGGGCGATGCGCGCCGCCTCCGATTCGGCTACTTTCCTGGTCTTGCCCGAGCCGATGGCCAGCACCACTTCTCCCAGTGAGACCGACACGCAGAATACCCTATCGTGGTCCGGGCCGGTAGCCTCAACTATCTCATATCCCGGCAGTGTCTTAAATTTAGCCTGTGTTAGTTCCTGCAGAAGGGCCTTATAGTTAAGGACGGGCTTTCCAGCTTTGATGGCGGAAATGTCCTTCTCGTAATTAGACAGCACGAATTCACGGGCCTTGCCGATTCCCTGGTCGAGGAAAATGGCGCCGACCAGCGCTTCGAAGGTATCGGCCAGGTTATTGCGCCTCTCTCTCCCACCTGACGAGTCCTCTCCCTTTCCCAATACCAGGTAATCGCCCAGTTTGAGGGCAGTGGATTTCTCGGCCAGTTTTTCCTGTCTAACCAGCGATATGCGCAGCTCGGTCAGCTTGCCTTCCGGCAGATTTGGGAATTCCCTGTAGAGCAGCTCTGCGAATATCATGGTGAGCACGGAGTCGCCCAGAAATTCCATGCGCTGGTTATCGCGCACATCGGCGCCCGCATTTTCATTTATATAGGAAGTGTGGACAAATGCCTGTTGGAGAAGGGAAGGGTTACTGAAGGTTATCCCCAATGCCGATTGGATATCACGTAAATCAGACAATGTGCAGCCTAAACGGACGGGTCCAACTCAGTTGAACTCATTTTTTGCAAGCGAGGTGATGATCACCGATGGAATCCCGAAGAAAGGGAAGGCTATACAGGAACCGATGGCCCCTGCCAGCGCAAAGACCCAGATCCTCCTCTGTAGTGCGTAGACGCCGCCGATAATCGACACAATACCGATAAAAACCAAAACGAACGGTACAGCGAACAGGCTGGAGAATATCTGCTCTACCCACTGAATCACAGCCGGTTGAACTATCTGGGGATTGAAGCGTAGCATCTCCTTGATGGCATTGAAAATCCAGTTCAGCATCACGAAGTAAATGCCGCCGACCATGCCGATGGCGCCTGCTACGATGTCGAGTATGCCGGCCATAATGGGCTTCCAGGTAGGTTTCATAATATTATGCTCCCCAATTACAATGTGCGTCGTTTCTTCGGTTTTCACTCTACCTATTTTACAGGAACTGTCAACAAGGTTGAAGGGGGAGGATATTTGTACAGCATGCCCAACGATATCCGGCCGGTTGCCCTGAAATACATGCCGATGATATAATCTCGACGCACTGGGGATTAGTCTAGCGGTAGGACAGCGGACTCTGGATCCGTGAGGCCAGGTTCGAATCCTGGATCCCCAGCCAGCTTCTTAGTTTCTTTCAGTCCTATATCTTTACAGGGTCGGCCTTTGAAGATAGAATGAACCTGTCTTCAGCACGAACGATGCCCCGGTAATGGAGGGAATTTTTCATGAACTCGAAGCTGTCGCCGTCGATTCGCGTCGCCATCCAAATAATCGCCTGCTTATTTTTACTGGCATATATAGGCATAAATGCGGCCTGTCACCAGACGGATACTGTGATGTATGAAGTGGTCGGCAGCGCACAGGCGGTGGATATCCAGGTGACCAATCCCTCCGGCGACACTGATGAGTACCAGGATCAGGGCCTGCCATGGAGGTTCACGTACGGGGGCTTCGAAAACAGCCAGGCATATGTCTATGCGCATAGCAATGCTGAGGAAGGCAGCGTTACCGTAAATATATACGTCAACGACAAGCTCGAAAGGACGGCCACCAGTTCTGGGCCTTATGTAACTGCTGTTACTTACTGGGATAGATAAGTGCCCGATCGCCAAGCAGCTTTTGCAGGTCCTGTCCGAGTGGGCTGAGATTCCCCTTCCGCATGCTGCTTATTGAGGCTTGGGTTGCCAGCCTATTCAACTCTAGAGTGGTGAGGTTGCGTTGCGTCGCCTGGTAGTCCAGGTAGTCGAAGAAATAGCGGCTCCAGAAAAAGGAGACAAAATCCATATCGGCCGTGTCGGCCAGGTTTACCATCAAGCGAATGAATTGGGCATCTTGGGGGCTCCAGAAGCTGTAGTAATCCCGGTCCATAATCATCTCGGCATTGCCCAATCCGCTTCCCAGTTCCTCAGGCAGCGCTTTATATAGCCAGCATTCGCTGACTGTAACGCGCTTTCCGTTGCTGTGAGCCGTTTGAGAGTAACTCAGAACCCGGTCGAGATAGACGTTATCCGTGCCCATCGGGTAGATATGCAGGTCGATATAATCGAGGCCGGCCGTATTGATGATAGAGTTCATGTAGGCAGGGTTTTCCCAGGTTCCCGTGCCGGCGCCGACCAGGATGCCGTGCGATCGGTCGACTCTACCGGCAGTGGAGCTGATAAAGCTGCTCCAGGCCGCGGGAGTTATTTTGAGTTTGGTCAATCCTTCGTCCGCGACCGGCTCATTGGCCAGCGTGAGATAGTCGGGTTGCACCTGGCTGGCCACCAGTAATAGCTGGTCTTCCAGCCCCTGTAAGAAGGATTGCGTTGTATATTTAGACCAGTCAACCTGGACGGGCGAGTAAGGCGTGCCTGAGAAAATGGCCCCTACTTCCACCAGCACCTTTATATTGCGGCTATGGCACTCAGCGATGATATCCTTATAAAACTTGAGGAATTCGGACGAACGAGGGAAATCCGGGCTGAGCAAGGGGTACTTAATCGCAACGACTACGCCTTTGATGCCGATAGCTTGCAGACGGTCCAGCATCAACCGGTTCAAGCTCATGACCTGGGGATTCAAAAGTCCCTCGCCCACGTTGCCGTTAGCATAAAGGAGTTCGGAGGCAAAGATGGTCTTGTCTGCCGTGGCGCTACCACTCGACAACGAATTGAGCTTAGTCTGGAATTGGTCCATCTGGTTGCCGAGGCCGCTGTAAAGCTGTTGATATTCCTGGGGTACTGCGGGCAGTGTTTCATTGGAGGTAGTAGACTGGTTGGGCTGGCTTGCGCTGGATTGACTGGATTGGGAAGGCGCAGTAGTGGTTTGTCCCGCATGCAGGCAACCTAGGACCAGAGCTCCAAACAGGGCTGCTAATATGAGTAATGTAAGCCAGATTTTCATCATATTCCCCTAAACAGGCCGGACAGGGAATATTATAAGTCTTTAATGATCGAGGGCTAAATAATACCGAATTGTTGTTTCGAGGGGGCGTTGATATAATATTTAACGCTTCGTGTGGCGCATTCGTCTAGGGGTTTAGGACGCTGCCCTCTCAAGGCAGAGATCACCGGTTCGAATCCGGTATGCGCTACCAAAGCTCGTTCTCATAATGGATAAACTTAATAAACTTATATCTTTCAGTTTATTTAAACCCACTCTTGTATACTCCCATGCGGACCCAATCGAAAGCGGCTTTTTTGTCGCTTGCCTGCCTCATGGTCCTTCTCCCACACTGTAATATAGCCATCCCTTGAAATGAGAATTTTCGATTCCCGCCAAATTTCCCGATACGGTCTTACAGCAATTTTTAAAAGAAAAAGCACATTCGTCAGACCCTCTCTAGTTATAGGCTCGATATCAAGGACGATAATGCCAGGATTGCGATGGTGAGGATGTTTTTGATTATCCAGATAATCCTTGTCTCTGGTCAGTAAAATTCGGTCATAACGGAAGGCATGAGCAATATGATCAGAATCATCATGTCCTATGAGGCCAGCCTCACCAGCTGTTTGAACTTTGAAGCCGAGATCATGTAGTAGCTCGACTATTATTGGCTCAATATCTTCATCAGCATAGAATTTGGCTTCTTTGCGAAAATGCGTGTCGAAGGACCTAAGAGCCTCTTTATTTGTCTTAATATCTTGCCATGTCATTTAATACACAACCAAATTCTAGTTATGTAAGCAGCCCGGTTCCGGTTATAGTTTCTGCCGATTGAGTCGTAAGTAGCCGAGTTCACATCTCCCTTCTCGGGGATTGCCTATACCTCAGGGGGCGCTACTTAGCTACAGAGTCTACCATCCGCCGATCCGGGATTCAAAATCGCTGTGTCAAATTTAGTCCGGCTGGCAGCTATTCTTAGGGAGATTGGCCCGCTATCTTCGGCCGCTCGAAACTCGGTTACTGAATGAGCGGCGGCCGTTGGAACGGTTAGCCACGGGCCTGCCTGTCATGGCCGGAGCAGGGGTCAGGTAGTTGAAACCATCCAGGGTCATGCGCTCCAGTGGTGCATTTAGTACGTTCTCAATATCACGTATCAGGGAAGCATCTTCATGCGTAACAAGAGTCAAGGCAATGCCCTTTTGTTCCACTCGACCCGTACGGCCTATGCGGTGGGTATAAGCATCAACGCTATCAGGCATATCATAGTTGATTACGTGTGAAATGCTCAGGACATCGATGCCACGGGCGGCAATGTCGGTCGCTACCAGGATTTTAACGGAACCGGAACGGAAGGCATCCAGCGCAGCCTGGCGCCTGTTCTGGGCCAGGTCACCGTGTATTTGCGCCACGTGGAAGCCGGCCCTCTGCAATTGCATGGCAACGCGGTCTGCACGGCGCTTCGTGCGTGTGAATATAAGCACTGAGTCGGTTTCATTCCGACGCAGGAATTCGATCAAAAGGGAGGTTTTCAGATGCTGTTTGACCGGGTATACCGAGTGCGAGACGGTGTCGGCAGGCGCCGACTGCCCGATTTGAATAGTTACCGGGTTGCGCAGGGTATCCTTAACTAACCTGCGGATATCCGCCGGCATAGTAGCGGAGAAAAGCAGCGTCTGACGTCGCTCCATTACGCATTTCAGGATGCTTTTTATATCGGGAAGGAACCCCATGTCGAACATGCGATCAGCCTCGTCGATTACCAGTATATCCAGGTGGGACAGGTCTATCGTGCCCTTCCAGATATGGTCGAGTAGCCGGCCCGGGCAGGCAACTGCTATCTCTACGCCGCTGCGCAGCCTGCGGACCTGCTGTTCCATGCCGACGCCGCCATAGATGGCTATGCTTTTCAAGCCGGTTTTCTTTCCCAGGGCGTCGATTGCCTCGCAGGTCTGCTCGGCAAGCTCACGCGTGGGGGAAATGATAAGCACTCCTATCTTTCCTTTAGGAAGCTGTAATAGGCGGTGAAGTGCGGGAAGCAGAAAAGCCGCCGTTTTGCCTGTGCCTGTTTGCGCCAGGCCGATGATATCGCGGCCCTGCATAATGGGGGGGATGGCCTGCATCTGGATGGGCGTGGGCGTTGTATAACCAGCCGCTTCTACGCCAGCCATGATGCTGGGGTGAAGATTGAAATTTTGGAAACTCAAATGGATGACCTCTTAGATTATTTTATTTAGCCAGGTTGGGCCATCCAAGAACTTGAGATAAATCTGAAGAGACTATACGAAGCTGGTGAATAACCTAAACTTGAACTATATACATATTATATATGACAAAGGTTTCTGTGTAAAGCTGGGACATATGTTGACAGGCTATTGCCGGCAAATTCGATATGAATTTGTGTAACGAGGCTTTCTACTGTATAGTTAAGAAGGTGGTTAAGTTTCGGTTATTGCTAACTGGATTACATTAACGCATTATCCCGCCTTAATTTATTCACGTTTTAAATCACCCGACTTCAAGCCATTAGTTAAAATTTTGGAGGTCATCACATGGGTTTCACCGACAAAAATGTCACCTGCGCTGACTGCAACAAAGAGTTCGTCTTCAGCGCCAACGAGCAGGAGTTTTACGCGTCCAAAGGCTATACCAATGAACCCAAGCGCTGTCCTGATTGCAGGCAGGCGAGGAAATCGTCCCGCGGCAGCAGCGGTACCCGTCAGATGTATACGACGGTATGTGCGCAATGCGGAAAGCAGGCCGAGATACCTTTCGAGCCACGAGCCGACAGGCCGGTTTATTGTAGCGATTGCTATAGTTCGATAAAACCGAAGAGGTAAAACAGCTCACCAAGGCCACGGGGCAGGTTAAAACCTGGAAATAACAAAATTTACCGGGTGCTATTGAGATATTCATATTGATAAATAGTAAAGAGATTGGTCTTAAGAGCCCATTCATTTCAACACCGGGCCAGAAGTCATCAACAGGCCTTGACGTCGTACTGGATGTTTTCGACGAAAAGGAAGTAGATGAATTCGCCCGCACGTCTTCTATTTGGGAAGACCTGGTATCGATTGAGAATGGATTGGAGGACCCGGCGGCCTTACGGCCGGATAACAAACTGCCGTTGCCCTCCGCCATAGCGGCTGAAGTTTCCGAGTTTTATGATGACCCGATACATTTGTATCTACGGGAGATCGGGAAAGTGGCGCTTCTTACTGCAAAGGAGGAGCGGTCGCTGGCAGGCAAGGTTGAGGACGGCCGTTATCTGGAAAGGTTGGAAAAGTTCTATACGTCCAATCCGGAACAATACGACCGGGAGGTCAGCGTAATACTGGCCAGTCTGCGCAAGGTGGTTTCTGCCTACCCGATAATTCTGGCCGTATATAAAAATCTGGGGATGCAGTGCGGACGCAATTTTAAACAAACTCTCCTCAAGCCGGAATTGAGGACAGCTATAGACGGCGTAGTAGAAATATCCTTTGTTGAAGCAGTGTGCGCTAGTTGCGGAAAGCCTTTCCTGGAAGTCTGGCATGATATTACCGATATATCCATATACAGCCGGCTATTACCCCTTAAAATTTATGACATTATCGGGAACCGCACGTCGTGGGACCAGGTCGAGCTGCTCCTCAGCGAGCCGGTGGATAAAAAATTGCTGGCGCAGTTGCAGCTCCTTAAAGATCAATTCATACAATTTTCCAGCAGTGTAAAACGGGATGCCGATAAATCGTCCAGGCATCTTATTGAGGCCAACCTGAGACTGGTCGTCAGCATTGCCAAGAAATACAGCCAGCAACATATGCCGATTCTGGACCTGATACAGGAAGGGAATATAGGTCTTGTGCGCGCCGTTGATAAATTTGAATACAGGCGGGGTTTTAAATTCAGCACTTATGCTACGTGGTGGATCAGGCAGGCTGTTACACGGGCACTTGCCGATCAATCACGCACTATAAGGATTCCAGTTCACATGGTGGAGAATATCAACAGGTTGTTGAGAACCCGAAGACAATTGAGCCAGGAGGGTGGTGGTGAGCCGAATATAGATGAGATTGCCCTGGCAATGGAGCTTTCCGTGGAAAAGGTAACGGAAATCCTGAAATTAACCAGGACCCCTCTGTCGTTGGAGACGCCTGTTGGGGAGGAAGAGGACAGCCATCTGGGGGATTTTATAGAAGACAAGACAGGCATGGCGCCCAGCGAGGTGGCAACCATTGGATTGCTCCGGACGCAGATTAATGAGTTGCTCGGTGAATTGACCGACAGGGAAAGGCGTGTAATTTTATTGCGCTTCGGCCTGGAAGACGACCGGGCGAGGACACTGGAAGAGGTGGGCCAGGAATTCAACGTGACAAGGGAACGTATCCGTCAGATCGAAGCCAAAGCCCTGCGTAAGTTGCGCCATCCCAGCCGCAGCCGTAAGCTCAAAGACTATCTGGATTAAATAATCACAGTGAACAAATAGCATAATTCTTTACGGCCGCTGTTTACAATTTCATCAGTCTGCTCAAGCATGATATTATTACGTGGAAATCCTGTTACCTATAGCTGAAATAACCATCAGGCCGGAAATGATCATATGAAAACGGAAAAACAGGCGAGGCAGCGCTATTCCAGACAGGTGATGTTCCACGGTATCGGCGAGGAAGGCCAGGCAAAATTAGGACGTGGCAATGTAGCAATAATCGGGTGTGGGGCCCTGGGCAGTAATGTGGCCAATCTGCTTGTAAGGGCGGGTGTGGGCAAAGTAAGAATTATCGATAGGGACTTCGTAGAGTCTCATAACCTGCAGCGGCAGGTGCTTTTCGACGAAAACGACGTTAAAGACCAGTTGCCCAAAGCCATAGCCGCCAAAAGGCGGCTGAATAAGATTAATTCGCTGGTCGAGGTCGAATCCATAGTGGCCGATGTGAATGTAAGCAATGTGGAAAGGCTTTGCTCCGGAATGGATATCATCCTGGACGGCCTGGACAATCTTGAAACCCGCTATTTGATAAACGACGCCGCCCTTAAACTGAATATCCCCTATGTCTACGGGGGAGCGATTTCGTCATTCGGCATGACTATGACCATCATACCCGGCCGGACTCCCTGCTTCAGGTGTGTTTTTCCCGATATGCCGCCCGGGGGGATTATGCCTACCTGTGAGACGGATGGCGTATTGGGTATGGCAGCATCAGCCATCAGTTCGTTCGAAGCTACGGAAGCCATCAAAATCCTGGTCGGCAACGACCAATTAAATAAGGACCTGATCAGCCTCGATATCTGGGATACGTCCTTCCAGCGCCTGCCCATAGCACGAAAGGAAAGCTGCCCGGCCTGCAATGGCAGCTATGACTTTCTTAAAAAGAAAAAGACCCTTATAAAATCGTCGCTCTGCGGTCAGAGCCGGGCCGTACAGATTGTGGATACGGCCGCCGGTAAGATCGTGTTCGAGCAACTTGCCGGACACCTGAGTGACGTCCAAAACCTGACCTATAATGAATACATGCTGAGTTTTGATGCCGATAATTGTCGTATCACGGTGTTTCCGGACGGGCGTGCGATTATCCGCAATACGCTGGACGAGGAACTGGCTGAAAAACTCTACTTCCGCTATGTTCGGGGGCATTAACTTTAATTTGTAGGCAAAATAGCCCTTTGCTATACTACGTGCCATACAAACGCATCCATCCAAAATCGTTTAAGGAGTGAGGCCCGGGTTTGTTTTTGAATCTGCTGCGTGATTTCGGTCTGACCTTTGTCCCGCTGTTCGTGGCCATGGATTCCATCAGTGTTATCCCCATCCTGCTCACGCTCACGCAGGAAATGAACGACAGGCAGCGGAGCGGGGTAATCCGCAATGGGCTGATCACGGCCCTGGCCTTGGGGCTGGTCTTCATTGCCATAGGAAAAGGTATTTTTATATTTATGGGGATAACGGTGAACGATTTCCTGGTGGCGGGTGGGCTGATCCTATTTCTGTTGGGCGCCAAGGAACTGGTAGTCGGCAAGATGTTCGAAGCGCAGGCTTCAATGGGAGACAACGTGGTCGGCGTTGTGCCATTGGGGACACCGCTGGTTGTCGGCCCGGCCGTGCTTACCACGTTGCTGATACTTAACGACCAGTACAATATCTTAATCGTGACCTTCTCGTTTATCGTGAACTTGCTGATATCCTGGCTGTTTTTCGTCCAGGCCAACAGGCTGGTTAAAATACTGGGGCGCGGTGGGGTGCTGGCCATATCCAAAATATTCGCGCTGCTGCTGGCCGCTATCGCCGTCAGCATGATCCACCGCGGGATCAGCAATTTCCCGGCGCAATAGCTACTATAAAAAAGTTTCGGAGGTTGAATTACTATGTGGCTGTGCACTAACTGCAGGCATCTTGAAATGGCCGAGGCGAAACCCGAGCATTGCCCAGTGTGTGGCGCTCCTGCCGACCAGATGGAACCGTATCAAAACACCAAGATAAAAGGCACCAAGACGCTGAAGAATTTGCAGGAGGGCTTTGCGGGTGAATCAAAGGCCAATATAAGGGACCTGGCCTTCGCTTTCAAGGCCGACCAGGAGGGGTTCCCGGCTATCGGCGGACTCTTCAGAGCAGTGGCGCAATCCGAGGCCATCCATGCCTTTCGGCACCTGCAGCTACTGGGCGTTATTGCAGACACGCAGGAGAACCTGCAGGCGGCATTTGAACGTGAAAACTATGCCAAGGACGCTTATCCTGAATTCATCAAAGATGCCAACGAAGAGGGGAATACGGCAGTGGCGACGCTGTTCGGCTATCACCGCGATGTGGAGAAGGGGCATGCCAAGCTGTATGAAAAGGCTCTGGACCGTATAATGGACCCCAAGGGTGCAGAGTATTACGTCTGCAACGTGTGCGGCTACGTGGCGGTGGGATCGGCGCCTGATGAATGCCCTATATGCGGCGCCAAGAAAGAAGCGTTCAAGCTGGTAGTCTGATTGCTCAGGTTTTACTAGTGGCGCAATTTGGAATACATATTTTCGAGGTCTTCCAGCCACAAAGCCGGCTCAGCATCGGAAGGCATCCTCCAGTCGCCCCTGGGCGACAGGCTGACCGAGCCCACTTTCGGCCCCTCGGGCAGGCAGGTCCTTTTGAACTGATTGGAGAAAAAGCGTTTGATGAAATTCATCAGCCAGCGGTGGATATCTTCCAGGGTATAGTGGCCTTCGAACAGCTTCTGCCTCCGGGCCTCATTGGCCAGGAAAAGTATCTTACCGGGACGGGTGCCCAGCCTGACCAGCGGGTAGAGGAAGAAATCGGCCAGCTCAACCGGGCCTATAATGTCTTCGCTCATCTGGCTGATCTTGCCTTTATTAGGTCTTTTCAGCTCGGGAGAGATGGGAGTATCCAGCACGTCGTACAGTACCTTCTGAGCCGGAGTGCCTGACAGCTCCTCGTCCGCTACCCAGCGTATCAGGTATCGCACCAGCGTCTTGGGCACTGACACGTTTATATGGTAATGCGACATGTGGTCGCCGGAGAAAGTGCTCCAGCCCAGCGCCACCTCAGTCAAATCGCCGGTGCCGAGCAGTATGCCGTACAGCTCGTTGGCCTTGTTGAAAAGGAACTCGGTGCGGTAGCGGGCCTGGTTATTTTCAAAAACGATATCTTCGTTGCCGCTATGCTCCAGGTCGGAAAGGTGCGCTTTGCAGCTTGTGGAGATATCCACTCGCTTGATGTTTACTCCCAGGGCCTTGCACAGGCTGGTGGCATTGTTGCGGGTGCGTTCGGTGGTGCCGAAGCCCGGCATGGTGTAAGCATAAATATTTTTCCGCGGCATCTTGAGGAAGTCGGTGGTCTTGGCAGCGGCCAGCAGCGCCAGGGTGGAATCGAGGCCGCCCGACACGCCCAATATGATGCGGTCGATTTTCGCCCCCGTAAGCTTCTTGGCCAGCGCTGCCACCTGCATAGAGAAGATGTCGTGGCACCTCTCGGCACGCCTGGCCGGGTCTTTGGGCACGAAAGGCTGAGGATCGATATCCCTCAATAGCCCGGTTGCCGGGGTATCGTCCACATAGGTCTCTATGACGCGGAAGGGTTTTATGTGTGCGGGAGACTGCCGGAAGCTGTTGAGGATGATGCGGTCGTGCACCAGCCTGTCCAGGTCGACATCCGATGCAATTAGAGACGGGTCCGGGCCAAGCCTCTGCGATTCTTTGAGTATATTGCCGTTCTCGGCTATCAGGCAGTGGCCGCCGAAGACCACGTCGTTGGACGATTCGCCTGTGCCGGCCGAAACGTAGCAGGAGGCAGCGATGCAGCGGCCCGATTCAGAGGAGACCATGGTACGGCGCCAGTCCGCCTTGGCCAGTATTTCATTGCTGGCGGATATGTTGACCAGTACCGTAGCGCCGGCCAGGGCCTGGTATTCATGCGGCGCCAGGGGGACCCACATGTCTTCGCATATCTCAACGCCTATGATGGCCGAAGGTATACCGTTAAGCGTGAATAGTATATTCGTACCGAACGGCACAGCCCTGCCGGCGATATGCACAGTATCGGAGAGAGCATCCTCAGCGGAAACGAACCACCTGTTCTCATAGTATTCTTTGTATGAGGGCAGATAGGTCTTGGGGACGATCCCCAGTATCTGGCCGCCGCAGATCACCGCTGCGCAATTGAAGACTTTCTGGTCAATGCATATCGGCAGCCCGGCTATCAGCATCATATTCGAACCGGCAGTAGAGTCGACCAGTAAATTTAAGCCGTCGACGGCCTTGGTCAGGAGCGATTCCTGCTGTACCAGGTCGCCCAGCGTATAACCGGTTATACACATTTCAGGCAGGGATAACACCTGCACACCCGCAGCGCCGGCTTTTTCAACCATTTCAATGATGGTCTTTATATTGAAGTCGACATCGGCAACCTTGAGTGCAGGCACAGCCGCGCCGATTCGCAGAAACCCCAGGTCTTTGCTTAGATTTACTGTTTGTACCAATTCAATCCCCCTAAAAAATCGGTTTCAATCCAGTTTTTCAAGCAAGGCCGTGCATTTCAATGTTGTTTGCTGACGTCCCTTCACAAACAATGCAGGCCGGGCTAGCTTTGGTTATAATAAAACGTCAATGAAATAAAATCAAAGTACTATATTTAATATTTTATAGGTTTTACGGAGAAATTCATATGATCAAGCTGGTTTTGCTGCGGCACGGTGAAAGCCTATGGAACAGTGAGAACAGGTTCACCGGATGGACCGACGTGGACCTTTCGGATAGGGGCATAAAAGAGGCTCAGAAGGCAGGCAGGGTATTGCGACAGCGGGGATATGTATTCGACCTTGCATTCACATCCGTACTGAAGCGGGCCGTCAGGACGCTCTGGATTGCGCTGGATGAGCTGGACCTGATGTGGATACCCGTGAAAAACTCATGGCGGCTCAACGAGAGACATTATGGGGCGCTGCAGGGCTTGAATAAATCCGAGACGGCCAGCAAATATGGCGAGGACCAGGTATTGATCTGGCGGCGAAGCTATGATATCCCGCCCCCGGCCCTGGATAGGAAGGACAAACGATATCCCGGCCGTGAGCCAAAGTACGCTGATTTGAAACCAGGACAGATACCCTTTTCAGAGAGCCTGAAGGACACCTACAGGCGCTGCCTCCCCTACTGGCACAATGTTATTGCACCGGCCGTAAAATCGGGCAAGCGGGTCATAATTTCCGCTCATGGCAATAGCCTGCGGGCGCTGGTGAAATATCTTGATAATGTCTCCAACGAGGATATAGTCAGCCTTAATATTCCCACCGGCATCCCGCTGGTCTATGAGCTGGACGCCAACCTGAAAAAATTAAAAAGCTATTACCTGGCCAGCGCCGAGGAACTGCATAAGGCTACCAGCGCAGTGGCCAACCAGGGCAAGGCTAAATAGCGATTCTCCTTCCCTTCGCTAACGTAATTTTATTTACGTTGGGCCTGATAAGTCTGGTATTATATCTGGCGTCAAATAAGGTGTAACGGTCTATACACATGCGGATTTGCATTTTAAGCTATCGCAGCTACCCCTATTCAGGCGGCCAGGGCATTTATATGCGCTATTTGAGCAATGCCCTGCGGGACCTGGGGCACGAAGTCGACCTCATGTCGGGGCCTCCCTATCCCATCGTGGATGAAGGCGTAGGACTGATAAAGCTGCCCAGCCTTGATCTGTATGCGATGACATCCTTTCAGCGGCTGTTCATCGACCCGCGCAAGCTGAATACATACGCCAACTTCGTGGAATGGGGTGGTACCGTGACCGGCTATTTCTCCGAGCCTCTGACCTTCGGCATGCGCGCCTACCGGTATCTCTGCCGTGACGGCAAGAAGCTCTACGACGTGATACACGACAACCAGACACTATCCTATGGAATAGTTGACATACAAAAAGCCGGCTACCCGGTGGTGGAAACCATTCATCACCCGGTTACCAAGGACCGTGACCTGGCCATCAGCTCGGCCAAATCCCTCAAAGACAAGCTGGGCTATCGCCGCTGGTTTTCCTTCACCGGCATGCAGATAAAAGTGGCGCAGCAACTGCCCTATATCATCACCGTATCGGAGATGGCCAAACAGCACATTCACGAAGTATTTAAGGTACCGGAGGATAATCTCACGGTGATCTATAACGGCATCGATACCGAGTTGTTCAGCCCTTCGGATCGTGTAATAAGGCTGGAAAATATGATATTGATGGTGATGAGCCGCGACACTGCGGTCAAAGGCTTGCGGTTCCTTCTCGAAGCCCTGGCCGAGTTGAGGAAAAAATACGATTTAAACCTTGTGGTAGTGGGCAGGACTATGGGAGACGGCCTGACGGAGAAGCTTATGGAGAGGCTGGGCATCACCGCCAATGTGACCTTCCGCGACCGGATTGATACCGATGAGCTAATAAACCTCTACAGGTCGGCAACCCTGGTGGCTGTGCCTTCCACCTATGAAGGGTTCGGGCTGCCGGCAGCTGAAGCCATGTCCTGCGGCGCGCCGGTGGTATCCACCACAGCCGGGGCTTTGCCGGAGGTGGTGGGTGATGCCGGGATACTCGTACCCCCCGGCGATTCTGCTGCGCTGGCCGCCGCCATAGGCCGGCTGATCGCAGACCCTGTTAAAAGGCGGGAATACAGCTTGCTGGGCCGTCAGCGCATCCTGGACAACTTCAACTGGAAGAATGCCGCCCAGCGCACGGCCGAAATATACATTGAAGCTATCAAAGGCAGGTAACAAGGGCCCGTAAGATGCCCTCCAATTTGTCCCGTTATTGATTAACTGGTTAATTACATGTAAAATGTTCGAGTGCCTTGAGCATGATTATTAATAAAACGAGGTTGGCGGATACCCGATGCGTGTATGTTTACTCAGTTACAGGGCATATAAATACTCCGGCGGACAGGGAGTCTATGTAAAATATCTCAGCCAGTCTCTGAGGGCCCTGGGGCATGAGGTGGATGTGGTGGCAGGGCCGCCCTATCCCGACCTTGCAGACGGAATAAAGCTGATCAAGCTTCCCAGCCTGGATCTCTACCGATACTCTGAAATCAGGCGCTATTTTATCAATCCCCTGCTTTTGAATACGTGGCCGAATTTTGTTGAGTGGATAGGGGAATGCGGCTGCTTCTTTAC
>JBEKVW010000007.1:0-39895 GCA_049513695.1 Dehalococcoidia bacterium | reverse complement strand
AATAATTTGCCAAAAGGGGTGTCCTATGAGCGAAACCGCAGCTCCCGCCAAAACCGACCAGAAAAGGGCCATCAACCGGCTTAAAAGCATGTACCCGCTACGCAACCTGGTACAGCAGGACTACATAGATACACTGAACGCCAGCAACGAGGGCAAACCCACCGTATGGGCCATGCTCAACTACTGGGAAGGGGACCTGCCCCTCAAAGCCATGGGGCTCAACATCGTTTACCCTGAAAACTACTCTACACTGCTGGCCTCTACAGGCAGCGCCGAGCCCTTCCTGGACGCCTCGGACTCGGACGGATACCCCACCCACCTTTGCGGCTATGGCCGCAGCACGATCGGCTATTCCCACCGCATGATGAAAGACCTTAACGGCCACATACCTCCCGAGGCTCCGCTGGGAGGCATGGCCAAGCCCGCCCTGCTGCTGGGATCCGGCATTATCTGCGACGCCCGCTTCAAATGGTTCCAGGCGCTGGGAAGGTATTTCGATGCCCCGCAATGGGTGCTCGAGATGCCTATGATGGGGACCGCCGAAGGCACCGAGCCGAACCTGGAAGGCTACCAGATTAAGTTCCTGGTCAAGGAATTGCAGGCCTTCATCGCCTTCCTCGAAAAATTCCTGGGCAGGAAAATGGACTGGGCCAGGCTCGAAGAGCTGATCGACCTGGCCGTTAAAATCCACGAGACCAACTGGCAGATCAGCGAGCTGCGTAAATCGAGCCCGGGCCCCATGCACAGCACCGATTTCTGGAGCAGCATGCCCCCTTCGCTCTTCTTCTCCGGCGACATGGCCACGTCACTCAAGCTCTATCAGGATATGCGCGCCGAGGTGCAGGAACGCGTAAACAACAAGGTCGCTGGCATCAACTACCCGGAGAAATACCGCATCGTGTTCGCCGAGCTGCCGCCCTGGCACAGCCTTAAATTCTTCGACAGCCTGGCCGAGAAAGGCTGGAACTTTGTTTTCGAAAGCTATGGATATCATGCGCCCAGGCCACCCGACCTCAGTCATGTTAGCGACCCGCTGGAGAAGCTGGCCCGTCTCTCACGCAATTTTATTTTCAACATACACCCCTGTGCGCTGGAGGATGGTATTGCCAATCCGGTGGCTGAGATCTACCTGCGAGCCGCCAGCGGATATAAAGTCGACGGGTTCTTCCTGCACCCGCTCATCTCCTGCCGCGCCGCCAGCGCCAGCTTGAGGTCAGTGCAGGACTTCCTCATGAAAAGGCTCAACGTGCCCACCCTCTGGGTGGAGGGCGACATCATCGACAAGCGCGTCTTCAACCCGCAGGAGACTTTGGCCAGGGCGGAAGCCTTTGAACAGACCATGGATCACTACCGCAAGGTCCGCAAGGCGCAGGGCCTGGACTGGTAAACCGAATAGTAAAATCTGGAGATTGATATGGTAATAGCAATGACCAAAGGGCTATCCCTGGCAAAGGGCGTTTATCAGGACAGGGGACTGCGCATGCGTGAACTGCGCAAATCCGGCAAGAAAATCATCGGCTATATTTGCCTTTATCCTCCCGTCGAGCTGATCACCGCGTTGGGCATGATCCCCTTCCGCATCTTCGGCGATATGAACGAGACCATTACGGCCGCCGACCAGGTATCCACTACGGTGGTCTGCCCCTTCCTGCGCAGCATCATGGATCTGGCGCTCAAAGGCAAATTCAATTTCCTGGACGGGGTTGTGGGCGCCCATACCTGCGATATCGGGGCGGGCCTTATCCTGCAGTGGCGCGATTTCGTTAAATCGCCTAATTTTACACATCTGCTGGACGTACCGCATACCGACCATGCACCGGCTGTTGATTATTTTGAAGGGCAGATCAACTCCTTCAAGCGGCACCTGGAGGAATTTGCCGGACAGCAGTTGACCGATGATAAGCTGGCCAAAGCCATCGAACTGCATAACAGGCAGCGCAAGCTCGTCAGGCAGCTTTACGACCTGCGCAAGCCCGACCCGCCTCTGCTGACCTCTATGGAGAACCTGGAGGTGCTGGTGGCGCTCTTCAGCCTGCCGGTCGAAGAAGGCAACGAGCTCCTGGAGAATGTTATCGAAGAGGTCAAGGAGCGCAAAGATAAACCGGATAAAAAGAAGGCCCGCCTGCTGGTCTGGGGCCCGGTCTTCGATAATACCTCACTTTACGAGCTGATAGAGAGCGCCGGCGCCAGCGTGGTAATTGACGATACCTGCGTGGGCACACGTGCTTTCTGGGCCGATGTGAAGCCGCCCTACGACCTGCACAGCCTGGCACAGCGCTACCTGGTGGACATCAAATGTCCCCGCACCTACCGCCAGTCTCAGCCGTCCGAACTGAAAAGGAATTATGACAACGACCTGGAAAACAGGTTTGATTATATCAAGAAGGCCGTGACGGACTGGAAGGTGAAAGGAGCCATTTTGCAGAGTGTTAAGTACTGCGATACGCACGGCTATGAGGTGCCCAACTTGAGGCATTATCTGGATGGGCTGGGTATACCCAGCCTCTATATTGAGCACGACTACAGCGAAAGGTCGCTGGCTCCCATTAAAACCAGGGTGGAGGCATTCGTGGAGACGCTGGGCTGAGGTAAGCACACGCCGCCATGAATGATCTTACCGGACTTTTCTTCGCCGGCATCGATATCGGCTCTACCATGTCCAAGGCCGTCATAGTTGACGCCCGGGGCGGCATGCGGGCTTATGTGGTGGGGCAGACAGGCGCCGAACACCGCTTGCGCGCCAATAAGGTTATGGAGGACGTGCTCCAGAAAGCCGGCATAACGCTCGACAAAGTCGCCTACATCATCTCCACGGGCTACGGCCGGGTCAATGTCCCCTTCGCCGATAAACAGGTCACCGAGCTTACCTGCCATGCCAAAGGGGTGGCCTCCCTCTTCCCGGATGTGCGTACGGCCATCGATATCGGCGGACAGGACGCCAAAGTTCTCCGCATCAAAGACGGTAAATTAATCGATTTCCTGACCAACGATAAATGCGCCGCCGGCACCGGCAGGTTCCTTGAAGTAGCCGCCGAGACATTGGGACTGGACCTCAACGAGATGGGGAGGATATCACTCCAAACCGACAGGCCCGTCAGGATCAACAGCCTGTGCACCATCTTCGCCCAGCAGGAGATCATTTCCCGCCTCTCCGAAGGCCAGCCCCTGCCTGAAATACTGGCCGGGGTCTATATTGCCATCGCCACACGCGTGGTCAAGCTGGCCCGGCAGTTGAAGGTCGAACCTCCCGTGGTCTTCACCGGGGGCGTGGCCAAGAACGCCGGCATGGTCAAGGCTATCGAGACCGTGCTGGGCGTGCCTGTGCTGGTGCCGGAAGAGCCGCTTATCACGGGCGCCCTGGGCGCGGCCATACTGGCGCACGACCAGTACAATCGGCTTATCAATAGCGGCGAATACGATGCGCATCGGGAGAAAAAGCTCAGCGAAGCCCGCATCGATTTCGGGGAGAACGGCCGGTGACAGAGTATTTTCTGGGGATAGATATCGGGTCGGTCGGCAGCAAGGCCGTCATCGTCAATAACAAGGAGGTTGTGGCGTCGGCGGTCATACCCTCCGGCACCAACTACGTGAACACCACGGCCGCCTTAAAAGCCGAAGCGCTGAGCCGGGCGGGTCTGCAGGCCTCCGATATTAAAGGCAGCGCGGCTACGGGCATCGGCGGCAGGAACGCCGGGGCCGCTAGTTATCACGGAGTAATTATCTGTTCTGCCAGGGGCGTCAGCCTCACCTTCCCCACTGCCAGGACTATTATCGATATCGGCGGACAGGGCAGCCAGGTGATCACCATGGATGAAGAGGGTAACATCATCAATTTCACCGCATCCGAGATCTGCGCTACGGGCAGTGCACGGCTGCTGCAGGTGCTGGCCCGCATTTTGCAGATAAGCATGGACCAGATAGGTCCCCTTTCGTTAAAGGCTACCAAACCATCGAACTTCTCCACCTCGTGCAGCGTTTTCCTTGAGACCGAGGTCATCACGCGCATCTCGCAGGGAGACCGGCCTGAGGACATACTGGCGGGCATACACCATTCCATCGCCGAAAAAGTTGCCGCCATGGCCCGCGGATTCACGTTGGAAAAGGAAGTCGTCATCATCGGCGGGGGAGCGCTGGATATCGGCCTGGTGCAGGCCATCGAAGAAAAACTGGCTATAAAAGCTATTGTGCCCGATAATCCCCGGCTGATGGCCGCCCTCGGCGCAGCCGTCCTGGCACGCGAAAGCTATTCCACTTTATAATATTGAATCAGGCAGGGAGGTAAGATGAAGAAGGATAAGAACTACTGGATTACATGTGCTAACAACACAATCTACAGGCCGGGTCAGAGAAGCGGGCATTACGAAAGCTATTTCCTGCGTGCCAACCACCCTTCTAAGCCTCTGGCCTTCTGGATACGCTACACCATATTCAGCCCTCAGGGTCACCCCGAAAAAGCCATAGGCGAGCTGTGGGCGGTATATTTCGACGGCGAGACTAAAACCAATGTGGCTGTAAAAAGGGAGGTGCCCTTTAACCTGTGTTCATTCAGCTCATCGTCTCTGGACGTTACCATAGAAGCTTCAACCTTAAATAACAATAAATTCAGCGGCATCGCTTTATCTCAGAAACATAAAATTTCCTGGGACATGGCCTACCGCGGCGTGGAGAAACTGCTCTTCTTATTGCCCTTGAATATGTACTCCGGCGGGTTCCCCAAAGCCAAAAGCTGCGTGCCCCTGCCGCTGGCTGAATTTAACGGCAGACTCAGTGTAGACGGCAGGGAGATAAAAATCGAGAACTGGGTGGGGAGCCAGGACCATAACTGGGGATCGAAGCATACAGACCTGTACGCCTGGGGACAGATAGCCGGCTTCGATAACAGTCCCGGAAGCTTTCTGGAAGTGGCCACGGCAAGGGTGAAGATCGGCCCGCTCTGGAGCCCTGCCATGACCCCCATCGTTTTGAGGCATAAAGGAGAGGAGTTCGCCCTTAACGATATCTCTCAAAGCATCTTTGCGCACGGCTACTTCACCTATTTCGACTGGCACTTCGGCTCCGAGAACGATGAGGTCGGCCTGGCGGGCAGGATCTGGGCCGATCGCGACCGTTTCGTAGGCTTGAACTACTATAATCCGCCCGGAGGCAACAAATACTGCCTCAATACCAAGATCGCTTCCTGCGATTTGAGGATAACCCATCGCAAAGGCAAGAATAAAGGCGTGTCAGAGCTGCTCACCACTGAGCACCGGGCCGCCTTCGAAATCCTCACCGACAGGAGCGGCCACGGTGTAGACATATTGTTCGTATCCAGCGACGTGTGACATGTGTTTTCACAATAAAGTCGTTCGTGCAATGGGCATTGCAGAGGGGCTAAAGCCCCTCTTTTTAAACAGAACACACTCTACCTCAAGTAGTTCCGCGCATAATATTATGTCACTAATTTAATCCTAATCTCTGTACCCATTAGTCTATCTTGTATTTCCGTCTTCAACTGCGGTTTTGTTAGTGAGCGATAATATGCCCAGAACAACTCAGTTGTGGTAAGTAATCTAACACCATGGTTCTCTGCAACCTTCACAGCATCTTTGGAGAATGTTGGTTTGTCTTTGGTTTCTCTCTTATCCAAGGATTCAAGTCTCCACCCATTGCCAATCAATATAGCATGAATTTCCTGCCCGGTTTCTTTCAAATGGGCCATTGAATCTGTAACTAATTGGGCGATATCATCTTTCGTAATACTTTTCCCATTTCCCTTGACCTCTACCAAGGATTCTTGACCATCTGCCGTAACTATTATAAATTCATCTGTCACAATCGATGGCTTTGTCTTAATTCCTAATTTATCAAAGGTTAATTTAACAATATTTTGAAGCCGTGGTCCGGTTTCGAATAATAGAGATTTAAATTCCTGCAACTCAATCAATGATGCGTCCAATTCTTCGATTGATTTCTCCAACTCTACTAACTGTTGTCTCTTGGCGTGTATTGCTAATCTCTGTTGATCTTCTCCAGGCATCTCAATATCGCTGATCCAATTAGGTGGTGCCATTTTGCCAGACACCTTGATCTTCTTAAGAATGGCTTCTATATGAGTTTTTGTACTAGATGTATCTCTTGTAGGCAATAACACTATCGTTCCCCCAAAGATGGTTGGCTGGGGGCTGAACACTTTTAGTCCTTTGTCCTGAAACCATTCGTGGAAAAAAGGTTGGAACTGTACGGCCAAAGGCTTGGCGACTTTATTCGTGGAGATGAATGTCAGATTATGCGTCACTGCGAAATCCCGTTTATAATGTTCCACAAATTCATCAATCTTTAACGATTCTGGTATAAAGAAATAACTCCATTCCCGAAAGGCCTGGAAATATTGTTTATATTTATCGTCTATTATCTCAATTGTTTTGCCAGATTCAGAGTGTGTGTGGATAGCTATAGGACACCAATCATTTGTGGCAATAAGCATTGAATTTTCTGTGACAACTCTTGGAGCAGGAAATTTCCAATTGAGATCAATACTACGCCATATTTCTATAGTCGGAGCGTATAACACGTATATTGAAACAGGGAACTGTAGCATCTCCGTCAGTTTTCGTTTCACTAAGCGGACATTGGACTGAACATTGTTGTCCCTCTCATCGGTACACTTCAACAGATATTTTCCATTAGGTTCAGTTTTAATTCTATCCTCATTTAACCAGAACATGAGTATACTAGTCGTATCAAGGATGACTGTGTCGTAGTCTGATAGGTTAGGAAAATCTTGCCACCACTCACATGAGTCAATGGACTCCCACGATGCACCAACTATTAATACATTATTTAAGGCATTATTTTTCTGTTGTCTATGATTCATTTGAATAGTCGCTGCCTATAACATTCTTCTAGTCTTGCCTTCAATTTTGACTGCAACTGGTGGTGCTTGTATTGGTGCTACCCACATCGGGATATTCGGTTTTTTTCCTTTCATAATATCGTCAACTGTCAATATCTGTATTCTAGGATAGTTGTGGCCCGATTGGGCCATATAAAATCCTTTTGTTGCGGATTCCTTGACCATTGGCTCTGTGGGTTTCTCAAGAGTTATAAATATGCCAAAATCGGCTTTTTCTCTATCAATGACATGCCCCAGGTCTCTTATCATTGAAGAATGCACTTGGCCGCCTGCCTTGACCGAGATAATGGCCTTTTTAACCTTTTCTTTATCCGTTGTATAGTCCGTGAAATATAAATAACCGTCAATTCCGGTATCAGCGCCTTTTTTCTTATCTCCGTATGGTTGTCCGCCAATCTTAGAAACTGCCCACCACTGGAATTCGTATTTGTTCTGTCTAGCCAATTCCTTTGCGCCTTCAAGGTCTTCTGGCTCTCCTATGACTTTGTATTTTATAGTTGGGAACATCTTACTTAAACGCCATTTCATCACACCTATAGCTAAGTGAGTAATATCAATGCCTATCCATTTTCGATTAAGCTTTTGGGCTGCAATTATGGCCGTTCCGCACCCACAAAAAGGATCTAGAATAATATCCCCTTCATTTGAGGATGACTGAATTATCCGTTCCAACAAAGCTAATGGCTTCTGAGTATCGTACCCAATAGCTTCTGTATGCCAAGATCGCAAGTTTAAAATATCAGTCCATATTGATTGTATTGGCATACCTGGCATATCGTCCAAGAATTGTTTTAACCTAGGATAACCATTCCTTGTATAAAAAATACGCCCCTCTTTTTCGAGGCGCTCCATATTATCCTTTGTATATGCCCACATTCGTCCTTTTGCTGGATGTTTACCCTTCCATTCATATTGTCCAGAATTCCCACGCCCAGGAGCATCTAAAGTACGGGATAAAAACTTCTTGCCATTTTCGTCGGCGTAACGATAATATGTTTCAATATACTCAGGATCATAGGGCATATAGGTAGTATTCCATATATTGTTATCAGATCTGGAATAAAACAAAATAACGTCATGTATCCGTCCAAACTTATTAGGATCACTATGTGCGGCAGTTCGTTTCCATATGATTTCATTTTTAAAATTATTAAAACCAAATATCGCATCTAATAATATTTTTAGATAATGACTTGCTGTAGTATCGCAATGTAAATATATTGAGCCAGTGTCCTTAAGGGTACGGCGCAATTCGACGAGCCTGATACACATCATAGTTAAATATGCCATCATATCATTACGCCCTAAAAATGAAGGCAACAAACTCATCAAATCTTTGACTTTTGGTGGCACTAATTTTGAGTTATTTATTTCAAGCAAGGTTCTTTCAGACTCAATTCCCCATTGCCAGGCGTCTTCAAATGCTGTTATTTGAGCTTCCGATGACTTTCCAGATGGTTCTTTGAATAGGACATTATAAGAAGCATTGCTATTAAAGGGTGGGTCAAGATAAATCAGATCAATTGAATCATTTGGTATATGTTCTCGTAGTATTTTCAGATTGTCGCCATAGTACAATACATTCGTATCCATACAGCCTACCTCTACATCAATTATACTAGTATATCAGAGTAGTCAATCGTAATGAGAATATTATGGATAGTTAATCATACAGTATCGTATATAAAGTATAATATTTGATAGGCTTAGAACGATTACACTAAGATAGGCGTATTGATTTTTGACGAACGTACACGAACGTGTAGGGGGAAGGTTAGATGGAGCTAGATGAAGTACGATTAAGAACAATTTACGATCAGCAACGTGCGCATGGGTGCTTCCTTGAATGGCCGGAATGGAATGAAAAAGTAAAGAAAGCATACTTCGAACTTGTTAAGGCCGCAAGAAATAAGACTGAAATCCAATATGGCGAACTGGGCAGATTGATAGGGATACCAACATTTCCTGATTATGAATGGTTCCATCTCAAAATTGCTTGGATTCTTGGGGCTTGTAGCGAATATGAACTAGAAGACGGCCATCCCATACTATCATCGATTGCAGTTAGTAAAGATACAATGAGACCAAGCAAAGGATACTGGGGATTTTCAACGATGCCTTCGTATTTATTGGAACTAAACTGGGAAAGTGCGCATAAGGAGCCACCCAAATCTATTCAAGATCAACGTGAATCTTTTTGGATAGCTGAAGTGAAAAGTTTGTATCAATATTGGGAAAAGAACTAGGACGATACTAGTGGAGTCCATGCCGCCAGCACGACACGCTATGAAACTATAATTGGGAATCCAGGGCCATGAATCGTGAATGGATTGAATTAATGGACACCGACAAGACTGTTCATATCCGTTTTCATTCTGAAGTTCCAGAGGAACAATTGCTGGAGATAGAAACTCGCGGATATAAACTGGGTCAAATTGCGAAACTTAAATTCAAGATATCAGAGAATACGATACGGGATTACTTCCGAAAAAATCCAAGCCGGTCGACATATATACTCTATATTAAACGCAAATTCATTCGTGACTTCCCGATGCTTCACGCATTTGACAGGTAAATTAATTGCATACTGCTCGTGATCTACATAGACATAATATTATGCACGACCTATTAAAGGGAGAGGGCAGGGAGAGGATGGCCGATGTTGTATAATTTCTCATCATGATACCCTGGTTCGTCGGCTCGGTCGTCCGCAACGAAGGCAAAAAGTTCCTTAGCTTTACCGGTGATATAGACCTGTCCCGCCTCTCCAGCCAGGCCGCATCACGCGGCGACCGCGTTTCTCTCTATATCCATATCCCGTTCTGCCGCACGCTCTGCCCTTTCTGCTGCTTCAACCGCTATCTCTTCAAGGAGGACCAGGCCCGCAGCTATTTCGCCGACCTGCGCAGGGAGGTCGACATGTACGCTGCCCTGGGCTTCAAGTTCAATGACTTCTATTTCGGCGGCGGCACGCCTACCGTCCTCATGGATGAACTCAGTGATTTTATCGGGTACCTGGGGGCTAAATTCGAGGTCAAGCGCATCTCCCTTGAGACCACTCCCCGCGAGCTTACCCCGGACACGATCGCGCAGCTTCAGCAACTCGGTATCAACCGTCTTTCAGTGGGCGTCCAGAGCTTCGATAATACGTTATTGAAAGCCATGGGCAGGACGCTCTTCAAAGGCGAGGACTCTATCGAGAAGCTCAAGCTTGTGCAGGGCAAGTTCGACACTGTCAACGTTGACCTGATGTTCAACTTTCCCACGCAAACCCTGGAGCAATTCAGGTCGGATGTCAAGATATTCAAGGACCTGGGCACCGACCAGGCCACCTTCTACCCGCTTATGCCCTCACCCCACAAAATGGACGCTCTGGAAAGAAAATTCAGCAGGGTGGATACATCCAGGGAGAAGCGGTTCTACGACATCATCCTGTGCGATGTGCTCGACAACGGTTATAAGGCAGCCACCGCCTGGTGCTTCTCGCGCGGCGACCGCATGATCGACGAGTACATCATAGATTACGATGATTATATCGGCGTGGGGGCCGGCTCGGTCGGCTTTCTGGGTGGCGATTTCCTGGTCAATTCCTTCTCGCTGGAAGGCTACCATGATCTGGTGGCACGGGGCACTCTGCCCATCGTCCGTATGCGCCGGCTGTCCGGACTGGAGCACTGCCGCTATTATATGCTGACGCAGCTCTTCGGCATGGGGCTGAATGTTGAATCTTTCAGGAAGCGCTTCGGCGCAGATATCCATTCGAAATTATGGGCCGAGCTGCTCTTCTTTAAAACGGCAGGTATTGTGCAGGAGAAGGACGATCTCATCTCGGTTACCCGAAAAGGCATGTACCCGGTGGGTACCATGATGAAGGAATTCTTCGCTTCGCTCAACACGCTAAGGGAATACTGCATCGAAAGCGGGATTTAGCCGGGCCTCAATATCCTATCTCGATCGAAGACTGCCCCTGGATTTTGACCACCTGGTCATATTGGTCGTCGCTCACAAGCAGGTGGCGCACAAGCATTATACCCCTGTCGCTGGGGGACGTGACCACCAGAGCTCTTTCGTTTTCCGGGATAGCAGCACCCTTCTTGATCAGCAGGATGTCCACCGGGTTCGATTCGGCCTGTTGATCATTCAAGACAAAAAAATTATCCGTGTTGGCCGCGTAAAAAGCTACCGACCAGTAGGTATCGGTGGGTACCTGGGCCGTAAAGCGGATGGGCTGCTGGCTTACATCGTAAAGCAGGATCGAATAGACCAGGTCGGGACTCGGCTTGACCACCATCCTGTTGTCGGCCGTTGTCCGCCCGCCTTTCATGAGCACGTTTTGGGGATATTTAGTCATGGCGGTATTCATGATTACGACAGGTATGGCAAACAGTATGACGAAATGGACTATTACGGCAACGGCTACGGTTGCCAGCGCGGTCCACCATAACCATCTGTTCATTTACAGCCTTCCTTTATAATGTGAGGCAGCTCGACTATATCAGGGTGATCACGAATCAGCTGGCCGGGATTATACAGCCGCAGCGAGAGAGAAAAAGTTTGCTGGTCGCCCAGCGGCAACCAGTCACCCGTTTCCGGGGTTTTCGACAAATAAATCACGAAATTTTTGTCGGCGTCATATTTCACGTTGTCCATATTATATGAATAGCGGTTTAATTCATTGGGGATGAGAAAATCATCCGCCCCATAAGCCGTGATGCTCCACCAGCGCGTTTCCAGCGCCTTGCCTTCGATCCTGTATGTGCAATCACCTCGCAGGGGGTCCCCGTTATCATCCGTATATGCATTGTAATAGATAACCTCCAATTGATTGAGCGCCAGGAGATAGTGCATGGCAATGGAGGCCCTGGTATATGGATCTGCCTGCGGGCTGCCCGCCGCCAGGCTGGCCTGCCACGGTCCGTTATGTATGCTGGACCTGTTTGCCATGACATCAACGGCCGCCAAGGCGGACCCGATACCTATGGCGCTGCCCAGTATCAAAGCGATTAAAGTGCCTGCGATTATTTTAGTGGTCTTGTTCACTTGTTACCCTCGACTGATAACTAGTTTATTCTATCAGATAGGGGAATAGATTTCAGCGGGGCCGAAAACCCATGCTGGTGGCCTGGGTTTAGAGCTTTTCCAAAACTCGGAGTGTTCATATAAGCACTTGACAAAACGGTTGGTACGGGTTAGATTATCAAAAACGTATAATGCGTGATTTCTCCACGATCGCATGCAGGAGGAAAAGGCATTGCCGGCTAAAGTTAAGGCTAATAAGGGGGAGGTCCCGGAGAGCGAACTGCATTTGCTTCAAGCGGCCAGCAAAGAAATACACCAACTTGATTCATTGAAAGATATTTTCAATGAGACCAGTGAACTGGTATCCCGGCACAATCAATTAGCGCGTCGAAAAATCATCCCTACAGTCGGGCCAACACGTGTAAACTGGTCCGAAATTACCAGGCGGGCAGGCCATCTAATAGCCAGGCTGGCTTCCGACGAATATAAATTCATTGCACTCACAGCGCTTGAAAAGGGGAGCAATAGCTTACTTCTCAAAGAGGAACTGACAAGGTTATTGCATATCATTTCCTCGCTGATATCGGAATATACCGAGATCCTGACTGTCATAGATCAGTATCCTCAGACCATGATAATGATGTTGTCATCGGAAGTTGAACACCTGGATGAAGCCTCATACAAGGTCAGTCAGTTGATCCAAAGCAGGATAAAGCCCGCCGTCAGCGCTTAGATATGTGCCTGCTGTACACATCAATATTACACCAGCATATACCCGAACGCCTTCTTGCTGACAATCCTGGTTGGTTTAGCGGGTTGGGGTTCCACCTTCTCGCGCAGGCGGTGGATAAGCTGGTCGATGGTGGCGTCGGAGATGGCCGAGGGGTCTTTGCTCTCCGGCCAGACAGCCTGAATTATCTCTTCACGTGAGCATATATTGCCGGCGTTTTTATAGAGGAAAAGTATCAGTTCGTACTCTTTTTTAGATATCTTCTGCAGTTTGGCATCCACCCACACCTCTTTCTTTCTCTCATCGATCCTGAGCCAGGCGACGGCAGCAGCTCTGCTTTTGGCGGCGGCGGAGTCCCTGGTCATGATATTGGTGGTCTCGGACTCTTTGAACTGGAGCACGACCTGCGCCGAGTCTCCGGCAACGCCCAGGCCGATCTTGCTGTTATGTTTGAGCTCATACAAGTTGTCAGGCACTATCCTATCGTCATCCAGCAACGTGCCATTGGTGCTGCCCAGGTCCTTTATATAATACCGAACGCCTTTCTGCATTATCTCCAGGTGCCGCCGGGAAACGACCTCGTCGTTAAGCTCGATGTCGGGCTTGTTCTGCAGTGTGCGGCGGCCGATAACCGTCTCGGTTTTATCGAGCGTGAATATCCTCCCCATGTCCTCTACGTCGCCTTTCTTGACCACGATAAAAGCCAATCTTTACCTCCGGCTCTGCTTAGCGGCCATACAGGTTGCAGTATAATATATTGAATGAAGTTGCGGCATAATTTGATTTGTCAGATTTATATTAGGTATTCGTCAGATAGCTGTCAAGCAATGGCCTTGCCGATTAACTAGACTTTTATGCAAACTATGGATGAAGCAGCCGAAAACACCATCGTCTGCTCACGCTGCGGGAATGCTAACAGCGCGGGCAGGTTTTTCTGCTATACCTGCGGCAATTATTTTGCCGACGCTGAAAATGGTAACGGCGTAAACGCGTCCGACAAGCAGGAACAGGCCGGTACATTGCTATCTGTTACCAAAGCGAAGGTACTTATGCCGGGTGGGGCGGAGATCCTGCTCTCCGGCACGCCTACCTTCATCGAACGCGGCGATTTCGACGGCACGCTGCCACGCGACATTTTGATGAGCATCTCAAGGCAGCACCTGCTGATAACCTGCGATAACGGCACATATTACATCCAGGACTATGGCCGCCAGGGCAAGGGCAGCACCAACCACACCAAACTGAATAATGTGGATATACACAACAAAGGCAGACAGGCGCTGAAGGACGGCGACCGCATCGAGCTGTCCCTGCAGCCGGAGCTGACGCTGACCTTTAAACTGATGTAATGATGGAACTACGCTGGAGAATGAATTGGATATAGGCTACGGCTGGGATACGGGACTTCTGCGCAAGCTGAACGAAGACAGCATTTTTTTTACCAGCTTCGAGATCAAGACCCACCTGGGCACGGCATCGGCCGGGCTATTCGCCGTGGCCGATGGAATGGGCGGACACAATGCCGGCGAGGTTGCCAGCAACCTTGCCGTTAAGACCTTCTTCGCTGAGTGCCTGGCCGGCTTGCTGGAAGAACGGTCGCCCTCTCCACCCCTTACTATCATGTCGGACGCCTTTGATAGGGCCAACAGCAGCGTCATAGAGGCAGCGGGGACGAGGGACCTGCAGGGCATGGGCACCACGCTCACTGCCGCGCTGGTGATCGACTATGATATGTACGTAGCGCATATAGGTGACTCACGCTGCTATATCATCAATACACGTGAGACCCTACAGGTCACCAGGGACCACTCGGTCGTCCAGCAACTTGTGGATGCTGGGAAGATCACGCAGGAGGAAGCCAGAGGCCACCCTCGCCGCAATGAAATAACCCGTGTTCTGGGCTACTCAGGAGACAGCACCCCCGACCTGATCCACGCAAAGCTGTATGCAGGCGATAATATCCTGCTTTGCTCCGACGGACTGTGCGGTGTGCTCCCTCAAGAGAAGATCACCGAAGCCGTGCTGAATTCCCCCGGGCCCAGCCAGGCCTGCGCTGAACTAACAGCCGAGGCCAATCTGGCCGGCGGCCCCGACAATATATCGGTCATTATAGCCAGGCCGATTAACCTGCCGTCCTGGCAGGCCCTGACCACAGCCAAAACCAGCATTAGGACGGCGTCATGATACCCGATAGAAATATCATCATCGTTATAATAGTGGCCATCTGTGTTGCCATACCTCTGATCGTGGCTTTGGTCCAGATCGCCAGCAAAAGCAAGCGCATCAGCCCATCCCACAATAAGGTTAAGGCCACCCGGCCCGCATCGCCTACCGTGGGTAAAAACACCTTCCCGGTCAACGGGCGCTACGACGCCAGGTTACAGCCATTTAAACAGGGGGGCATGGCGACAATCTGGATCGCCACGCAGCGCAAGACACGCAGGACTTATATTATCAAGACGCCGCGCCGGGGCACCAACATGGACAATGTGTACCTGGACAAGCTTATGCTGGAAGCGGGCTACCTGAGGAGACTGAACCACCCGGCCATAGTCAAGCATATAGAGGATTTTTACTATAACGGGGAGTTCCACTTGGTCATGGACTATGTGAACGGCGAGACCCTGATGTCTTCATCTCCCAGGTCGTCACCCGGCGAAAAGAAGGTGCTTGACTGGGTCTGCAATCTACTGGACGCGCTGGACTATATCCATGCCGCAGGCATAATTCACAGGGATGTTAACCCCAAGAACATCATGCTGGTCAGCGACGGCTCCGTCAAGCTGATCGATTTCGGCACGGCCAAAAACATGAACGAGACGGACAAGGACAGGGAGCGCGGCGACCCCTTCACGCAGATCGCTAATAAAGGCTTCGATATACCCGAGCTGTTCCTGGGCGGCGAGAGCGACCAGCGCTGCGACCTGTGCGGACTGGCGCAGACCGCTATTTATCTGCTTACGCTCAGACAACCCAACGAAATCTGCTCCGGGCTGTTCAAATCGCACTGGCCGCGCACCTACGCTGAGGCCGGAAACGTCGCAGATTACCTGATATCCGTGGGCATATCCAAGAGGACAGCCAGGTGCCTGGCACAGGCCATCATGTTCTCCCCCGGCGACAGGTTCGCCGACGCAGGAGCTATGCGCTCTGCGCTCTCGCCCGAAAACGGCTGCCCCGTAAAACCCGTGGAGGTGGCGGTAAAAAAATGAATACCAGGCTAACGTCCGTCATATGGGCACTTGGCCTGCTGGCCTTGGCTGCCTGCTGGACAGCAGGAGTTGCAGCCATGGGCGCCCCCACCGAGAATTACACTATCACCGACCTCCCCAGCAGCAGCTCGGGATACCCCGCCATCAAGCCGCCGGTCAACTTCATCCTGGAGGGGCCTACTTCGCAGACCGACAATAGTTCTCCCCTATTTATCGCCGATTTCATCAGCCCGTCGGGAAACGGTACTGTCACGGGCAATGAGAACTGGTACCTGGATATTGATATCAACGGCGCCGGCTGGCTTTATATCTATGAATACTATCCGCCCAATAATAAAGAGGGAAAATGGATCGCCTATAAATGGCAGTTGCCGGAAAGCGGCCAGTGGAGCCTGGGGCCTTTTAGCCCTATGGACAACGAGGCGGCGGGACAACATATCTACCGGATATGGTTTTATAATGACGGGCAATGGGCCGCTGAGGAGCCCGGAGGCCCGCGGGACAACCTGGTCTACTGGACGTATATAAAAGGCGCTGCCCCCGCTCAAGTTACCTCTCAACCCGTCGTCACGACCCAGAAAGAAGCCTCCCCAACCGATCAGCTATATAATTTTTTCACAAACCCTGTGGTGCTCCTGTTTGGCCCCTCGGTGATTGTCATCGTTTTCTTCGCATATAGGATGTACAGCAGGAGGCGCGCCAGGCCGGTTACGGAACCGGAACCAGTTGAAGTTCGCTCAGAAGAAGCCCCCCCTGTTTCCCCTCCGGATAAAATCTCCGCTGTTGCTGTATCTCAGGCCGTGGCCAGAGCCAAACTGTCCCTCCCCAATGGCATGGAGATACAGCTTGCAGGCACCGGCAAAATTATAGGCAGGGGAGAGCTGGCACGGGCGCTGGCCCTGGACGATCTGGGTCTAATCTCCCGAAGGCACTTCATTATTAACCTCGATGGGGATCAGTTCTCTATCGAAGATGGCGGCAGCGCCAACGGCACACTGCTCAACAGCATCGACATCAAAGGCAAGGGGCCGGTGGACCTGAATGACGGGGATACCATAGAGCCGGCCGGGGCCATCAAACTCAAATTCCAACTGCTCTAAGCGCTTCATTTTGTCAGAAAACTGTCAGTGACCTGTAAGCCCGCGGTCAAGCAATCGCCTCCCGGACTGAGTATATTTATTTCAGAAAGAAATTATTTCAACGGAGTTGATTGTTCGCTATGAAAAAAATATTGATGCCGCTGCTTATCTTAACACTGATATGTACGTCCGCAGTCAGCATTGTATCTCCGGTTTTGGCCCAGGCGGAAGCTACGCCACCCATGAGCCCCGATGATACATGGCAGCCGCCCTACGACGGCGGGACCTCGCTGGAACCTTCGGTCGGCGTGGAAACCTATGGCCAAAATTGGCCGGCCATGCAGATACCCATACCTTCACCGGTTGAACCGGGCATCCCAAGTTCGATTACAAATGCCTACCTGGTTAACAGCTACGGGCAACTGCTGACCAACCTTTACAGCACGCAGCAGGTTTATCTGATCGTATCCTTCAACGGCCCGGGCTATTTTTACCTGTGGGAGTATTACCCCTCGGGCAGCAGCCCTTACGGGCACTGGCTGTGCTACCGGTGGTACCGTCCCGGCGCAGGTGTCTGGAGGGTAGGCCCTTTCGCCGCCCAGCAATGGGACTCATCCGGCCGCTACTACTGGAAAATGTGGTTCATCTCCGGTTTCACCTGGTCGACGCGTACGCTGAGCTTCAACTATACCCGGGGCTACTATCCGAACGATATACCGAGCCCCACGCCAACATCCGTGGCAGACCCCGTAATCAACTCATTTAACGCCAGTTTATCTTCGCTGGAACTGGGGCAGACGGCAACTCTGACCTGGACTACCAGCAATGCCAGCAGCGCGACCATCTCGCCGGGCGTGGGCACGGTGGGCTCATCCGGGGCTACTACAGTGACTCCGTCGGCCACGACCGTCTACACCCTTACGGCTACGGGCAACTCGGGCAATCCCGTATCGTCCTCCTTGACGATTACGGTTATGCCCAGGGTAGCTCCCACACTCGGAGCCGACCAGGCCACCATACAGAGCGGCCAATATGCCACCCTGTCCTGGAATGCTCCCTCGGCAACGCAGGTATATATTTCAGGCGTAGGCAACTACAGCTCCAGCGGCAGCGCCAGGGTATCACCCGAAAATACGACAACCTATAACCTTACCGCCACTTATATCGATGGCACCACGCAATCAGCCTCGGCAACTGTCGACGTGCAGCATCCGCCTTTCCTGCTTTGGGGTCTAATAGCTTTGCTGGCAGTGGCAGCGGTCGCTATCGCAGTACTGCTGGCCAGAAAGCCGGCCAAAGTAGCTACATCACAGGCCTCAGTTACTCGTGCAGCCAGTACTAGCTCCGTCGGGGCTACCATGCCGGCCGGCACAGCCCCTGCGGTGACATCGGTAGTGGAGATCCCGCCGGCCAAGCTCTCGATGCCGGACGGCAGCGAGATATTGCTGGCAGGCAATTCGAGGTCATTCGGCAGGCACGATTTCAATAAATTCCTGCCGGAGGATAGCGTCTCCTATATATCCAGGCAACATATCAATATCTGGTACGAGAATGACCAGTATTACATCGAGGACCGCAGCAGCACCAATGGCACCCGTATTAACGGGACGGAGATCAAGGGTGCCGGCAGACATGCCCTGGAGGATGGGGATACCATTGACCTGGCAGATAAATTGAAGATTAATTTTAAAAAATAGTGCAATCCAAGGAGGTTACTATGAATTACAAAAAGACCATACTTATACTGGCAGCACTGGTGGCCTGCGCCATCTTTCTATTCCCTCTGACGCCTGCTTACGCGGTATCCAATACAACGGCACCGGGAATAGCGGCCGTTCAGCTCAACGACGATGCGGGAACGACAACGCCGGCTGATACTACCACGACTACGCCGCCGGCCGATACTACCACGACTACGCCACCGGCCGATACTACCACGACTACGCCGCCGGCCGATACTACCACGACTACGCCGCCGGCCGATACTACTACGACTACGCCGCCGGCCGATACTACTACGACTACGCCACCGGCCGATACTACCACGACTGCACCGCCACCAGATACCGGCACAACCATACCACCGGTTTCTGACGCGACCGGAGCGGCCGGAACGATCCCTCCCCCACCTCCTCCCCCCACTCCTACCACTCCGGATACCACCACGGCCACTCCTTCGAATACAATGACGACGCCTTCGACCATAACAGCGCCCTCAGGGGCGCCGCCGGCCGATCCTTCAGGCTCACCTGTTGACACTTCAGGAACACCGGGATACCATCACCCATATACCCCACCTGCGCCCGGAAATCCTCCGCCTTCCGACCCCTCAGACCCTTCGGATCCTCTAGGGCATCACCATCATCCCAATCCCAATCCCAACCCCAATCCTCATCCACACCCCAATCCCAATCCCTATCCCTATCCCTATCCCTACTATCAGTATCCCTATTACCAGTATCCATCCTATTATTACCCCTATTACAACTATTACAACTCGGTGTTTCCTTATAACTATAACTACTACCTGACCAATCCTGTTCAACAGCAGCCCGATTATGCTCCGACAATCAGCTCTTTCACAGCTAATCCCAACTATGTTCAACCGGGGCAATCGGCCACACTATCATGGATAGTCAGCAACGCTACCACGGTCACCGTATCACCTTACGTTGGCTCAGTAGACATTTCCAGCTCTTCGGTCGTGACCCCGGCTACTACCACAACTTATACACTTACTGCCACTAACAGCGTGGGCACGGTGACCGCCAGCACCACCGTCACGGTGGCGCCTATGGTGAGTGCCTACCCCACATACATCAGCCCGCCGGTGGACCCAAGTACCAGCACTGAACCCAGCACTGTGATCACCCCTTCAGGGATCAACCCGTGGCTTCCCGCCATCCTGCTGATCGCCCTTATGGCCGCGGCAACCGCAGTTATCATAGCTCTCGTAACCAGGAAGCCTGCTGCAGCGGCACTTCAGCATTCCGGCACAACATCCGCCCTTACCACTGCAGCTGGGACGTCGCCTGCAGCTACACTGCCGGCCACCGGCACCCCGCATACCACGCCTATTGGGGCTGGTGCCGCACGGCTGGTAACGGCCGGCGGTGGCGAGCTGCCTATCAGGGGCGGCGCCATGTCTCTGGGACGCAGCGACCTCCGTGCCCTGGCCGCTGGGCCTGACAGGGCTGACCTCATATCGCGTAAACATCTCACCATGGATTACGAAAACGGCGATTACTACATCGAGGATGCCAACAGCACCAACGGAACCCGCCTCAACGGCGAATCCATACGGGGCAAGGGCAAACAGATGCTGAGAAACGGCGACACTATCGAGGTAGCGGACGCCTTAAAGCTCACTTTCAGGATCTAGTAACCCAAAGGCCGGCACGTTTTCACACTTCGTGCCGGCCTTTTTCTGTCTAAAATAACCACCCATGGACCGCCGTTTTTATGCTAGCATTGTAGGACAGTTAATTTTTAAGTCCCAGATCTGCAGACAAGGAGGTTGAAACGATGGCCAGGGCTTTTTGGAAAGGGGTTATCAGCTTCGGCATGGTCGCCATACCGGTTAAAATGTACGTGGCTACCGAGACCCACACTACGAGCTTTCACATACTGCACAAGAAATGCCTTTCCCGCTTGAAGCAGATGTGGTTCTGCCCGGTCGATAATGAATACCTGCCCCTGCAGGATATCGTGAGGGGCTATGAATATGCTCCCGGTCAGTATGTGGTGCTGGAAGAAAGCGACTTTAAGAAAGTCCCGCTCAAGACTTTGCACTCCATCAGTATTTCCGGCTTTGTAAATGCTGCTGAGATCGATCCTATTTACTATCAGGGCAGCCATTACCTGCAGCCGGATGAGCTGGGGGTCAAACCCTTTTCCCTGCTGCGCCAGACCCTGTTGAAGACTGGGCGCGTCGGCATCGCCAAGGTGACTTTCCAGCGCCAGGAGCACCTGTGTTGCCTGCGGCCTTTCGAAAATATAATGATGCTGCATACCATTCACTATCAATCCGATATTTTGCCCAAGGACGACCTCAAGCCCCCCGTGCAGGAGCTTTCCAAAGATGAACTGGATATGGCCTCCGCACTGGTTGCTGCCATGACTAAAAAGTTTAAGCCGGAAGATTACCGCGATGAATATCACGAAGCCCTGAAAAAGGTTATCGACGCCAGGGTGAAGGGACTGGTGATCAAGGCGCCCAGGGAGCCGAAGGCGGCCGTCAAAGACCTCATGGAGGCCCTGCGCACCAGTATTGAAACGGCCAGGAAGGAGACCGCTACGGCAGGAAGAATAAAATAGGTCCGGCAGGTTCGACCGGATTTTTACAACGTACAACTGGGCAGAGGATCAAGCCAACAGTTGGGCCATCTGCTCAGCATTCTTAACGGGGTTATCCTGATATTTATTCTTGAAGATAATGTGCAGCTCGTCGGTCTCCGCCGCCATCTTCTGTATGCGCGGCAGCCATTCCCGCAACTCATCCTCACTGTATAAATATTTGTAGCGCTCTACGGGGGTTATGCCCCGCTTCTCCCAGTTTTCAGTGTTGCGGCCGTGAAAGCGGATAATCCCGACCGAGGATGTGACTTCGGCCAGCGGCACTACGCTAGTCTTCAAACCCTGAGGTCCGTCGACACAAACCATGGCGATATCCAGCCTGTGCAGCAGTTCAAGAGTGGTTTCCCTGTTCCGCTCGTTAAACCAGTCATTAGTACGGAATTCCACAGCCAGATCATAACCGGCCAGTTTCTCTTTGCACTCCGTTATATAGTTCATGTTCCTGTGTTGAGCATGGAACCATGGTGGAAATTGCAGCAACAAAACCCCCAGCTTGCCGGCATCGGCCACCGGTTTCACCAGGTCATTAAATAAGCGCCACAGGGCATCCACCAGTGGAGGCGGCATAAGGTTTAAATAGAGGTTCCTATGACTGTAGTCCTCCAGGTCCTTGCGGGCAAAAGGAGGCAGGGCGGTGAAGGGGGTCGGGTGCCCCGTAAACAGGCTAAACACCTTAATGTCGAAAACGAATCCAGGCGGTGTTTGGGCCAGCCAGAGGTTAAGATTGGTCCTGGTGGGCATGATATGGAAGGCGGAATCTATCTCGGCCACCCCAAAACGGGCGCTATAATAGGCAAGACGCTCAGCCGGTGTCTTAATGCCCTCAGGATAGAACCCGTTTTTTGACAGGGCCGGGTCGGCCCACGAGGAAATTCCTATTAAAATTCGACCCATGGAATAAATCCGAACCTGTATTAATCTAATCATAAGCATATATTAGCTTCAGGTCAATGCCGTATCATCCCGCATCTATATTTGTCAGCCTGGACAATGAGCCTTCTTGCTGTCCGGCGGTATAATTTAATTGATGTTGAGGGAATACGAGGAGAAACGCGATTTCACCCGTAGCCCCGAGCCGATCCCGCGCCTGCCAGGCAGTGAAGGGCCGCTCAAATTTGTCGTTCAAAAACACTCCGCCCGCCGCCTTCATTACGATTTCCGCCTGGAAGTGGACGGAGTGCTCAAGTCCTGGTCCGTGCCATCCGGACCATCGGCCAACCCTTCGATAAAACGTCTGGCAGTTATGGTGGAAGATCATCCCCTGGACTATCGAACATTCGAGGGGAACATCCCCAAAGGCCAGTACGGCGCCGGCGAAGTTATCGTCTGGGACGAGGGCGACTATTCGCCGGAGGATGGCGACAGGCTATTCTTTGATGACGCTGAAACGGCCGGTCGATTAATGAGGAAAGGGCTTGAGAGCGGCAACATATCGATTACCCTGCGCGGCCGCCGCATGAAGGGGTCATGGACGCTGGTCAAGATGTCCGGCCCTAATAATAACTGGCTCCTGATCAAACACAGGGACAAGTTCGCCGGGGATGGTCACGACCTTCTAAGCGAAAATACGTCGGTGCGTTCGGGCCTGAGCATCGATGATATCAAGGCAGGGCATTTGCCGCCCGCCGGGTTGGACAGCAATCCCGATCCTGGTAATCTGCCGGGGGCCAGCCGGGAGCCTTTCCCATCTTCGATTGCCCCCATGTTGGCCGGGTTGGCCGCCTTGCCGCCGGCGGAGCCCGGGTGGCTATTCGAGCCCAAGCTGGACGGCTTCCGCACTCTGGCAATTATCCAGGAGGGTAAGGCCAAACTGGTCTCCCGCAACGGTCTGGACATCAGCAGCCGCTATCCCCCGCTGATCAAGGAAATCAGTAACCAAAAATATACCGATCTGGTATTGGATGGTGAGATAACGGCGCTGGATGAAAACGGGCTGCCCTGCTTCCAGTGCCTGCAGGATTATCTGAAAGCCAACAAGGAAGCTGACCCGGACCCGGCATCCACGCCGCTCATATATTACGTTTTCGATATCCTTTACATGGACGGATATGGGCTGTGGAACGTCCCACTAACTCAGCGTAAGAAATTACTGGGCCGGATTTTAAAGGATACCGGCATTGTCCGCCCGGTGGCCTACTTCGAAAATGACGGGCCTGCAGTCTACCGTGCGTCTATCGGGCAGGGGCTGGAGGGGATTATAGCCAAGCGCCAGGACAGCCTGTATGAGCCGGGTCGGCGCAGCCATAGCTGGCTGAAGATAAAGGCTACGCTCAGCGATGACTTTGTGATCGGCGGCTTCACTCCGGGTTACGGCAACCGGGCACACACCTTCGGGGCACTGCTTCTGGGATATTATGATGCCGGGGGTCTCCTGGCATACGCAGGGCATGTTGGCAGCGGCTTCGATGATCAAAGATTGTCGGATTTGCAGGCTCGCATGCAGCGTATCGTCTCTGCCGACTGCCCCTTCACTCCACCACCACCGCTGCATACGGTCGCCACCTGGATACGCCCCGAACTGGTGGCCGAGGTCAAGTTCGCCCAGTGGACGCAGGACGGCCGCCTCCGTCAACCCGTATTTTTACGCCTGCGCGAAGATAAAATGCCGCGTGAAGTTCATCGCACGGTGATCATGTCTGCACCCGGCGATGTCCAGCCTGCGAAAGCCGACTCTCTTTTCACGGAGATGGAAAAAATATTGAAGCAACTTGCCGACCCACGGGAAGACCTGGATATCACGGTGCAGGGACATAAAATCTCCTTGACCAATCTCGATAAAGAGCTCTGGCCGGGGATAGACGCACGGCCGTCTTTTACCAAGCGCGACCTGGTCTCATATCTCATAACGGTCTCGCCCTTCATCCTGCCCCACCTGGAAGACCGCCCTCTTACGCTCAGCCGCTATCCGGCAGGCATAGGGGGCCAGCACTTTTACCAGAGGCATTGGGATAGCCCCAAACCTGAATTTGTGGAGACGGTGGCCCTGGCCACAGAACATGAAACAAATGTCAAAGACTACCTGGAATGTAATAACCTGCCCACGCTGGTATGGCTGGGGCAGCTCGGTACCATCGAATATCACTCGTGGTTCTCCCGTGTCAGCGCGGCCCCCGAAGGCCGCATCGGCGATGCCGGCGATAAAAACATCGATATCACCGACTATCCCGATTTCATCATCTTCGACCTCGACCCCTATATATATTCGGGCAAAGAGGCCAGAGGGGCTGAGCCTGAATTCAACACAGCCGCATTCGACGGCGTATGCAAAGTGGCGTTGTGGCTCAAAGAGACGCTGGACTCACTCTCACTCTCATCCTTCGTCAAAACCTCGGGGCGTACCGGCTTGCATATCTATGTGCCTATCAACCGGCAATTAGACTACCGCGCCGTCCGCTCGGCGGCTGAAACCATCGCCCGCTTCGTGCTGCGCCAGCATCCTCGAGAAGTAACCGTCGAGTGGGCCGTGGAAAAGCGCACCGGCAAGATTTTCATAGATTACAATCAGAATGTAAGAGGCAAGACCCTGGCCTCGGCCTACTCCCCCCGCGCTGCCCCCGGAGCGACCGTTTCGGTCCCTCTACGCTGGGACGAGCTTGGTAAAATCTCCCCCGCCAGCTGCGATATTCAATCGGTTCCCTGGCGGCTGGCCGAGACAGGCGACCTCTGGTCTAAAATTTTAGACGCCAAACGAGATTTGAAGAATCTGCTGAAACTGTGAAATCACTATTCAACAGGTACTGATTACACGCGCACTACGCCCGGCTCGACGTGCTCCATATCGGTTGCCATCTGCTCCAGTACGCCGAGGTGGTACACCTTTTTCATCTCACCCACGATCCACCTCCCTTTGCCACAGCCATGAGCAAAGGCCATCACATTGTCGATAAATTCACTTTCATCGTACACTGCCGTGATGATTTGACCGGCCAAAGCCTCTTTGCCGGTAAAGCGCCTGCCACTGAGGATGATATCCTCCACCATGTACATAGGCATAACATGTTTCAATAGCGCAGCGGTGCCGGGCACGATCGGGTATCTCCTATCGATGGCTGGTATGCAAAAGTATCCATGTTGCGAGAGCATGAAACGGAAATCAAAGCAACAGCTAAGGACGGCGCCTCCCCCGAAGACGTGCCCATTGATGGCGGCAATAGTAAGCAAGGGATAGGTAAGCAGTCTTCTGCGCAGTTCGATGTCCTCAGCCAGGAACTGACTGACCGCCTCTTTATCACCCACCGCCAGCCTGGCATTGATCCAGTCGGTATCGAAGCCGTTGGACCATACCCTGGCATGTCCCGATTTCACCACCAGGGTCAGGGCCTCGGTCTCCTTCTCAACCCTATCCAATATTCCGAGCAAAGAAATGGCCAGGTCTAGATTAAGCCGGTTATCGTCCTGGTCCAGGGTGACAACTGCAACTTTGCCATCCAACTTTAAGTCAAGCTTTGCCAAATCTTAATCCTCAAACTTAAATGCAGAAATTTAACCGATATCGCGGACAGAATGGAGAATCAGTTGTTTTCTCCCTTAATAAATTACTGAAGCCGCTGCAGAGCTTCGTCCACTTCCTTTACGCTGCCGAACCCGCCGTTTTTGTAGAATCTGATAACCGACCCCGTATCCAGCACAAACCACGATGGTATCGTCTTGAGTTGGCAGGTGGAGGCCAGTTGGCTGGTGGGATCTATATAAATCGGAACGGTCAATGCATATTTCTTGGCCCAGTCTATTACCTCGGATATTTTGGGGTTGCCGGTAACCAGGAACATGGTAACATCCTTCCTGGCCCCGTTCTCATAGTAATCATTCAAAATTAGAGCCTGCTGTGTGCATATCCCGCACTCGGTATTTACGAAGACCAGTATGACTCTTTTACCAGCAATATCGCCATTGGAGAAGCCGGTATCATTGAGAGTTTTGAAGCTAAAATCGGGTATCCTGCAGTTGATCTTGCAGCATACGGGCGCCGTGAGCAGGGTTGTGAACGGGGTGGAGTCCTGCTGAGCCGATTCGCCATATTCATTGTCCGACTTTACGCTTAAAAAGTAACGTGTTTGAGGGCCAAGCCTGTCCAGATGGATTTTATGTTCGAAAACCATGCTGCTGTCCGACTGGGTCTGGTTTTCGCTGGACTTATCCGCAGTAAAGCTAACCGAGCTGTTGGCGGGCTTATTGGTGATCCAGCTTACCCAGGCGTCGGAGCTCGTGATATCGTAAACGCTGATATTGGTAACGGTCAGTTTTCCCGGCATTACACCTGTCTCAGCCGTGGTAAAAGACCCGTCTGATGAAACGGCTTCGTTGCCGCAGACGTCAACTGCTTTCAGGTGATAGTGATAGGTAGTCTTGGGCTGCAAATTCTGGATGACCATACTATGGTCCGCCAGCAAAGTTGCATCTTCACCGGCTTTAAAAGGGTATGCGCCTACCGTTAAACCATATTCCAACAGGCTGGTAGAGGGTTTGCTGGTCTTCCATGAAATCACAGCATGATCGTTAAATACATCGGAATGGCTGACTGTGTCGATATACAGGGGGTTTGTCTCGCAGTCCTGTGCCTCACTGAGGACCGATTTGATCTCGTTTATGGCCAGTACAAAGCCTTCGCGTCCCGGCTGGGTGTTATCCCAACCTACGGTCCCTATTATTTCCCCGGCCTTGTTGACAACCGCGCCCCCGGCCGACCCTGGGTCCAGAGCGGCACTGGCCTGAAATTCTTTATATTTATCGCGGTCCGGAAACCCTGTAATTGTGCCCTTGGTAATAGCCGGGGCTTTGGCCGAGGGGAGATAAGCCACAACTGAAATATCGTCCCACAGCTGCACCAGGTCGGAGTCTCCCAGTGGGGCCGGCTGCAGAGCCGGGTAATTCCCTTTGATTTTTATTACGGCTATATCCCGCAAATAGTCGGTGCAAAGCAGTATTCCTTCATAGCGGGTACTGCCCGGCTTCAATTCTATTTCGATCTTGCCGCCGCCTATCCTTTGAGCACTGGTAACCACATAGCCGGCTTTATCTATTATCACGCCCGTCAGTGTGTCATTGTCCGTATAAATTCTCACCACCGAATCCACGACTTTATTGGAGCACGAGCATAAAATAAGCGAAAAAAGCGCAAGCGCAAATATCAAGATAACGGCAATCTTAATTTTATGCGGCCTGGAGTTGATCGGAGTATTTTCTGGTAACAATCGAGTCACTTTATCGGTACATTGGCCGGGTCCAGATTCGGTCTTTCGACGTGGCCCATGAGATAGCCGATGTCCTTGTACATTACTTTTTTCATCTCGCCTATGATCCACCTGCCCTTATTCAGACCTTTAGCAAAGGCTGTAGCCTCTTTCATAAGCTCGTCCAGCGTGCAGGCTTTGCGTATAACATGATATTTTTCCAATTCCCCTGCGGTGAAGCGCTTGCCTAAAAACTCGGCCTCCTCCACCATATGCTTGGGCAATGCCTTTTTAATGAGCGCATCCATATAGTGAAGGAAGGGGATGTTTATATCGACCTCGGGAAAGCATAAAAAGCCGCGGTCATTGCGCATGAAGCGGAAATCATGGCAACAGGCGAAGATAGCTCCGCTGGCGAAGGCGTGTCCCGTTATGGCCGCTACGGTTATCATCGGATAAAACAGCATACGCTTCATCATCTTATCCTGCAGATCCAGGAACTTCACAACATCCGGGTCCTTCCTGCCGACGGCCGGAATAAGCCAGTCCAGGTCCATGCCGTTGGACCATATTTTCTCGTGTGTGGCATTGACCACCAGCGCGTTAACATTCGTTTTCTTCTCGATATCGTCAAGGGCGGCCATCATCTCGTTGCAGAAGGCCAGGTTGAACCTGTTCTCGCCGGCGTTCATAGTGAGCACGGCGATATTCTCATCAACTTTCCATTCAATTGAAGACAAGAGAAAACCTCCGTAAAATTAATCAGGCAGCCGCTCTGTAGAGGAACCCTGACCGGGCGGCAACAACTATTATATACCAAACCGGCATAACCGCTCCAACGCATATTGTAATGTTAACGGATTTTGTGCACAATTAGTAAGCCCGGTTCGGCACACAACAAATTCACTTAAGGAGATAATTTTCATGGACAGCGTACTCGTTATCGGCGCGGGCTTCATGGGAGGCGGAATCGCGCAAGTGGCGGCGCAGGGGGGATACAGAGTATATCTTCAGGATGCCAGTCCTGAAGCTGTAGACAAAACGATACGACAGATTAAATGGTCTACTGATAAACTTGCGGCCAAAGGGAAGATCAAGGACAAAGCTAAGGCTGTGCAGGACAGGATAAGCGTAGTCAAGGACTTATCCGTTGCCTCGCAATGCCAGTGGGTGATAGAAGCTGTCTACGAGGATGAGAACCTCAAGAAAAAGATCTTCAAAAAGCTGGATAAAATCTGCCCTGTCAGCACAATTCTGGCCACCAATACATCATGCATCCCTATCACCCATATTGCTGCCGTAACCCAACACCCCGAGCGTGTCGTCGGCATGCATTTCTTCGGTCCCGTTCCCCTCATGATGCTGGTTGAAGTCATCAAGGGCGAAAAAACTTCGGATGAGGTCTTTCGGAAAAGCGTTGATTTTATCCTATCCCTCGAGCATTACCCGGTAAAGGTCAAGAAGGACATACCCAGGTTCGTTATGAACCGTATCAGTTCGGTCGCCTTCAGGGAAGCGCTCGACCTGGTATGGAAAGGCATCGCCACCGTCGAGGATGTGGATAAAGGGATGCAATACGGCTTTAACTGGAATATAGGGCCGTTTGAGATCGCCGATAACTCGGGGCTGGATACCTACCTGCGCGTGGGCAGGACCTTCGCAGGGCTGGAAGACGGCGGTGATCCCGCATTATTACTTGTAATCGAAAAAATGGTCAACGCCGGCCGGCTGGGACGCAAGGTAGGTAAAGGATTCTACGACTATACCCCGGATGGCAAAATAATACCCTTCGACATTACCACCCTGAAATAATAATTTGACCGCACAAAGAGCGCTCCCGGCACGTTAAATAGCGGGAGCGCTCATCCAATAATTTCTATAATTCTACGGTCAGCCCCTCATGGCCTACTTCCAGTTCTTTGCCGAGCCTTTGACCCGCCACGGCGAGCTCAGCGCGCAGCTTATCCTCCCATAGGGTCGATACATGAGCGGCTATTACACGCGGTAAGTACCCCTTTAATTTTTGAAACTGCTGCAGTTCCTCAACCAACAGGTCCGGTGTAAGATGTCCCAGCCCACGCATGGCGTCCCCCATACTGTTCAGGCCAGTTATCTCGATAAACAACACCTCCGGACTAATATGTTCCCAGCAGCCGGATAGTCCCGGCCCGGTATCACCGGTATAAAAGAAACTTCTCCCGCTGCGTGAAGTAACCAGGAAACCGACCGAGGGTACGGAATGGTTGACCGGCACGGGTATGATCACACAGCCAGCGATCACGAGTTGCCGGTAGGCCTCTAAAGCTTTAAGCAGCAGCCTGGGCGCCTCAACTTTGGGCCATTGCGTATAGTCCTTGTACATCTTGCCGTCGAGCAGGTATTTGTAGACCACCTCCAGTGTCGCCGGCAAACCGTAGACATCGACAGTTGAAGGCGGATGAGTATCGTTTGATCCCAGCGTTACCAGGTCACGTGTGTGATCGAAATGATGATGCGTCAGGAGCACCGAGGTTATCTGGTGCTGCCTCTGCAGCGAGAGGCTGGAGGTCAAGCCCCCGGCATCCAATGCGATAACATCGTCCACCAGCAGGCTGGGCAACCTGGCTTTATCGGTCTCGGAGTTATGTGCGCCGAGGATTTCAATTTTCATTTACGTCCTCCTCCATGACCATTATATACTAGCGCCGGCGATGGCAGAATATACGACGAGATAATGCAGGACGGCCCCGCAAAGGATCAGCAGGTGAAAGATCTCGTGAAAACCGAATATGCCCGGGAAAGGATTGGGCTTCTTAATAGCATAGATAAAAGCACCCAGTGTGTAAGCAAGGCCGCCCGCAAACAGCAGGTAGATCGAGTTGAGAGGCATAGTTAACATCAACTAGTTCAAGGCTATCAGCGCCATCCAGCCCATCAGCACATAGATAACGGCAGTCAGCCAGCGGGGTCCCTTGATATAAACCAGCTTGAATATCAGGCCAATGACTACCAGCAGCCACTGAGCCGCAATTATGCCCCAGCGCCAGTAACCATCCAGGTAGATATAGCTTATGGGCGTATAGGTGCCGGCTATCATGAAGAAGATGGCGATGTGGTCCAGCTTGCGCCAGGGGTTGGTATCGTCCTGCTCTTCCTTTTGCCCGTGATAGATCGAGCTGCAAATAAAGATAAAAACGGCGCACAGGCTATAGATGGTGGAAAGGACTATTTTAGGAACTGAGCCGGCCGAGGCGCAGAGCAGAACTACATAGCCGGCCAGCGAGACTATCGCCCCTGCCAGGTGCGAATAGAAGTTTATCAGGTCGGATTTTTGAAAGGCCAATGTTGGTAAGTCCTCCTTATAAGGCAATAGCTGTAAATTGTTCACCATGGTCTCCTCTCACATCATCCAGGGGGTTCAGCGGGCCGGGGCAACTTTCTGCCGGTGGATAACTGCTTAACCGTCCAGACCTGACCAGGGCGTCAGCCTGGGTATCCAGCGCGGGACGTTCTTCTTATATTCCAGATACTCATCGCCAAATCTCTTATAGAGCCCGGGCTCCTCGGAGGTGATGAAATAGACGTGATTGATGCCGAAGGCGAGAAGGAACCAGGCGAAGATTCCGACGGACCCAAAGGCTATGGACTCGCCAAGCAGGACGGCCAGCACACTGCTGATCATGGGGTTGCGCACATACCGGTACGGTCCTACGATGACCAGCTTGTGTGTCGGCGACCAGGGCGCCAGCGTCCCTCTGCCTGTGAAAATAAAAAGCCTGATGGTCATGGCAAGGTAGTAAAGCCCATTGCCGATTATGACGGCCCCCAGCATCACCACCACGGCATCCCAGGGCAGTCCCAGCCGCCAACCGATCCTGAAACCGGTCTGCCACAGGATGGCCGCCGGTATGATCAGCAGGACCATAAAGGGAAGTATGAACGACCTTAACTGGTCGAGAATCGAAGTTTTCATTTTATTTAACAGTGGATTTAAGGCAACGGGCTATTATAATAACATTAACCGACTTTGGACTTCCCTTTTACCTTGCGGGTTAAACCTTTAACCGAGAATTCCCGGCCTGCTTTGAGCCCGAAGCTGTTCTGAATTCGCACCGCAGATAGTTCACAGGCAGCCGGCGAGATATCCATCCCGATCCACCTCCTGCCTGATTTCTGCGCTGCCGACAGGGTGGTCCCACAGCCGCAGAAGGCATCCAGTACGATGTCCCCTTCGTTGCTGCCGGCGCCGATAATTCTTTCCAGCAGCGCCAGGGGTTTTTGAGTTGGGTAGTCCAGACGCTCGCGGCTGGTCCTCCCGACCATGTTGATTTCCCAGTAATCTTTCATACCCACTAACGTGTACCAGCCCTCATCATCACGGTATTCTTGGATGCCTTTGAATTTATACGCTTTGCGCTCTCGGTTATACGATTTCTCCTGAAGTCTGTTGAAGCAGTAGGCCCGGGTTTTAGCGTAAAAAAGGATGATATCGTGTTTGCGGCTGAAGCGTTTCCCGGGGCTTGCGCCGCCTGACTTGTAGCACCATACGATTTCATTCAGAAAATTATCGTATCCGAATAAATCAGGGGCATCCAGCAGTACCTTTATATAGTGGGATGCATGCCAGTCGCAGTGATAGAAAAAGCAGCCTGTAGGCTTTAGGATTCTATACATCTCCTTAAGCCGCGGTCGCATATAGTCCAGATAGGAGTTTATATCTTCGAACTTATCTTTAAAACTGCGTTTTACCGACTGGTTGCCCTGAGCCCGGTGTTCACGGTTGGAATTGAAGGGGGGATCGATATAGATCAAATGGACGGAATCCCGGGGAATTCTCTTGAGGCCTTCCAGGCAATCGCCGCAGTATATGAAGTTAGTCTCTATCTGCATTGCCTTCCTTAACCGCATCGGGGAAGTCCGAGATCACCCCGTCAATATCGAACTTCATTACGGCTCGGACGGAACGTGCATCCGGGCAACCCCAGACAAATACCATCGTGCCGTCTCGATGAAGCCTGGAAACCGATTCCGCATTGACATCCTGGCAGCGCAGGCCTATGGCGGCAGACCCTACAGCCTTGGTTATCTCCGCTGGGCGGTCCACCGGAGCGTTTGTGATCACCGCCCGCATGATGTCGGGTGCCAATACGGCCAGCCGGGATATCAACTCGTGGTCGAAAGATACGATGATCACGCGTGCCACATTGATATGGCTGCGTAATATCGCCAGGAATTTTTCCAGCGACTGCACCTGCTTGAGCTCGACGATCAATATCATGGCGGCGACGCACTTGGCCAGCGCCTCCTCCAATGGAGGGATAACGTATTTCCCCTGTATCCTGACCTCCCGGATATCGGCAGCCCGCATATCGGCTATCTTTGTTCCCTCGATCTCGTCATTGTGAAAAATGAAAAATTCGCCGTCGGCCGTCTCCTGCACGTCGAACTCGATGCCATCCGAACCCAGCTCCAGTGCTGCTTTAAACGCTTCCAGCGTATTTTCGGGAAAATCGCGACCGTAGCCCCTGTGGGCTATATTGATGACCGGCGCCCGACGTTTACTGTTAATATCCGTTTCCTCTTCTTTCAATCACCCGGCCTGTTCTGATCATTGTCATCGGGCGTCATTTTGCAGAAAAGCCCGTTATCGGAGCACTGATTGCACTCGAACTGCACCGTGGTATGGCCGATGCCGAACTTCTCCCTCAGCGTATCCTCAATGCGCCGGCGTATATTTTCGGCCTGGCTGACCGAGCAATCGTCTATGACCACATGGCTGCTCATGGCATTTAGATTGGAGGAGATGCTCCAAACGTGCAAGTCGTGCACATCCCTGATCTCGGGGATAACCTTCAAGGCCGTCACCACCTCGGAAACCCTTATATCGCCGGGCACGGCTTCCAGCAGGATGCGCAGCCCTTCCCTGAAGATGCCCCAGGCGCCGAACAAAATGATAAGGCTGATAAGCACGCTGACCACGGCATCGACCCAGAAAAGTTTTGTGAACATGATGATGATTGCGCCAGCGATCACGCCTACCGAAGCCAGGGCGTCGCCCAGCGCATGCCAGAAAGCGCTCTTAATATTAATGCTCCGGCCCTGCTCCCTGTGCAGCCAGGCGGCCACAAATACATTGGCTGCCAGGCCTACCACCGCCACTGCCAGCATCATCCCGCCGTTGATCTCAGGCCTTTCGAAGAACCTCCGGTAGGCCTCGTATAAAATAACGCCGGCTATCACCACTATGCTCATAGAATTGACGATGGCGATAATTACGCCCACCCTGTAATATCCGAAGGTCATGCGGCTGCTGGAGGGCCGCTCCGCCTGCCTGACCGCGTACCAGCTCAGCAGCAGTGCGACGCCATCGGTAAAAACGTGGCCGGCATCGCTTAAAAGCGCCAGGCTGTTGGATAGAACGCCGCCTGCCACCTCAATAACCAGCACAGCGGCGGTGATAGCTATCCCGTAGCTCAATTTTGCGGCGGTTCCCGGCCCACCGTGCTCATGCAAGCTCAATTATTCTGTCCTGCCTTCCTTCGCTGTTTTGGATAATAAATATTATTACACAATAGGGTCCGGGAATATGACCATAGTGACATTCCGCGCTAACTGCTAAACGATTCTGCTAAGGCCCTGGCCGTCTCGAAGGGATCGCTGTTGACCACATTGGCGCCATAGAACTCCATAGCTCCGATGTCCGAGGACAAATCTCCCGTGTCACCGCGGTCCACCATCCTGGCGATCAGAGGGAAGCCCTCCCATCCGGAAACATCGCCCAGCGGAGGGAAGACAATACCGAGGTTGAACGATTTAACCTGCAGCCGATCGCGGAAACAAGACAGCACGCTATATATAGAACCGGTGAAATAATCGTCCAGGGCGGGACCCAGCACCATAACTTCCTTCTGCTTGAGTGCCGACAGGTATACGATCGTCCTTGCATCACCCGACTTCCAGGCCAGCCCCAACGCCTGGTGTATCATGAAGAGATCATTAAAATAGTTTCGGCCATATTTATTGCTGTATCCGGATACTGCTGTGCACAGTTGCTCGACCTTGGCATAATGGGAGCCGCTGCCTATAATCACCTGGGCATGCCCGTGCATTATGCTAGCGCCTGCCCGATTGGTGCAGTTCCAGAGGAAAAGGCAATATTTGGCTGATGGGTCATAAGCATGTGCCTTCTGAGCCCATTTCCAGCCTGTCTCTATATAGTCCGCGACCTCACTGCGGTTAAAGCTAAGAGGCTCATGGTTTTTGAATATGACCACACAGTGATATTGCTCGAACTTGGCTACATTGCTCGCAGTGATGCAGTATTTTCCTTTCACCCTGCCGAAGGGATCTTCCGGTGTGCTGTCGAGCGGGCTGGAAAAGGGGTCATCATCCACTATAGGTGTATTCCGCGATTCATCTGTAGCTGCCTGACTGAAGTCATGCGGGCGAAGTGAGCGCAGGGGATTAAATATGGAACTCTCTGTGGTTACCAGGTTAGTTACCCTGACTACATTCTGACGGGTTACTTTGTCCACCGAGCCAAAACGTTCTTCTATCCAGGGGAGCATTTGAGTGGGTGGTTTAAGTGTACCCTTGAGAACATTGACGGAAAAAATGTGATTGAAGATCCGCTGTGTTTGCGGCGGCAGGGTTGATACAATTTGGCCCAACTCCGTTATAGAAGACATCATCACCTGCGCACGTAAACTAAACTGATTCCTGCCCCGGGGAAGCGGTCAGCCGCTCTATCAGCTCGGGGGTCTCCTTCTGGCCCATGCCGTAGCTTATCAGCAGCGCCAGACGGTCCAGCATGGGCGATGCCGAGGCCAGGTCGCCTTTCTCTATCAACGGCAAGGCCTTCTCCAGCAGGTTGGTCTCCTCGTTTAGCTGGCAGGCAAAGCCTCCCAGGTTACCGCAGCAGGGAGCTATAGCTTCCGATCGCCAGAGATGCGCCTGCTTTATTTCGAGTATTTTCCTGAGAATATCGATACCTTCCTGTCTCAGGGCAGGATCGGCCAGCTTCTTCCTGGCGTCTTCAAAGGTGTCAATATTGATAATCAACATGGCTTACCTTCTGCCCCCCTATTTTACCCTCTTCAGGCTAATGCTTGAAATGGCGGACTCCCGTAAATACCATCACCATGCCGTATTTATCGGCTGCCTCGATAGACTGCTGGTCACGCATAGAGCCGCCCACCTGTATAATGGCCGTGACGCCGCCTTTGGCTGCCAGCTCCACTGTATCCGGGAAAGGTATGAAGGCATCCGACCCCATCACGCAGCCCTTGGACCTGTCGCCGGCACGCTCCAGTGCGATCTGTGCGCTGACCGAGCGGTTGGGCTGTCCCGCCCCCATGCCCATCAGAGTGCAGTCCTTGACGAGCGTGATTCCGTTGGACTTGATATGCTTGACCGCCCTCCAGGCAAAGAACAGGTCGTCCCATTCTTTGTTGGTGGGCTTACGTTTGGTTACCACTTTGGGCTTGAACTCCTCCTCAGTGTAGAAGTCCTTGAGCTGCGAAAGGAACCCTCCTGTGATGGGGCGGAACTCCACGATATTGCCCTTGGGCACCCTGGCTTCGGGTGGCATGGATACCAGCCGCAGGGTCTTCTTGCGCCCTAACAGTTTGAGCGACTCCTCAGAGTAGCCAGTTGCTATGATAACATCGAAATGGGTCTTATCCACCTCAGTTGCCAGGTCAATGTCCACGACCTTGTTGACAGCTACAACACCGCCGAAGGCAGCGACCGGATCGCCCGCCAGCGCCCGGCGGTAAGCTTCGGGAAGGTCATGGTTGCTAGCCAGTCCGCAGGGGTTGGTATGCTTGATGATGGCCACGGTCGGCTCCTCAAAATCGCTCACCACGTTCCAGGCTGAATCGATGTCCAGGAAATTGTTGAAAGATAGATCGGGACCCGAGTGGTGCTTGACCTGTGCGATGCCCCATGTCTTTCTGCCGGCCACTTTCTCGATATATAGAGCGGCCGCCTGATGCGGGTTTTCGCCGTAGAGCAGGTTATAGGATTTCTTGAGCGCCAGGGTAAGGTTATCGGGGAAGGCTTCCCCTTCCAGCAGGTACTGGGAGATGGCCGTATCGTAAAGCGCCACATGCTGAAACGCCTTCTGCGCTAGTTTCTTGCGGAAGGCAAAGTCGATCTTGTTGGTTTTCAAGATCGAGATAACATCTTCATAGTCCGCGGGGTCAACCACCACCAGCACGTGCGGGAAATTCTTGGCAGCGGCGCGTATCATGGTGGGGCCGCCGATATCGATATTTTCCAGCGCGTCTTCCAGCGTAACGCCGCTGCGGGAGACGGTTTCTACAAAGGGATAGAGGTTGACTACGACTAAATCGATGGGGCTGATCTTATGTTTTTCCAGCTCGTCCATATGCTTTCGCAGGTCACGCCGCGCCAGGATGCCCCCGTGCACCATGGGGTGCAGCGTTTTCACACGTCCGTCCAGTATTTCGGGGAAACCGGTGATGTCCGAGACGCCGTGTATTTTCAAGCCGGCCTCCGAGAGCGACTTCCTGGTGCCTCCCGTGCTGTATACATGCACCTTTAAATCCAGCAGTTCCCGGGCGAAATCAACGATTCCCGCTTTGTTGGATACGCTGAGGATAGCGCGCATACGAACCCCCCTTTATTGTATTATGACTCTTTCGCTGCCGTTGGATCTGACCACACTGCCGATTTTCACAGCATTCGAGAGACCGCCAGTAAGCCTCTCAATCATTGCATCCCTTTCAGAGCAAATAACGACCATACCGATGCCCATGTTGAATACATGGAACATCTCTTCATCCCTGATTTTCCCGCGTTTTTGAATGAGCTCGAATATGCCCGGTATCCTCCATGCTGAGCGGTTGATCTGTACTGCCAGGCCTTCAGGCAATATGCGTGGTATATTGCCCACGAATCCGCCGCCCGTGATATGGGCCAGGCCGTGAATATTATCCAGGAATGGTTTCAGGTCATTATGATAGCAGCGATGGGACTGCAGCAGGGCTTCTCCCAGCGTCATGCCCAGCTCGGGATAAAACATCTTCAAAGACAGCGCATCTCGGTCGATGCCGAACACCTTGCGCACCAAGGAATAGCCGTTAGTATGCAGACCGGTGGAGGGCAGCCCCAAAACGATGTCCCCCTCGGAGATCTTTTCACCTTTTATGATCCTGGATTTTTCCACGACGCCCACGATGAAGCCGACCAGGTCGTAGTCGGAGGACTTGTACATGCCAGGCATCTCCGCCGTCTCGCCGCCGATCAGGGCACAATCGACCTCTTTGCAGGCCTGCGATAGCCCCGAAATAATGGCCGCCACCTTGTGAGGTATGAGCTTGCCCAGGGCGATGTAGTCGAGCATAAACAGCGGGCTGGCGCCGCAGCATAGGATATCGTTGACGCAGTGATTAACCAGGTCCACGCCTACCGTATCGTGTTTGTCCATCAGCACAGCTATCTTGAGCTTGGTTCCCACGCCGTCGGCGCTGGAGACCAGCACCGGGTCATGATACTGCTTGAGCTTGAAAAAAGCTCCGAAGTGGCCGATATCCGTCAGGACCTCAGGGCGGAAGGTGGAGCGCGCAAGCTCCTTAATGAGATCCTTGGTCTTATCGGCAGCGGATATGTCTACGCCGGCTTGACTGTAGGCATCTTTACGTCTCGATTTCACTGAGGCTCCTCGCAGAGGTCATGGGCAGAGTCTCCAGTTGCAGTTTATCCATCTCGAGCTGAACCGGCATGGGATAATCTCCGGTGAAGCAGGCGGCACAGAATATATCGCTGGGCTGCCCCACAGATTCGATCAGCCCCTCCATACTCATATAACCCAGCGTATCGGCGACTATGGCATCCCTGATCTCCGACACGGATTTCTGGGCAGCGATCAACTCCCAGCGCGTGGCCATATCCACGCCGAAAAAGCAGGGATAGCGAATGGGCGGCGCACAGATCCTCATATGCACTTCCCGCGCCCCGGCCTTCCTCAGCATATTGATGACCCTGGGGGTTGTGGTGCCTCGCACGATGCTGTCGTCCACCACGATAAGCCGTTTGCCCGATATCTCCTGCGAGAGCGGGTTGAACTTGAGACGCACGCCCAGCTCGCGCAGTCTCTGGTCGGGCTCGATAAAAGTGCGGCCTACATAGCGGTTCTTAAGCAGCCCCTCATGGTAAGGGATGCCGGATGCCCTGGCATAGCCAATGCCGGCCGCCGTGGCGGAATCCGGGACTCCGATCACGATATCAGCATCCACAGGGTACTCGCGCGAGAGTATGGCCCCCATCCTCTCGCGGATGGTGTAGATCAGCTTGCCGTTAAGTACGCTGTCCGGCCGGGCGAAATAAATATATTCAAAGATACAGAGTGCTTTTCGTATGCTCTCGATGCGTATGCTGCGCACGCCGCCGGCGTCGATGGTTACGATCTCACCGGGCTCGATCTCCCTAATGAACTGTGCGCCGACATGGTCGAGGGCACAGGTCTCCGAAGCCAGCACCCAGCCGCTGTCCAGACTGCCCAGGCACAGGGGCCTGACGCCCATTGGGTCGCGCACACCGTAGAGCTTATCGTTAGACAGCACCACCAGGGAGTATGCGCCCTGCAGGCGGTGCATGGCGTATTTTATCTTGCCTTCGATATCTTTATCGGGAGCCGACAGTATAAGGTCGGCTATCACCTCGGAATCGGTCGATGAGTTAAAGCTGAAGCCTTTTTCTTCAAGCTCGGCTCGCAGCGAGCCGGAGTTGGTTATATTGCCGTTATGGCCCAGGGCCAGGCTGGTGTCGACCGTTCCGACCAGCACGGGCTGGGCATTGCAGAGTACGCTGGAGCCTGTAGTGGAATAGCGGTTATGGCCGATGGCGATGTTGCCTTTAAGCTGTGCCAGTTCCTCTTCGTTGAATACTTGTGATACGAGGCCCATATCCGTATGTATATAGATCTTCCCGCTCTCGGCGGTAGCGATGCCGGCGCTTTCCTGCCCGCGGTGTTGAAGCGCGTATAAGGCAAAGAAAGTTACTCTGGCTACATCTACTCCGGGGGCGTAAATACCGAAAATGCCGCAGCTTTCGTGCAAATCATGCATCGGATTACATATGGATTATAAGGCTTTTAGCGCTTGACGGTCAATTTAACGCAGGTTGCCCGGTGGATAAATTTCACAAATGTTTAGCGAGGGTTTTGCTCACTTCGAGTGGACCGTTAACCAGTCCATGGTTACCTTGATTGTCCGCTCATCCTGACGCAGCCGGTGCCCGGCGCCGGGCAATATCACCTTCTGCCTGGGTTCGCCGGCCTCGGCGTAAAGCCGCTCGGCCTGCTCCACCGGCACGGTCTCGTCTTTATCACCATGAACCAGCAAGAGCGGCCTGGGGGATACCTTCTTCACATAATTAATCGGTGCGATGGCTTTAAAGCCCTCCAGCCATCTATCCACGGAGGGAGGGACGGA